>DASQMW010000245.1:0-44395 GCA_035645295.1 Archangium sp.
TGTGCTTCCGGCTGACCCCCGCGCACGAGCGGCGCATCAAGGATGC
This sequence comes from Archangium sp., assembly GCA_035645295.1. Classification (GTDB taxonomy): domain Bacteria; phylum Myxococcota; class Myxococcia; order Myxococcales; family Myxococcaceae; genus Archangium. The sequence continues at coordinate 47 of DASQMW010000245.1, forward strand.
TCTCGCCAGAGGAAGGAGCGCACGAGCTCGCAGACAACGCCACCGTGGTCACCCCCATTCCAACGAATAGAGGTATTTCAATGCAGGCTCCCAGACCCCGAGTCCCACGGCAGCGGCACCAGCGGAGGCAACCGCGCATCGTCCTGTGGTGTCGTGAAACGCGAGCCGGTCATGGTCGAGGGCATGAAAGCACCGCTCCACCAGCACGGGCCAGGGCTCGGAAGCTTCGCGGACGGCGCACAGCCCCCCGTCCGTCCAGGGCAGCGTCGCCGCTCGCTGGAGGTTGGCGAACCTCGGGTCTCGGGCCGCTGGCTCTCTTGGGCTCGGCACTGACGTGGCGCAGGCTGAGACAAAGAGCAGAAGTGCGATGCATGCGCGGAAACGCATGGCTACGTCCTCCAACGAATTCAGGGCCTGGGGAGTCCTGGCGGGGCTGGCCGGAGTATGACAGCGAGCTCCGAGAGCGCTCTGTCAACCCGGGATGACGATGAGACTCCGCACCGTCCAGCCGCGAGGGCGCCAGGGAAAGGCCCTTCAGCGGCCACCCACCGAACGAGTCGTAGGTGCCACCGGAGTCGACAGGCTTCGAGCCCTTGCCCTGGTCAGGCGGGACGCCGACCGTCGTGAAGGTGATGCGCTACGTGCGCCCGTCGCCCTGGCCACTGCGCTCGGCCCGGAGGTACACCGCGTCCGTCCGATCATCCACCCACCGGGCGTCGGGCGAGCCCTTGCCGTGACCGGTGTCATTCACGGGCTCGTCCTGGGTCTCCGAGTCGAGGGTGAGCTTGAGATCCTCGCCGCCGCAGATGCCCTTCAGTGCTGCCCAGGGTGGGGATGGGAACGGGCTCCTTCCAGGCAGCTCCAGGACAGGTGCACTGCCGTCTCGCTGACGGGCTTCATCTCCCGGGGCGGGCCACACATGACAACGCCTCCGGTTGGCAGCCCCGGAGGCGACGGTTGCGACGGTGCTCGGCCAGGCGGCGAGCGTCAGATCGTCGGCATGAAGACCTTCAGCCCGGAGCGGCCACCGGCGCTGAGCGTGTTGCGCTCGATGAAGTCGCTCACGGACGAGCGGCCGTCACCGGTGGTGATGGCGGTGTGGCCGTAGATGCTGCCCAGGCGCGACGAGGTCTTCTCCCAGGTGAGGACGAGGCCCGGAGTCTTCAGCGCCTCTTCCAGCGACATGTTGACCTGCTTGAACTTGTCACGCGGCAGGTTGTTGTCGATCTGGTTGCCGTTGCCCCACACCTTGAAGCCGAAGGCGTTCTGGATGGCCTTGCTCACGCCGGTGGCGCACAGGCCCTGGCTGTTGTACCCGCCGATGCTCATGGCCGCCGCACGGCCCGCGGTCGCGAGCTTGCGCATCGCGGGAGTCACCTGGCCCGGGCTTCCGGCGCCACGGCTTCCCTCGACCTGTCCGCCGCCCCGCGTGCCGCCGCTGCTTTGCGAGCCACCCGAAGCCCTCGTGCCGCCGCCGCGGGTACCGCCGCCCCTGGTGGGCTCGAAGCTGTCGTTCCGGGCGTGGCCGGGGATGCGCAGGGTCTTGCCCGCGTAGATCAGGTTCGGGTTGTCGATCTTGTTGATGCGCGCCAACTCCGAAACGCTGGTCTTGAAACGGGTGGCGAGGGCCGAAAGGGTGTCGCCCTGGCGGATGCGGTAGTTGGACATGAGCAATCTCCTTGAACAATTGTCGCGGCGTCCGTCGCGGAGTTGCGTCCGAATCTCCCAGGCTCTTGGAATTCAACCCGGGCCCAGGGGCTCCACTCGGAAAATCCCCAGTAAAACCGGGTGCATGGGCTGGAGTTGACCTGGAGCACATGCCGATTTTCTCGAACGTTTCGAACCAGATTATGCCAGTTTCGTCGTAACGACCGCCGCTGTACTTCTTCCTCATCAAGCCACCCCGAACTTCTCGGGGACGGGAAACACCTCACCCTGGATGAAGGAAGAATCCCATGCGCCATACCCTTTTCATTGCCCTGCTTTCGCTTTCCCTCGGTGCTTGTGGTGGAGACATGCTGTCCCCGGTGGAGGATCTCGGCACGTACGAGGACGGTGTGCTGACGCTCCAGACCGCGACCTTCGACACGACGTACCAGGCGCCTGGCTGCTTCGTGGAGGGCCCGAATTGTGACTCGGGCTCGCTGCTCAACGGCCGCTCCGACGCGTACCCCGAGGTGAACAGGCCCAACACGCTCAACGCGAGCTGCGCGGACGGCACCTGGAGTGGCTACTTCGCGAAGCGGGCCATCGAGCGCCTCACGGTGAGCACCACGGACGGCTCCACCCTGGCCGCGGGCAAGACGGTGAAGCTCGAGGCGACCGTGTATGCCTATTCGCTCGTGCAGGACAAGCTGGACCTGTACTACTCGGCGAGCGTCGAGAGCCCGTCGTGGACGTACCTCGGCACGTACACCCCGAGCCGCAGCGGTCTCAACACCGTCTCCGTCACGTACACCCTGCCTACGGGCGGCGTGCAGGCCGTGCGCGCCAACTTCCGCTTCGTCGACTCCAACAACACGAACAGCCCCCCGTCCATCTGCAGCACCGGCAACTACGACGACCATGACGACCTGATCTTCACGGTGCGGCCGCCGTCCGCCCTCCACTGACCTCACTTCGCCAGTGGTACGCCCAGGTCCTGGAGGACCTTGAAGTCGAACACCAGCATCCCACCCCAGGAGAAGGCGCGGCCATTGGCGAGGTCGAACTGGGCGAAGGGCATCACCGAGAGGATGTCGAGGAAGCCCACCCTGGGCCCCACGCCCAGGTGGAGCGGGCGGTTCTCGGCGCCCTCCACGCGCTTGGACCAGAGCAGATGCGCGCCGATGCCGAATTTGAACTCCTTGGCCCATGAGCGCGCGTAGGGCGCCCAGTTCATCGGCCGGAAGTCGAGCGCCGCGTAGGGGCCCAGGTGCTCGGCCGCGAAGAGGTTCGCCGCATCGCCATACACCCCGGCGGACCAGTACCAGGCGGGCACCTTCAAGGCCGTGCCCTTCTCGTCGAAGCGCCACTCGCCGAGCGAGCCCCCCAGATGCAGTCCGAGCCCCGTCGAGCCGACCCAACTCCCCTGGTACCGGTATCCCAGGGCCAGGGGGCGGATGAAGAACTGCAACCGCCGGCCGAGGGGATTGGGATCTCTCCACTCCGAGTGGGCCTTCGCCTCGGGACACGGCGCCTGCTCGCCGCGCTCGTTCCGGGGATTGGGCAGCCGGCAGGTGTCGCACTCGTCGCCCACGCCATCGTCATCCGCGTCGGCGTGCTCGCCGTCCCGCACGGGCGAGAGCGGGCAGAGGTCGCAGGTGTCTCCCGCTCCATCCCCATCGCGGTCCTCCTGGCCGGGATTCGGCTCGAGCGGGCAGTTGTCGGCGCACGCCTGCATCTGGCCGGGATGGCACGGAGGCGCCTCTGTCTGGCCCGCGGGCAGGTCCGGCACGCCATCCCCGTCGCTGTCGGCGATGGGCATGGGCTCGGCGGCCGGTGGGGTCTGGGCGGCGGCCGGAGCCAACGCGAGCAGCAGGACGGCGGTCAGGAGGAGGGGAGTGGAGCGCATCAGAGACAGAGCCCGAAGACGTTGGAGTCACTGCAGAGCTGCGAGTGCTCCGCGGCGGGAAGGCGGCGGATGGTGGCCTCGTCCTGCACCCACGAGGGCAGCCTGTCGCGGGTGAACTGGTCCGGCACGAGGCTGTCTCCGTCCGCGGTGATGACCTCCTCCGTGCCCGGAAAGTGGGGGAGCCGGAAGGGGGTGCTGAGGTTGTTGCCCTGGACGATGCGGATGAAGTCGAGCTTGCGCAGGGGCTCGAAGTAGCCGGTCGACGTGGCCCGGTGCAGGGCCCGGGCCCGCTCGAGCATCCCCCTGTCGATATGTTGTGAGAGGTCCACGGGCGCACCGGGCGCGGGCAGGAGCCCGGCCTTCATCCAGGTGGAGTCGAGGAGCAGCTCGGGGCGGTTGGGGTTGCCCTTGGTGACGCTCCAGCGCGGCAGCATCTGGTAGATGGAGGGCCAGGTGCGCACCACGTCCTTCGGGATGGAGCTCTTGAAGAAGGTCCCCTGCAGCAGGGCGAGCAGCGCGTTCACCGTTCCGAAGAAGGGCACGCCCACGAAACACACGCCCTGGACGAGCCGCGCTAACTCCTCGGCGCCGAGGAGCCGGGCCGCCGCCAGCACCACGAGCCCTCCCTGGGAGTGCGCCACGAGCCGCCAGCGGTCACCGCGGGGAGCCTCGGCCTGGAGCTGCTCGGCGAGCCGCTTGCCGCTGTAGCGGATGTCGAGCCGCCAGTCGTAATCGAAGAAGTCCCACTTGGGGAACGCGTGCGCGAAGGGCTCGTAGGCGAGCGTCATGTACCCGCGGGCCACGAGCGGGTTGTCGAGCGGCTCGAGCGACTCCGGATCCGGCCCGTGCTTGCATCGGAGCGTCTGCGCGGCACCGGCCTGGGTGAGGAGCTCGAAGATGGTCGCGGCCCGCGCTCCTCCGGCGCTCTCGTAGAGCACTCCTCCCGTTCCTGGGACCACCATCTGGCGGCGTGGCATAGGGCATCCCCCCTGCTCCTTGGGGAAGCCAACACCAGACACGTGCCGAGGGCCTAACGCCGAGCGCCCGCAACGGCCATCATCTGACAGAGCGGGGCCGGGATGTTCAGCGCTCACTCCTTCAACTGGGGGAGGGGGCCGGTGCCGTCGTCCCCGAAGCGGCTCACCTCCACGCCCACCGCGCCCAGTGCGCGTTCACGGCCTTCGCCAGCAGGAGGTGTTTCCTGGTTGCTGGTGCTGCGACATCATGGGCGCTTCGAAAGGAGAAGACATGCCGCACCACTTCATACGCCGTTGGGGAGGGCTGGTCGCAGGCTGCTTGCTGCTCGGGGCTTGTGCGAGCACGCCCGGCCGTGAGGCACCGCGTTCGTATGCCTTGGATTCACTGCGGGCCGGTTGTCTGAAGAATCCGTTCTACTGCGCCACCGCGAGCGGAAGCGAGGTGGCCACCGGGCCGGTGCAGACGGTGGGGGCGGCCGTGGCGTCCGCCGCCGCGGTGGGCCACGCGCTGAGTCCCGAGACGAAGACCTCGATCAGGGAGGTGCTGAAGGAATGCGCGAACAACGCGCGCACGGAGGTATTGTCGCGCCACAAGGGGGCCTTCAAGGGGCTGGTACCCAAGGCGGCCGAGTGCAAGGCCATGACGGTGGATGCGGGGGGCCGGAGTGTGACGTGGGCCATCCGGCTCGGGTTGGAGATGCACGAGGTGGCCTTGGCGTGCGCCCAGGCGAAGCTGAGTGGGATGGGCCTGAAGTTCAGCCTCAAGCCTCGCTACCGGTTCAATCGGGAGACGAAAGAGAAGTCACTCATCAGCCCCGAGGAGAAGGCGGAGTTGCTGCGGCAAGGGGGCGAGAAATTGAAGGGGACGCTGGAGCCGGATCTGGTCATCCACACGGGAGACCCGCTCCAGGTGCTGGCTGTCTACGACTTCAAGTTCCGGTGTGTGGACTTCGACACGGCGCCCACGTGGAGGGAGTACCCTCCGGGTCATGTCTACGAGGGCAGCACTCAAGGCAATATATACCGGGAAGCATTCGGGCCCGATGTCAAGCTCATCGGCCCCGGGGAAGGAGTCTTCTGGTGAGTGGGCGCTATCCGAGAATCCGCCTCCGCACGAGGTTCGGGGGCTACTGGATACATGAAGGCTTGCGGCTGGACTTCTACATGCGTCGGCCGCACACGGAAATGGCTCGGGCGGTGATGCGCTCGATGGACACTTACGTGAACGCGGTGGGAGTGGAGAATTTCGCCTTCTACGTGGACGAGGAGGGGGACCCTCAGGAACTCGACGCGGAAGGCTGGGCGCTCACCCGGCGCAAGCTCCTGGAAGTGCGCTGGCCCCGCGTCATCCTGGAGGAGGCCAACACGGGTGGTCCGGCGCGGTACCATTTCGAATATTACGGCAGGCGGATCGACGACCCGGAGTGGAGAGGCTCGGACAAGCACGCGTGTGTGGCGTCGTTCTGGCTGCCCACAGAGTACCTGGAGGAGCACGGCCCGGAGCGGGTACGCGCTCTGGCGTTGGAACTGGCGGCCCCTCTGCCCTTTTGTTCCGGGAACGTGGGCCTGGCCTTCCTGGGTCCGAACGACGTGGTGGGCGTGACGGAGGAGATTCGCGAGCGGTGCTTCCGCTACCCGGGCATGGACATCCCCGATGTGGAGTCCTTCGCGTACAACATCGGCACGCGGGTGCGAGGCCCCTCGTGGCTCACGTTCCTGGGCCAGCCGGTGTTGGGCGAGCTGGGCGGTGTGGATGCCTTGCGTGCGCGGCTGCACTCGCCGGGAACCACGGTGCAGGAACTGGAGGGTGGACGGGCGGTGGTGACGCTCGGCGAATGGCCGGAGGCGGGCGACACCGAGCAGGGCCGCACGCTTCCCGCCTACCGTGAGCTGGCTCGCGTGCTGGAGCCCTGGCGTTACGAAGGGCCCCAGTACGACAAGGACTTCTCTCCAGAAGAGCGGCGCCGCTGGGAGCGCCGGTTCCTCGACTGACCTCGCTCCGCCCTCAGCGTGCCAACTGGAACAGGAAGGCGTTGGCGCCCGGAGCGGAGCTCAGCGGGCCGGTGCCGAAGTCCACCGGAGCCCGGAAGGTGCCGGTGAGGGCGCTGTCTCCGTAACGCGACACGGACAGGTCCACCGGCAGCGTCTGGGCGGACGGGTACGTGTGGCTCCATTGGAGATTCCCCGTGGGGCGCTGGAGCCGCAGCGTGTACACGTTGGTCGCGCCCGGGTAGCCCTCCAGCGTGCCGAGGCCCAGGCCGAAGTCCTCGCCTCCCGTGTAGCGGCCGGCCACCACCACGCCCAAGCCCTGGTCCATCTCCACCAGTCCCCAGGTGCTGCCGAGCAGCGAGCCCCAGAGCGCGTTTCCGTCCCGGCCGTAGGCGAGCGCGAAGCCGCGGCTCGTGGGCGCGGCGAGCTCCTGCCCACCAAAGACGATCGTCCCCGTGAAATAGCCAGACACCACCCCCACGCCACCGCGTGCCGCCACGCTCATGGCCACCCCCGTGGCGCCCTCGAGCAGCTGCGTCCACTGGAGCGTGCCCTCGGAGGACACCCGCGAGAGCGAGGGCACCAGAAGCGGGGAGGGCGGGACGAAGCGGCCGCCGGCCAGGTACAGGTCTCCCGCGTCATCCTGGGCGAGGTCCATCGACACGCCGCGCGCGGAGTCGACGAACAGCCAGCGCAGCGTGCCCTGGGCGTCGTACTGGACGAGGTAGGGATTGCTGGCGCCGGTGGTGGGGCCGTTGCCGAAGTCCACCTGGCCCGTCAGGGTGCCACCGAGGGTGATGTGGCCCCGCGTGTTGACGGCCAGCTCCGTGGCCAGCGTGGGCAGGGAGCGCGCCCAGAGCGGCTCCCCGTTCCCATCCAGCCGCGCCAGGAAGGCCCCGGGCGGCAGCACGTGCCCGCCGAGCTCCAACCCACCGCTCTGCACGCCCGTGAGGAGCACGGTGTCGCTGGGCCCGACCGCGAGGGCCAGTCCTCGCACGTACGGGGTGTCCCTGCCCGGAGGCGCCGCGAGGGGCCGGGCCCACAGCAGCCTGCCCTGGAGCGAATACTTGGAGAGGACCAGGACGGAGGCGTCCGGGGGCGAGCCGATGGGGCCCTCTCCGAGGTCGATGGGCGTGCGGTGGTTGCCCAGCGTGAGGAGGTTGCCCTGCGAGTCGTGCACGACGGCCACGGGCGCATCGGTCTCCGTCGCGCTGCGCACCGTGTTCACCCACTGCGTCTTGCCTCCAGCGTCCGCGAACCGGTGGGCTGCCCGGACCGCGAGCTCCTGGTGCGAGAGCTCCTCGCTCATCCGCTCTTCGGTCACCTGCTCCTCGCCGGGTCCGCAGCCCGCGAACACGGCGGCCATCACGAGCACGAGGACGGACTGGGGGTAGGCTCGCTTCATCTCTTCGGCCATGACTGCCTCCTGCCGGCAATGCCGGCGCTCGTAGGGCCAAGGTGGGGGTTGCCCGCCGAGGTCTTAACGATGAACCCGGTCGCCGGTTCGAGCCGCCTGTCCGGAAGGACACCACGCCCGTTAGGCCTTCAACAACCCGGGTGGCCGCGGGGCTTCCAGTTCTTGAGAAGCTGCGCGCCTGACCTTTTTGAGTGCTTGCTCCATGTATGGGGCCAGGAGCGCCAGTGGTGAAATGGCGGGAATCGTGGAGCGGAGGTGGTGCGTGACGGATGCCGAGTGTCTGGAATTGCTGCGGTGGGCCGCGTCGCGCCTGGAGCTGCGTGACGAGGGTTTCCGCCGCGTGCGCGGGCAGGTGTGCAAGCGCGTGGGCCGGAGGATGAAGGAACTTGGTGTGCCGGGGCTGGCCGCCTACCTCGAGCGGCTGGAGGTGGACCCGGCCGAGCGGGCCGTGCTGGATGCGCTCTGCCGCGTCACCATCTCGCGCTTCTACCGGGACCAGGGCGTCTTCGACGCGCTCCGTGAACCGTTGCTGCCCCATTTATTGGAGGCCGCGCGCGCCCGGGGCGAGTCCACCTTTCGCGTGTGGAGCGCGGGGTGTGCTTCCGGGGAGGAGCCGTACACGGTGGCCGTCCTCTTCCAACTGGGCCTGCGGCCGCGCTTCCCGGACTTCCGCCTGGAGCTGGTGGCCACCGACGCGGACGCCTCGTTGCTGGAGCGGGCCCGCCGTGGCTGCTACCGGCGCGCCACGCTGCGCGAGCTGCCCTCCGGGTGGGTGGACCAGGCCTTCACCTCCCAGGGGGACACCCTGTGCCTGCGGCCCGAGTACCGCGAGGGGCTCGACTTCCGCTGCCAGGATCTGCGCCAGGGCATGCCCGAGGGCCCCTTCCACCTGGTGCTCTGCCGCAACGTGGCCTTCACCTACTTCGCCCGGCCCGTGCAGCGCGAGGTGCTGGCGCGGCTGTTGGAGCGGCTGGTGCCCGGGGGACTGCTCGCCATCGGCGCCCACGAGTCCCTCCCCGAGGACGCCCAGGGCCTCGTCCGCGCCGCGGGGGTGTTGCCCCTCTTCCACCCCGCGGGCCCGCGCCTTTGACGCGGACCGACTTGATGAAAGTTTGTAAATCCGTTAAACGCGTTCTTCTCTCATTTTCTGCGGAACCGGAAAACTCCGGTGCAGAGAGGGATGCGAGCTTATGCGTAAGGTTTTGGGAGCAGTCGCGGCAGTGATGCTGTTGGGCTGTGGTACCGGCACGCGCCCGGAGGATGCGGCGCAGGCGGTGGACGGTCTGGAGCTGAAGCAGGAGACCGGCGTGGTGTCCGGCCGCTTCGCGCAGGCGGGCACCGAGGCCTGGTTCTCCTCGAAGCAGGTGGAGGAGGGCGTCTACCGGATCGAAGTGCGGCAGAACGGCATGTCGCTGACGGGCCTGGTGGACGCGGCCAACGGCGTGTCGTCGCTGGACGGCTTCGCGGCGGAGAGCGGCCAGGACACGCAGATGCTGGAGGGGGACCGCGAGGTGCTGGCGGGCCTGTACGCGGCGCTCAACGCGCAGCTGCCCGCGGGTGACGCGGCGGCGCCCGAGGCCAAGTACCTGCGGCGCGCGGTGAGCCTCTGGTCGCAGCACCCCTCGTCCGTGGAGCTGCAGCGCACGGTGATGGGTGAGCAGGGCCGTGGCTACACCATGCTGTGCAGCTACGCGAAGTGCAACGGCGCTTGGACGGGCAGCTGCGGCGGCGTGTACAACTGGTACTCCTACGCCAAGCACGACTGCCAGCACGGCGGCTTCGACTACACGGGCAACCAGCAGATCGCCCAGCTCGGCGACCACACCACGTGCAGTGGCGACGAGTACTACCTGAGCGCCGGCGTGTGGAAGTGCGGCGAGCCGGACCACTGGAGCCGCCCGAAGGTGATGGGCATCTGCTTCGGCCGCTGCGGCGGTGGCTGCGGCGGTGACACCCAGTACACGCTGGACGCCACCAACCACGACGGCTGCGTGCGCAACGGCCACGCGCTGGCGAGCGCCTACTGCGACGACCAGTTTGGCTCCGCGAGCGACGACGAGATGTACGCTCCGAACTGCTACTGATGATGCGCTGGCTGAACAGGAGGGCGGTGCCTCGCGCCGCGTTGTGGCTGGGCCTGGTGGCCGCCCTCGGCTGTCACTCGGAGTCCCGGAAGACCGAGGCCGCCCAGGCCACGGTGCAGCGCTTCTTCGAGGCGCTGCCCTCGGGCGACTGCACGGTGCTCGCTCCCTTGCTGACCGGCAAGGAGGGCGACACCTGCCAGGCGACCGTGCAGGAGCTGAACGAGCACAGTGTCTCCCTCGTGGAGGTGCTGGACGCGAAGGTGGACGGACGGGATTCGAAAGCGGTGGTGGTGCGCGCGCGGGTGGCTCGGGACGGGAAGGTCCGTGAGCAACCGATGTTACTGCGCGTGGAGCAGCATCCGGAGGGCTGGAAGCTGCGCCTATAATGGAGGAGCGATGAACAACCGGTCCCGTTTCCTTCTCCCTCTCGGTGCGGCCCTGCTGTTGGGGGCCGCGCTGGTGTTGCGCCTGTTCCTGACCGGGTCCGAGGCCACGGCCCCGGCCGGGGCGCTGCCGTCCACGACGCTGTCCCCGGCCTCCCCGTCCGCCTCCGTGTCCGCTCCGGCCGCCACGCGGGCGCAGCCGCCGGCGCCGGTGCGCTCCGAGCCGCACGCGGTGGCGGCCTCGGAAGGGCGCGGAGCGACGGAGGTGCCGATCGGTCCGGGAGACGTGGTGCCGGAGCCAGAGGTGGCCAATCCGCCGCCGCAGCAGAACGATCCCATCGAGCCGGAGCTGCCGCAGACGCCGGAGTGGAAGCACGGGAAGCTGGTGCGCATGACGGAGCTGATGGAGCGCGACGTGGAGCGGCTGGAGGAGGAGCGGCTGGTCGCGGAGGCGAACGGGAACACGGAGGAGGCGAAGCGGCTGCAGGTGCAGCTGTCGCGTTACCGCGCGAGCCTGGCCAAGCTGCACGAGCAGAGGGCGGGCCTGGCGGGAGAGGTGAGCCAGGAGCGGGCGGCGCAGTGAGCTCCGCCGCGTCACTTCCCCTCGGATGAACCCGGGTGTCCTCCTGTCCCTCGCGCTGTGCATGCTCAGCGCGTGTGCCCCGGCTCCGCCCGGTGCACCGACCGCCGCGACCCGCACGGACGCGGTGGTCTCCGGCACGGACGCGCCGGATGACGCCGCCGTGGTGGCGCTGGTGGCCCGCCGGGCGCGCTGCACGGGCGAACCCCTGACGCTGCTGTGCACGGGGGCGCTGATCTCCCCGGACGTGGTGCTGACGGCGGCGCACTGCCTGGAGATTTTCGGCACGGACGGGGCCTACGAAGTCTTCCTCGGCACGAGGCTGTTGCCGGAGCCCGAGTCCGAGGGCCGCTTCATCCGGGTGGCGCGAGCGGTACGGCACCCGGGCTATGACCGGGCGAGCCACGCCCTGGACGCGGCACTGTTGCGCCTGTCGAAACGGGTGGACGTGTCGCCGCTCCCACTCCCCGAGGCCGGGAAGGCCTCCTTGGCGCCGGGCCAGTCCGCGCGCGTGGTGGGCTTTGGCGATACGAAGGACGCGAGTACACCCGCGGGCCAGCGGCGCCAGGGCGGGTTGGTGCTGACGGAGGTGGAGGGGGGCGCCTTCCGTGCGGGGCCCTCGCCGGCGATGAGCTGCGTGGGCGACAGCGGAGGGCCGGTGCTGGTGCGGGACACGGAAGGGCGCGAGGTGCTCGTGGGCGTCACCGCGAGCGGCGACGTGGCCTGCCGGACGGAGGCCTTCAACGTCCGGGTGGACGCGCTGCTCGCGGACTTCATCCTCCCCTTCCTCGCCGAGCGCCTGGAGCCCGAGGGCCCGGTGCTGGCACTCGAGTCCCTCTGCGGCGCCGCGTGCACGAGCGATGCGCAGTGCCCTGCGGGGCTCGCGTGTGAGTCCGTGGCCGAGGGAGGCGCGGCGCGCTGCCTCCAGCCCGCGTTGCAGGAGGGGGACTACGGCGCGCTGTGTTCCGAGGACGCGCAATGTGGAGCGGGCAGCGTGTGCGCGCGCCTGGAGCCCGAAGGCGAGGACGCGTGCCGCTGCTTCACTCCGTGTGGCCAGACACCGCCGGCACCGCTCCCCGAGGAGGCGAGCGGTTGCGCAGGAGCACCGGGGGCAAGCCCGTGGGGGTGGGGCGTGGGCGCGTGGGCGCTGCTCCACGCCACGCGCTCGCGCCGTGGCGGCCCGTCAGGACGGGCCGGGGCCCTCAGCCGCCGTGGAGGCGCGTGCGCTTGCGCGGGCCCCCGGCGTGGGTGATCTCCATCTCGCTCGGGGCCTTCTTGCGGCCCTGCACGGGCGAGCCGCGCTTGGCGCGCGTCTCCTGGCGCTGCTTGGCCTCGTTGCGGGGAACCTTCGGACGCTCCTCGCGGCGGTAGGCGGCGGCCTCGCTGGGCACCGTCTTGCGGTGCGGCCCGTGGCGGTACTGGGCGGCGGCCTCGTCCGGAATCGTCTTGCGGCGCGAGGTGGAGCTGCCGGTCTCGGGCAGGGGCAGCTTGAGGCTCTGGGCCGTCTTGCCCTCGCCGGGCGCGCGGCGCCGGCTGACGGAGCGCTCGGTGGTACTGGCGCGGCCGACGATGCTGCCGCTCTTCTTGAGGGCGTGGGCGCTCTTGCCGGCGGGGACGTCGCCGAGGTCCGAGGCCTTCACCGTCAACGTCGTGCCCTTGGCCTTCGCCGTCTTGGAGCGCAGCTGCTTGGTCTTCTCTGGCATGGGTTCTCCCCCCACATGTAGGTAGGGATGACCGGCCGGAATGACCAGGGGGCCGGTCCATCTGTCGGGTATGGGTTGTTGGATGTCGCGGGCGCGCTACAGGGCGTTGCCGCGCTTCGTCTTGCGCCGGGTGACGGTCCTCTTGCCGGGCCGCACCTCGGTGGTGGCGGGCCCAAGTCCCACGGGCTCCGTCATGGCCGGGCCAGGAGTGGCCTTGCGCATGAGCTTCTGACGCCGCAGCGCCGCGGCCTGGTCACGGGGCACGGTCTTCTTCCCCTTGCCGAGTCCCTGAGCCTGACGGTTGGGCTGCGCTTCGTCGGCGCTCGTCACCCGCCTCTTGTTCTTGACGCCTGCTTCCCGGGTCCTGACTGCCATAGAGTGGCCTCCTTCATCGGAGGTAAGGACACCCGGGCCGGTTTTCCATCCCCCGCTGGCTTCCCTTGACGCCGGGCGCCTGCTGGCTCAGCGCCCCATCTCGGCCGCGGCCTTCGGGCAGTCCTTCACGAGGGCCTGGGCCTGCGCGTCCCCATCCTCGGCCTCGCTCACCGCGCGCGACACGGACGTGGAGCACTTGAAGGGCGAGGGCGGCGTCTTCGCGTGGCAGCAGCGCCACCCATCCAGCTTCTTCAGGTAGCCGAGGGCCTCGCGCTTCGTGGGCATCACCAGGAACCACACCGAGGCGAACACCAGCACCAGCCAGAAGCCCTGCCAGACCAGGCCGCGCTGCCACTTCTTGGTGAACGGGGGCACGGCCTCCGGCTGCACCTTCTGGAGGCGATCGCCGTAGCGCCGCTGCAGGAAGGGCGAGATGCACACATCCACCGGGACGAGCAGGGCCCGGAGCAGGCCGCGCCCGGGTCCCGGCGCGCTGCCGTCCGTCACCAGCCGCAGGCCCACCACGCCCCGCCACAGCGTCCACCCACTCAGTCCACCGGCCAGGGACATGAGGACCCACGTCACCCCGCCGGCCACCCCGAGCGCGTGCGGTGTCCGGTCCACGTCCAGGGCCCGCAGCGCTCCCCAACCCAGCAGCGCCGAGGTGGCCAGGTCCAGAAGGTCCGCGAACCACAGCCGCCACAGGTAGCGGGTGTCAGCCGGTTCGAACTCCGAGGAGAACAGCGCGTCGCTCATTCGCACCCAGCATAGTCCGCGAATCGCGCCCGTCTCCGTTTTGTTGCGCGGCGCCGCTCAACCGCCGCTGCGCTTGATGTGCATCTGACTGGGGGGCTTCTTGCGCCCGCGCACGGGGACCTCCCCGTGGGGAATCTTCGGCAGGCGGGGCTCCGACGCCGGACCCAACCGTGCCCGGGCCAGCAGCCGCTCGCGCCGCAGCAGCGGGAGCTCATCCCGGAAGGGGGTGGGTTTGCCTTTGCTCGACTGGGGGCCATGCTGCACGGCGTACGTCGCCGCGTGGCGCCGGTTCTTGATGCCCACCGTGTCCGATCGAACCGCCATGCTGCTCTCCCTCCTCTGCCAGATGAGGAATGGGCGCGTGGGGCGGTACCGTCATCTCAGCGGGGGGCGGACGGGGGCGCTGATCGGCCGCTCGCGCAGGGGAGCGCCGGGAAGGCGCTTCAGGAGGAGCGGCGCTTGCCGCGCGAGAGCTCATCCACCGAGAAGAGCAGGCCGTCTCGAGGAGCGGACGGGGAGGCCGCCGGGGGAGCGGCCGGACGCCGCCGCGCCTTGGAGGGCTTCTCGTTGGCCGTCTCGACCAGGGTGGCCTTCACGGCCCGGCCCGAGAGGTTGGGCAGGGACTTGAGGGGCGGCAGGTTCACCTTGCGGCAGCTGCGGCACCAGGACTGAGGCCGGCGCTCGCCCCGGATGATGCGCGTGCCGAAGTCCTGCTCCGTGGGGCCTACGTGGCCGCAGCGAGGGCAGCGCGACAGCGCCGTCTTGCCGATCTCCTTCGCGAGCTGCCGCCCGTGCTGCACCACCAGCTTCAAAGCCGCGGCGAAGCCCGGCTTGGCAGCCGGAGCCGACTTGCGAGCCCGCTTCTTTCGCTCGCTTTCATTCCGGACAGGCATCAGGTCCGCCCCGTCGAGAAGGTTGCCCTGCTCAAGGACTCGCAACGCGCCGTTGGTGGTCGAGTAGCTCACGGCACTACTCATACTAGGGGGGTCTGACACGCCCTGCTGATCGGCCAGGTCGCCCGGCCGCTCTCCAGCCAGCCCACCGTCCCCGAGCCAGCCCACCTTCTCTGCCCGGGTCCCTGGAAGCTCCTTCCTGATCGGCCGCTCCCGCCAGCCCCCCACCCGTGTCCACCTTCCAGGAAACGACACTTCAGAGGAGAGCCACATGGCCGACACGCCCACCGGCGGACCCATGAGCCGCAGTGAGAAGCGCCACCAATCCCACCTCGGCCGCAGCTACGCCGCCTTCATCAAGCACCTGGCCGAGGTCGGAAAGCTGGAGGCAGGGGTGGTGGAGTGTGCGGCGGTGTCGGTCATCAACGCACTGCTGCACCGCATCCAGCCCGAGGAGGCGAAGGATTTGGAGGCGCAGCTGCCGCGCAAGCTGCTGGAGTTCCTGCCCAAGGAGGATGGGCAGAAGCCGGCGCGCGAGTACGGCCGGACGCGGGACGACTTCCTACGGGTGGTGGCGGAGGACCTGCGCAAGGACGTCTCCGAGGTGGAGGGCATCGTGCGCGCCGTCTTCCTGGGCCTGCGCGAGCACATCTCCGAGGGCGAGGCCCACGACGTGGAGAGCAACCTGCCCCCGGATCTGCAGGACCTGTGGCGGCGCACGCAGTAGGTCCCGGGACGTCCTTCTTCTGTCCTTCTTCTAAGGAGCGCTCGTGTCGCCTCCCCCAGAGGTGGAGGGAGGGAACACGGGCGTGCCGCCCGGCGTGGTGGGGTCGTGCGGGAGGCTGCCGCGCGGGCTGCGCAGGTAGACGAAGGGCGTGGCGAAGAGGAAGTTGCTCACCCGCGACGTATAGATGTCCGCGTAGCGCTCCACCTGGCGCGCGAGGTGGCTCTTGTCGTTGCCCGCCCGCGTCAGCAGGCCCCAGATGGGATTGGCCAGCTCACTGGCGGCGCGCGCCATGGGCCCCAGCTCCGCGTCGAGCGCCTCCAGTTGCAGCCGCAACTCGGCGGCGCGGGCGTGGAGCTGCTCGTCCGGGGGCGAGGGCTCGCGCGGGCCGTAGCCCATCCGCCGCCGCTGCAATTCCAGACGCACCTGGCAGGCCTCGGCCTCCAGGCGCTCCTTGCGCACCATCCGTTCCTCCAGCCGCGCCTCGGTGGCCCGGAAGGCGCTGATGGCGCGGATCTCATCCTCCAGCTCGCGGATGACGAGCGCGGTGCGCCAGCGCAGCACGCTCTTGGTGACGTGCACGTCGCCGAACATGTGGTCGCCCACGTACAGGATTTCATCCCCGCTCATGCCCAACGAGCGCTCCACCTCCAGGGCGCTGCCGCCGAAGTAGGGCACCCCCGGCTTGAGCGGCCCCGAGTGCGGACGCAGCAGCCCTTCCTGTCCCTGCGCCGTCACCACCTCGAAGAGCGAGGAGCGCGTGGTGAAGAACTCGGGCTTGCGCGCGCTGACGATGACCACGTCGAACAGCTCGCGCCACGTCATCCCCTGGAGGTACGGGTCGAACGCCGCGTGCATCATCGGCAGCGTGTAGGCCCACTCACTGTTGGTGATGAGCAGCAGCTTCTTGCCCGCGTTCTTCTGGTCCAACAGCGCGAGGGCCGTGTCCGGCTCGGCCAGCACGTAGCGCCCCGGGTCGGCGATGATTTCGGCCTTGAGCGCGCCCTCCATATGAGTGGCATCCAGGCTGCGGCGCACGTGCTCGTAGACGTCCGTGTAGCCCATGGGGCCGGCGAGCTTGCCGTCATCCAACATGTCCACCACCTGGGCGTAGAGACACGCCTCGGAAAGTGAGAACAAGGTATTGAGAAAAACCCAGCGGCGCTCGGACAGGTCGATGATGGTGCGCGCGTACTCGTTGCGCTGGGCCTCGAAGTCCATGGGCCGCGTGCCGTGCAGCGCCTTCTTCACGAAGCCGAAACGGTTGGCTTTGAGAAGGTTGCCCTTCTCGGTGTCGATGATGAGGCCGCGCATGGCCAGCATCGGCTCGAAGGTGAGGTGGCCCACGGGCCAGCCCTGCGCCACGAGCCGATCCCTCATGTGCTCGTAGGCCCTCTGTTCCCACGCCTCCACATTGTAATGGATGAGCGTGTAATCCATGTCATAGCCGACGGCCTTGATGGCCCTCATGTTGAGGGTGCGATTACAGAAAAGCCCGCGCTCGGGTGGGGGGGCTGTCAGGTTCCCGGTCATATGCCTACGTTCGTGCCCTGGCCGGTGCCAAAAGTCGATACTTCTGGCGGTGGTGGTGTTGGTGGAGGGCGGGGAGCTGGCCAGGGCCCGCCTCAAGTGAGGGGAGTCCAACATGAGGTACGTGCCGGGCCTCGCGGTTCTGGTGGTGGCGTTGGTGGCGGGTGGGGCGAGCGCCGAGGATGGGTGGGATCAGTTCTCCGAGGGAGACGTGACCATCCGGGTGCGCAAGCGGACGGACATTCCCGGGGGCCGGGAAGTGTGGGCGGAAGGCGTACTGGATGTGGGCATCCAGGACATCCAGTCGGTGCTGAGGGACCACGAGAGCTTCCGGCAGTGGATGCCCTACGTGACGGAGTCGCGGGTGCTGTCGACGGGGCCGGAGGGGACGCGCGTGACGTACACGCGGCTGAACCTGCCCGTCATCTCCAACCGGGACTACGTGGTGCGCGTGGTGGACGAGGAGCTGCTGGGGGCGGACGGGACGGGGCAGTTCCGCCAGACGTGGACCTCGGAGAACGGGGCCCTGCCGGAGCA
The DNA here is from genome assembly GCA_035645295.1 of Archangium sp. GTDB lineage: Bacteria > Myxococcota > Myxococcia > Myxococcales > Myxococcaceae > Archangium. Next base: position 17,548 of record DASQMW010000245.1, read on the forward strand.
GAAGGGCGTGGTGCGGCTGCGCCACAACCAGGGCAGCTGGATCTTCACCCCGCGCGGCGAGGGCAAGGCGCACTTCGTCTACCGCTTCACGGTGGAGCCCGGCGGCTCCATCCCCGGCTTCCTGGCGGGGTTTGGCCAGAAGGACGCGGTGCTGGACACGGTGCGCGCGGTGGAGAAGCGGGCGCGCAAGACGGCCACGGAGCGGACCGCGTCGAGCCAGGCGGGCTCGGGGTCCACGCCCCGGCCGCTGTAATCGCGGTGGCGCCGGGCGTGTTCAGCTCAGCCCCACCCCGAGCAACACCAGGGTGAGGGTGCCGGCCACGCCCAGCGTCCAGCCGATGGAGTGCAGCTTGCGGGGCGAGGGCAGGGCCACGCACAGGCCGAGCGCCACGAGGCCCACGGGCAGCAGCGCCAGTACGCGCAGCGGGTTGAGCCCGGAGCAGAGCGCCCAGAGGACGGCGGTGAGGAGGACGGCGGCCACCAGGGCCGCGCCGGTGCACCGCAGCCGCTCGCGGGGAGCGTGGGGCCGGTGGCTGGCGATGACGGTGCGCACGGCCAGGGTGGCCAGCCCGAAGGACAGCCCGTAGGTGCCCCAGAGCGTCAGCGCGGTGGGCGCCGGCAGGCCTCCGGCCATGGCGATGGGCACCGCCCAGGCTCCGAGCGCGAGCGCGGCGAGCACCTCACCCGAGAGGGTGCGCTCCTGCCGGTTCCAGGCGAGCAGCAGCACCTCGCCGCCCAGGATGACGGGCAGTGCGAGGAAGGGCCGCGCCTCGGTGGGCAGGGAGATGGCGCCGAGCACGAAGGCCAGCGCTCCCAGCGCGCCCACTCCCAGGCCCCACACCTTCGCGCGGCCTCCATCCCGCTCGCCGCGGCGCGCTCCCCGGTGGCCGAGCAGCATCAGCAACGGCTCGTGGACGAGCAGGCCGGCGAGCGCGGCCCCGGTGAGCCAGAGGGCGCTGGCGGGCGCACCGGAGACGAAGAGGGCGCTGGCCAGGGGCAGGCCGAGCTGGAACCAGACGCCGTGCTCGCGGGGAAGGAGCCCCTGGAGGGGGGAGCCGGGAGTGGGATGCGAGGTGAGGGAAGTCATTGCGTGTCCTCGAGCGGGGCGTGGGGCCTCGGGTGACGCCCGCTGACACCCGGAGCAAGGGATGTTCCAGCGCGGGTACGAGGGGGGCGGCGGGGCTCGCGTGCGCAAGGGGTGCACAGGGACCCGGGGGCCCCGCAAAGCTTGCGCGCGGACGGCGGGTTTCCAGGGGACGGAAGCGGGAGGCACGTTTCCTGAAATGGGTTGAACCCACTGGCCGGTGGACCCCTGGAGGGCGCCGGAGAAGTGGGGAAGCGCCATGAACACGTTGATGGACGAGGCACGGACAGCGCTGATGCAGCGGCGGAGCAGTCTGCGAGGCCTGCTGCGGATCAACCTGCCGGAGGCCGGGGAGCAGCGGAGCGGGCGGGAGCCGAACGCGCTGGACGAGGCGGTGGAGGAGCGCGCGGAGGCGGTGCGGGCGCGGCTGTCGGAGCGGGAAGAGCGCGAGCTGCGGGACATCGACGACGCGCTGGTGCGCATCGAGCAGGGCCGGTTCGGGCACTGCGCGCGCTGCGGCGGGGCGATCGGCCGGCACCGGCTGCGGGCCGTCCCCGAGGCGCGTCACTGCATGGCGTGCAGCGCGCAGGGACGCCGCTAGGTCTCAGCCCTCGCAGAGCGCGGCCGCGCGCTCCAGCGCCGCGAGCGCCGGTTCACGCTCGCGCCGGCCGAGGCCGCACGAGGTCGCGACGTCCACGGGCCGGCCCACGAGGGATTCGATGAGCCGCAGCAGCTCGCGCTGCCGCTCGAGCGAGGAGCCCTCATGCACGAAACCGGCGATGAAGCGCGTCGGCTCGGGAATGCGCAGCTCGCGCAGCGCCGTGAAGAACTCCGGCTCGCCCGGCGGTGGCTGCTCCGCGGCGGCCAAGGGGGCGTGAATGAACTCGAGCGGCCGTCCGGCTGGCCAGGCCTGGACGATGGCGTTGGCCAGCCGCACGAGGGGTCCGGTATCCCGCATCTTCGCGAGGGCCTTGTGGTTCAGGTCTCCGACGCACAGGTGGAGGCCGAAGCGTGTGCCCTCCGGGGATTGCGCCGCCAGCGACGCGACACCACCGCCGAGCCAACGGGCGATCCACGGCCGCAGCGGGGCCGGAGAGCGGGCGACGAACACGAGCTCGGCGGGAAGCTCCAGTTGGAAGACCACGTTGGCACCCGCCCGGGCGGAGATGGCGCGGATCTCCCGCAGCGTGGCCTCGGTGAAGGCGGCGCGATGCCGGAGCGCTCCCAGGGGCCCCATCGTGAAGAGCGCCATGTCGAGGTCTCCGGGGAGACCCACCTGGAAGGCGAGCCCGGCGGCGCCCGGCACGCCCGCGGCGATCAGCCGCTCCCGGCGCTCCAGGAACAGGGGATAGGCGGCCTCGAAGTCCGCCACGTGGCGGAAGTCGAGCGTCTCGCCGCGCAGCGAGTGGCCGCGCCGCACGCCGAACGTGAGCAGATCCTCGTAGTGGGCCCATCTGCCCTCGCGCACGACCTCGAGATCCGGGTGGGCGCGCAGGGACTCGATGATGGAGACGATCCAGTTGCGGCGCTCACCCGTCTCGCCGTCCGGCAGGGTACGCAGCCGGCCCGAGAGCCGCTCGAGCAGGACATCCATCGCCTCGGCGGTGCTGGCGAAGGGGGTGCTGCCCACGAGGTGAACGAAACGGGTGGGGGTTCCACGCTCCATGAATGCGGCTCCTGGGTGAGCCGTGGAGCATGACATGGGGGAGCCGTTGCCGGGTCAGGGACTGGCGGGCCTCGGAGCGGCGTACGCACCGCCGGCCGCCGTGCTGGCCTTCGCGGAGGCAGGAGGGGGCGGGGCACGCCGGTGAGGCTTGTGGACACCGGGCAGGAGTCCCGCGAGCGGGGCACGCGTGGCACAACCTCCGAGCAGCAGCAGGAGCGCGATGCCGAGGACGCGTGAGCCGGAGCGCCTCCAGGTGACCCTGCGTGGAGAGCCCGTGGAATCGACGCGCATGGAACACCCCCCTGGAAGTCCGGCGTATCCGCTGAGCATCCGAGGGCCCCGGCCGTCCCGTCAAACGCGGGCCGGCCTCCTTCGTTGGAAAGACAGCGGACGCCATCTCGGAAGTCATCCCGGCCGAGATGACCGGGGAAGTGGTTTTTCGCTTGCCTTCGAGTGGCCGTCGCACGTAGGTTGTTCGAGTGCGCCCTGGAGCCTGGTTCCTCCTGCCCGTCCTGCTCTCCCTGCCGGCCACGGCCTCCACGCGGGCAGGAGGGCCAGCGCTCCAGCGGCGCACGCTTGTTCTGCCTTCGCGGCCCGGGCAGGTGCCACCCTTGGAGTTGTACGTGGCGGCCGGGGTGCCCACGCTCGTGCTGTTCGACGCGCCCTCACGGGCGGAGTCCCCGGTGCTCGTGCCGGAACAGGAGCGCTTCCAGCTCCGCCGCCTGGAGGATGGCTCGGTGCTGCTCGTCCCCACCGAGGACCTGGCCCCGGGCGAGCAGGTGCCGCTCACCCTGTCCCTGGAAGGTGGCTCCGAGCCGCTGCGCTTCGTGCTCGTCACCCGGCGGGACGCGGTGGATGTGCGGGTGGAGGTGGTGCGCGCCCAGGACTCCACCGGCGAGGACGGCGCGGAGCTCGTGGCCCGGAGTCTGCTCGACGCACCAGACGCGCGCGCCACGCTCGCCATTCCGCAGGCGGTGGTGAAGTACGACGCACCGGACTCACGCGGCCGGGTCGACTCCGTGCTCTGGATGGGGCGGCGCTTCTTCGTCACCCTGTCCCTGCGTGGCCGCAAGAGGGATGCTCCGCCCTGGCGGCTGGTGCAGGCGCGGCTGAGGGTGACGCTCCCGGACGGAGTGCTGTGGGAGTGGCCCGCGCGGCTGCTCTCGGGCGCGGCGGGCCCGAGGCATCAGCGTCACGTCGTGACCGGCCAGCTTCCGGAGGGCGCCTCGGAGGTGGAGTTGGCGTTGGATGGTGAGGACGCCCCCGGCCCCTTCCGTCCGCTGCTCTGGCGAGAGGAGCCGCCGTCCCCATGAGCACGCCTCGGCATCCCAACCAGTTGCGAGAGGGCGAGATGGTGCGCGACTTCCGCGTCGTGCGCTGGCTGGGGGCCGGAGGCTTCTCCTTCGTCTTCCTGGTGGAGCGCGGGGGCCAACACTACTTCATGAAGGTGGCGGCCCGGCCCTTGTCGGAGAGGGACCAGGACCGGGTGGATGACTGGATGCGCCGCGAGGTGTCCTCGCTGGAGCTCCTGGCGCACTCCAACCTGCTGCCGGTGCTCGAATGGGGCCGCTGGCCGGAGGTGGAGACGGGCTATGGCTACTTCGTCACGCCCTACATCCAGGGGAGCACCTTCCATGTCTGGCGTTGGCGCGAGCGGGCATCGCTCCACCGGTCGGTGGGCGTGTTGTGCGAGTACCTGACGGCCCTGGAGACGCTTCACGAGCGCGGCGTGTGCCACCGGGACATCAAGGCGGACAACCTGCTGGTGCGTCAGGGAGACGACAAGCCCTTCCTCATCGACTTCGGCTCGGTGCACCTGCCCTGGGCGCGCGTGCTGACGGAGGGGCTGGCACCGGGCACGCTCTATTGCCAGCCTCCCGAGGCCGTGTCCTTCCTGCTGTCCGAGGCCTTCCGTCCCGGCTCGCGCCTGGAGGCCCGGCCCGAGGCGGACCTGTACGCGGTGGGCGTGCTGCTGTACGAGACGCTCACCAACTGCCGTCCCTTCAGCACCCGGCTGACGTTGGAGCAGTTGCTGATCGCCATCGCCACCACGCTTCCGCCGGAGCCCCGGACGTTCGACCCCGGGCTTCCCGCCGGCCTGTGCGGGCTCGTCATGCGCCTGCTGGCGAAGGAGCCCGGACAGCGCCCCGGGAGCGCCCGGGCCGTGCGCGAGGAGCTGGAGCGGCTGCGGGGCGAGGAGGGACACACCGCCGCGTGGCAGGCCCCGGCGGCCCGGCCTTCCGAGTGCGCGTGGGCGGGCGTGGTGCCCGCGGGCATGGAGTTGCTGGAAGAAGGGGAGTTGCTACCGGAGCCGGAGCCACCGCCCGCCCCTCCCGAACCGCCGCCGGAGAAGGCGCCCGTGGAGGGACGATGGGTGGGGCGGCGGGGGTGGCTCGCCGTGGCGGTCCTGCTCCTGGGGTTGCTCGGGATAGGGTGGATGCTCCTGCGTGGGGTGCCTCCTCTTGGAGAGGACGGCATGCGCGCGGGGCCCACCGCGCCGGCCGCTCCGGCGCCTTCCGAGAAAGGAACGCAGTCCGTGCCCTCCTCTTCCCCTCCCGAGATCTCCCGTGACTCCTCCCCGGCGTGGGAGGCCTCGCGCCTGTGCCGCGTGCTGACCGGAGTGCTGGGCATGTCCACCGCCGCGCAGCTCGCCGGGTGCGCCACCGTGCCCATGCGGCCGGATCCCATCGGCTACCTGGCGCGGTGTCCTCCCGAGGCCCGTGCCACCCCCGTGCGGTTGGGCATCAAGCCCGACGAGCAGGCCTCCTTCCTGGATACGGGCACTCCGGCCTCGGAAGATTCCATCGAGGAGGATGGCGGCTCGCTCAACCTCAAGCCGGGCCCCGTCAACGCCACCATGTATGCCTTCGTGGAGGGCCAGGAGGTGGAGTTCAGGATCTCCGGCGAGGCGGTGACGACGCCCAACCGCGTCTACATCCAGTTCGATCGCATCCTTCCGCCGGGCGGCACGCCGCTGCCCATCTGTGGCGTGGCGGTGGATGACTTGCACCAGTACGGCATTCCGACCTACGCGAAGCTGCCCATCGAGGGGGCGAAGGTGGATCCGGCGAAGGTGGACAAGAGCCCGGGCAGCGTGGTGCTCAATGATCCGCGCTTCGAGACGGTGTTGCAGGGCCCCGAGGGCTACTACGTGCCGCGCATCAACATGGCCCCGCCGGACTGGCGCTGAGGCTCAGTCGAGGAAGCGGCGCTCCCAGCGGCGCAGGTCCTCGTCGGAGAAGTCCCGCCAGCGGTAGCGCTCGTGATGGCGCCAGGGCTCGAGCACGCGCGCCAGCTCGCGGTGGAGGGGGAGGTGCTGGCCCTGTTCGGTGTCGCCTGCCTCGGGCCAGGTGCCGAGCGTGACGACGGCCCGGTCGCCTTTCATCTCCTGGACGGTGATGTCAGGAGAAGAGAGGCGCGAGCGCAGTCCGGCCGTGCCTCCCAGTTCGCCGAGCACCGGCTGGCCGAGGAAGGTGAGCCAGTGGGCACCGCGCACGCGCGTGCCCAGTGCCTCCGAGATGGAGCCCAGACGAAAAACATCCAACCCCGGGTAGCGGAAGCACAAGTCGCGGAACTCCGGGGGCGTGTACAGGAAGTTGAAGGCGAGACCCGCGTGGCCGGAGTTGAAGGGCAGCGCGCTGCCCAGCTCCAACGCAAGCTCGCGGACCCGTCCCGGGCCATGCTCATTGAGGTACTCCGTGGGGAGCCAGAAAGCCACTCCACAAACGGAGTCCAGGTCGTCGCTGTCGAAGCTTCTGCCCCGGTATTCAAACAGGTACCTGCTGACGGCATCGGGCCTTTCATACAACTCGACGATGCCCCCACCCGATTCGCTCAGCTTGTTCTGGATGACCTGCCATCCTTGGCCGTCCAACTCCTGCCAGTCGCCTTCCGGGTCCACATACCACTCGAGCGCTCGAGGCCCTACCGCGCGTAGATATGTCTCCAGGGCACGCCCGACGTCTTGTGCCACTTCGTGATGGGAGCGGCGCATGTAGAAGCAGATGCTCAATCCCTCGCGCAGCACGAGTGCGCCATGCTCCGCGTAGCGTCTTATCTCTGGGATTCGGTCCATCGGATGATCTTCCATAAAGGGGCTACGAGGTCGGGACCCACTCGCAGAATGTTGAAGTACGCATCACCCTGGTGAGGGGCTCTTGCCGCCGAAGCGTTGGAGGTTGACCTCGGCGTTGGCCCACTCGACGCACTCCACCAGGGCCTGCTCGATGTCGGTTCGGGTCTGGTGGGTGAGCACCCAGGCTGTCGCCGCTACGGTGCCACCCCGAATGACGGCGGCGGGAACCACGGCTTCCTCGCCCGCGGCGGCGGCGCAGTACAGGGGGTTCTGCTGGCAGGCGCTCGTGGCGGAGTCGACGGCGTAGCCCGCCGAGCCGCAGCCCATGAGCAGGGTGCTCATGGCGAGCACCACCCGTCTCAGCGGGATTTCCAGTGGAAGGGACATCGGGTTCTCCTGGAGAGCACCGGGGCGCGGTGGACTCTCGCACGCTGGGCGTCAGTCGAGGAAGCGGCGCACCCAGCGGCGCATGTCCTCGGCGGAGAACTCGTGCCAACAGTAGCGCTCGTGATGGCGCCAGGGCTCCAGGACACGCGCCAGCTCGCGGTGGAGGGGGAGGTGCTGGCCCTGCTCGGTGTCACCCGCTTCGGGGCATGGCCCGAGCGTGATGACGGCCCGGTCTCCATCCATCTCCTGGACGGTGATGTCCGGGGAGGAGAGGCGGGAGCGCAGCCCGGCCGCGCCTCCCAGTTCGCCGAGCACTGGCTGGCCCAAGAAGGTCAGCCAGTGGGCGCCCCGCACGCGTGTGCCAATGTCCTCGGAGGCGTTTGCCAGGATTTGCACGTCCATTCCCGGGTAGCGGAAGCACCAGGGGTGGAGTTGCTCCGAGACGCCCAGGAGTTGCATCAGCGCATTGATGGCGAGACCAGCATGGCCGGAGTTGAAGGGCAGCGGAGCGGCCAACTCCAGCGCCAGCTCTCGCACATGGGTGGGTCCGTGTTTCTCCAGGTACTCGGAAGGCAGCCAGAAGGAGACCGCACTCACCACGTCCGGGTCGTTGCCGAACAGGGGCGACTCGAATGACCTACCGTAGTACTCGAATTCGTACTGGCTGGCGCCACTCGGCGTATCACTCAGCTCGACGACGAGCCCGCTACGCTCGTGCAGTTCGCTCCAGATATGGGCCCAGCCGGTGGTATCCAGTTCCTGCCAGTCGCCCTCCTGGTCTACGTACCAGCCGAGTGCATGGGGGCCCACTGCGCGCACGTACGTTTCCAGTGAGCGAATCACGGCCTGCGCGATCTCCACGTGGGAGCGGCGCATGTAGAAGCAGATGCTCAGACCGTCGCGGGCCACGAGTGCGCCATGCTCCGCGTAGAGTCTTATTTCAGGGATTCGGCCCATCGGATGATTCGCCATATCGGTGCCACGAGGTGGGGTCCTACTCCCAGGATCTTCCGGTAGACGGCTCCCTGATTCGAGTCCGAATAGGGATGCCCTCTGGGGTAATTGTTCCAACTGGGAGAGTTGCTGATGGGGCAGGGGAATTTGAAGTCATAGACGGCCAGGACGTCGAGTGGATTGCCCGAGTGGATGACCCCATCCGGCACGATCGTGCCCTCGAGCTCCTCGCCGCAGCCATGTTGACGGAGGGCTTGCTCCTCCTCACGGCTGACCAGTTGCTTCTGCCCTGTCCTCGGGTCGTACCGGTAGCGTTGCTCCAGGCTGAAGCGTCCCGGTATCCGTGCGGTCAGCTTCTGCTCTACGCACTGCCGGGCGAGCGTGTGCTTTTCGGTGCCCAGTTGCATGGCCCGGGTCACCTTCTTCCCACACGGGTCGGTTCCTGGCAGCTCCTCCTGGCACAGGTCGTTGAGGGCATTGCCAATGCGAACAGCGTCCCGCTCGGAGGATGAAGACATGTGGTCAGACTCTCCCTGGTGGAGTTGCTGCCTGGGGGACGTGGGTTACTCGTCGGGGCAGCCGAACGGGCCGATGAAGGTGCTTCCAAGGCTTGGAACGAAGCCAAGAACCGGTCCAAGCCGGGTCGAGCCCCGCATGCACTCGAACTCGCACCACTGTTCTGGTGGTTTCTCCCCGGCCCCTCTCTGCTGCTCCCTTTCCTCGAATCCTTGCTGCGCTGGGGGCTGTTCTCGTCGTGATGTTGAGACGAGGAAGAGGACGCGCACCGGGCCGACAGGACACCGGCTGCCAGGCAAGAGAGGAAGCGAGAGGTGGGCATTTTCGGAGTCATGGCGCTCTCACGCGGCGACGGTGAGGTCTCTGTCATCGAGCCTCTACAGGCCCGCGTCCACCGGCAGGCCCGCGTCCGCCGGGTGTGGCCGGGCTCGCTCAGCACGGACATGCAGGTGTCCGGCGGTCTTTCCACCGAGTGCGTAGAACACGAGGTCGGCTTCGATGCACTCCGGGCCCTGGGGCCTGCCGGGAATCTCCGCGAACAGGGGGAGACGGATGTCCTTCCCGTACCAATAGCCCGGCTCGAGGCTCAGCACGTCCTCTTCCCGGGGGCGCGTTGCGAACACATCCACCACCATGAACTCGACGGGTTGTCCCGTCGCGCAATCCGTGACGGACTTCATGCTCAACGAGACGCTCTCGATGAGCCTCTTGTCCAGCCTGAGGCGCCCCTCCTCGGCATTGACCAGGAGGCGCCCGGAGAGCGCCCACCCATCGTAGCGGGTGTCTTGAAGCTCCAATCTGGCGCGTGAGAGCTCCTCGGCGCCACCATCCATGCTCTCCTCGTGAGGGGCGCGTGCCGCGGGCGGCTCGGTCCTCCACGGAAAAGGGAGGCCTTGACAAGCCATCACCCCGAGAAGGGGGGGGGACGCGAATGCAAGCCAGATCAGTCGCATTGAATGAACCCTTCGTTCGACGGCGCGCCCAGTCCTTCGTTGTGGGCCCACCCGCAGGAATGTGCCAGCTCGTGAGCCATCGCGTCATTCCCTGGGTTCGCCGGACTCACGCCGCGGGACGGCGGCCCCGGGGACGCTTGGGCGCGGAGCCAGCGGCGGCCTCGCGCTCGGCGCGGATGCGCTCCAGGAGCACCGAGGCGGGCTCGTCGTTCGGGTCCTGCGGGACAAGCTCACCGCGGAACGCCTTGGCGAGGAGTGCAGGCTCCAGCGTGTCACTCGTTTTTTGAATGACCTTGTGGGCGGTTTCAACTCGATGGACGCTGTCGATGGAGTGCACAATAATCGTGACAAGCTTTGACATTTCCTCCAATGGGGCGAGCGGTATTGGTGCTCGTTGCAACGTGCTCAAATTGAGAGTTTTACGTGCTACTTCTCGCGCATCCCTGTTGAGCCGGTCCTGCATATACGGGGCCGATAGCCAAGCTGCGGCCCAATTCACAGGAATAGATGAAGTAAAAGAAAGGCGAGCAACGGCACGCGCAATGTTGGCTCCGCGCGCTTCTGGGGGGGCAATGGCTACACGCCCGATAGTTCCCACTACTGAAACGAGGACCTCTCCTCCGTTGAGCCGCGAGCGAGCATACTCTTCATCCACTGCTGCGCTGATCGTGCGGAGTTGTTCCATCGCTACAGTGCCATCGGCGAGGTCGCATACTCGCACGAGTGGAATGCCACCCTCGGTCTCCGAGCCCGGCTGGACCACGCCGTAGCAGAGTGGTTCTGTCGCAGGCAGAAGGTCATCGACGCTTGCCCAGCACCACTTCTCTGGTAGCTCAGGAAGTGGGCCAAAATCTATTGAGGCTGGCTCTTCGTACTTTGCTTTCCAGGAATCGTTCTTGGGTAGGTTCCCCTTTGCTCGCATCTTTTCCAGCTCGGCCTCTTCCCAACGGCGGCGGCGCTCGGCGCGGATGCGCTCCAGCAACTTGGACGCGGGTTCGACATCGGGATGCTGCGCGCGCCAGTCGGCGGTGAGGTCGCCCCGGAAGGCCGCCGCGAGCACCGACTGACGGAACCGCTCCAGCAGGGCCGGGATGGCGTCCAGCGCCTCCTTGGCGCTGAAGTTTCGGGCGCGCAAGGACTCCAAACTGGAAACGATGCGGCGCTGCTCAGGCAAAGGCGGCAGGCAGATATGGAAGGCCTGCACTTCTGGAAAGTAAATTGTAGTGTGTGTCGAGCCCTTGCCGAACCTGAATAGGCTGTCGTGTTCGGCTAGAAGGAGCAGTTGAAGGAAACGAGGCTCAAGTGCATCTGAGCAGATCCAGTTCACAAAATCTTGGCTGGTAGCCATCGGTCGGCCCATAATGACTACATAGCCAACCGATGCTGTCCTGGATAGACAAACAGTTCCTGTAGGAAGTAGGCGGGCGGCGGAGTTGTCGAGGCCCTCTTGGGTAACTGTTTGGTTGGTGTCCATGATGATGACGCCATGATGCTGGCGTGCATCCTTGATACCGATCCACGGTATTTCGCCGTCCCAATATTCAGGATGGGAGCGACTTGGCGTGTGACCAGTTTCAAGACGAGCGACATCTGTGAGCTTCACCCACTGCCAGCCAGGAGGGGCTGGCAGTGATGAAGGGCCGACGGAAAGGGCGAAGCGCCCCTCTATGATTTGCTCACTATCTGCGATGTGCCTAGGCATGAGTTCTGGTCCCATTACCGAGGAGAACTGCCAGGGCATCGATCTCATCAAGAGCCACTTGCAACTGCGCGCGGATTTCCGCTGCAACTACATCCGGCTCAGGCAGGTCCCCATCGCTTCCCTGGCTCTCGTCCCGCAGCCAGGAGATGTCCAAGTTGTCGCCCCGGGCGCGAATCTCCTCGCGGGTGAACTTGCGGAACCGGCCCTGCTCGCCCTCGTCCTGGCGCTTGCTCTTGCCGTGCGGGTCCTCGCCGAACGCCTGCTCGAACTCCTTGAAGTGCTGTCGGGTCAGAGGCGTGCGCTTGCCGAACGAGGGCATGTTGGCGCGCAGGTCGTAGAACCACACCGCCTTCGTGGTGCCCTTGTCCGTCTTCCCCCGGCTGAAGAAGAGCACGTTCGTCTTCACGCCCTGCGCGTAGAAGATGCCTGTGGGTAGCCGCAGCACCGTGTGCAGGTCGCACTTGTCCATCAGGTCCGCCCGGATGGCCGCGCCCACGTTGTCTTCGAAGAGGACGTTGTCCGGCACCACCACTGCCGCGCGGCCCCCCGGCTTCAGCCCCCGGTAGATGTGCTCCAGGAACGCGAGCTGCTTGTTCGACGTGGGGAAGGTGAAGTCGTCGCGCGTGGGCCGCCCGCCGCCCTTCTTCGTCCCGAACGGCGGGTTGGTGAGGATGACGTCCGCCGGAGGCAGCGCCGCCCCCTGTGGCGAGAGCGTATCGCCCAGCCGCAGGTCGCCCTCGATGTCGTGGAGCATCAGGTTCATCAGCGCCAGCTTGCGCGTGTCCGGCACCAGCTCCATGCCGTAGAAGGCCTCTTCCTTCTGGAATTGCTGCTGCCGGGTCTGAAGCTTGAAGAGCTTGTCTGTCTGGTCCTTCACGTACCGGTCCGCGGCGATGAGGAAGCCGCCGGTGCCCGCGGCCGGGTCCTGCACGCGCTCGCCGGGCTGGGGCTTCACCAGTTCCACCATGCTCTCCACCAGGGGCCGGGGGGTGAAGTACTGGCCCGCGCCGCTCTTCACCTCGGTGGCGTTCTTCTCCAGCAGGCCCTCGTAGAGGTCGCCCATGTGCTCGCGGGCCTCGCTGTACCACTGCAGCCCGTCGATGTGCTTGACCAGCTCGGTGAGCGTCTTGGGCTGGCGCAGCGTGGTGGAGGCATCCGTGTAGATGTCGCGCACGCGCGGCGAGCCCAGGGCGCCCAGGTTGAGCAGCAGGCGCTTGTAGAAGTCGAGCTGCTCCATGCCGCTCTTGCCGGCGAGGTCATCCCAGCGCTGGCCCTTGAGGAGCACGTCCTCGCGCCCCGTCTCCTTGAGCATCTTGAGGAAGAGGAGGTAGGTGAGCTCGGTGACGTACTGGTGGTAGGTGACGCCGTCCTCGCGCAGCAGCGAGCACAGGTTCCACAGCTTCTGGACGATGTCGTTCGTCGTCTGCATCGGGCCCTCTCGGTGTCTCCTACGTACCCCAGAGGACTCCACTCCCCAAGCGTCCCCGCGTGAAGCGGAGCGGGCCCGCCTGGCTGGCCGTACCCGGTTGCGGAGGCATAGCGTTGCCCCTCCTGCACCCAACCCGTGGGGAGTGAGGAGGCGCACATGCGCGGCAAGTGGAGTGGGCTCGTGTTGCTGCTGGTGGTGCCCTGGCTGACGAGCTGTGTGACCCGCCCCCAGATTCGCCTGGACACGGGCCAGGGTCCACCCATCTTCCATACGTCTCCGGCCGCCGAGCCCCCGCCGGTGGAAGTCCGCCAGGAGGAGTTCGTCCAAGCCCTGACGCGACTCGTGTTGCACACGCGGTTGACGCTCTCTCCGCCGCCACGGGACGGCCGGGTGGTGCTCGCCTCATGGGGAGGGGAGCGGGATGCGCTCCAGCAGATGTTGCACAGTCAGTGCTCGCCCTGGGAGCCGCCGGAAGGGTGCCTCGTCCTACCGGGGAACGCGCCGGCGCTGGAGACGCTGGAGCGCATGAGGCTGGCCCTCTCGTTCGCCATGGACAGCGTGTGGGAAGGGGCGAGGGTTCCCCTTGGCGAGCTCGTCGATCCGGTGGCCTTCAAGGTCATGGTCTACACGGCGATGAGCACCTATCTGCTCACGCTGATGATGCCCGAGCCGGTGACGAAGGGATTGGCGGCGGTGCTCACGGTGTACCTGGTGGCGTACCTGGGGCTGGGGCCGGTGTGGTCCATGGTGGAGGCCGGGTGGAGATTGCTGGAGGAGTCCAAGCGGGCCACGACGCTGGAGGAGGCGAAGCGTGCGGGCCGCCGTTTCGGCCAGGTGCTGGGGGACAACGGCATGCGCGTGTTCCTCCTGCTGGCGACAGCGGCCAGCGGGGGGCAGACGAGCTTCGTGGGCAGAGGACCCGGGTTGCCCGGATTCCGTCAGGCCGCGCTGGCCTCTCCGGCGCGCACCCGGGTGAGCCTGGAGGCGGCGGGGCAGGTGAGGACAGTCGTGCTGGGGGGCCGGGCGTTGGTGGTGGGCCTGGCGCCCACAGCGGTGGCTTCCAGTGCCGTGGGGCCTGGCGGCGCGCCCCCCAAGAAGGGCAGTCTCACCGGGAGGCCCTCCCGGCCCGGCCCAGATGCCGACGATGAAACCAAGAGGGGAATCGCGCGTGAAAATGAATCCGCACGGATCCTCGCGGATAACGGCTACCACGTGGAGCAGAACCCCCCACGCAGGAGCAATGGCAAGGAACCCGATTACAAGATCGACGGAGAGTACGCGGACTGCATGGCTCCTTTCACGCCGAGCGCACGCAACATTGCTTCGCGCATCAAAGAGGACAAGGTAGATCCGGGACAAGCCGACAGGATCATCCTGTATCTCGATGACAGCAGCGTGACCATCGAAGCGATGATGAAGCAGCTATTGAGCTGGCCCATTCCTGGCCTCAAGCAGGTCATCGCCATCGAGGATGGTAGGGTCATCCTCCTGTTCCCTTGACGGGCCTGGACGGCACCATTCCGGGAGGCATGCACATGGGTCTCGACTACGTCCTTGATGTGTCGACGGACATGACGCGGGCGCGGGCGCTCGGCCTGCTCGCCGAGCACATTCCGGAGCTCCAGTGGAGCGAGGAGAACAAATCCCTCTATGCGCCAGACATCATCGTCACGGTGCTGGAGCTGAGCAGCGAGGGAGACCCCATCATCGAGGAGAGCTTTGGCTTCAGGCCCAGCTTGTCCGTGGGATTCCGTTACCCCTCCAACATGGATTACGAGAACTTCGCCAAGACGATGCTGCGGGGGGCCTTGCCGTTGTTGGAGCAGGGCCGCGACGGCGTCCTGCTCTTCAACGGGGAGATCATCGTCCTACAGCGGAGGGAGGGACGGCTCGTCTTCAACGCGGACTACCGCCTCTACCGTGACGAGCACTGGCTGAAGGCCCACGTCCCCGTGCCCTTCGAGCGCCGTTCCCTTCCCTCACCGCTGCTCTGAGCACCCGTCAGGCCGTGGGGCTCCAGCTCAAAGGTGGGAAGGTCATCCTCTTACCCTGAGGGGCCTGGGTGGACATCATTCCGAAGGGGATTCACATGGGACTCGACTACAGCCTCAAGCTCACGACGGACATGAAGCGGGCGCGGGCGCTCGGCCTGCTCGCCGAGCGCATTCCGGAGCTCCAGTGGAGCGAGGAGAACAAATCCCTCTATGCGCCAGACATCATCATCACGGTGCTGGAGCTGAGCCGCGAGGGGGACTCCATCATCGAGGAGAACTTTGGCTTCAGGCCCAGCCTGTCCGTGGGATTCCGTTACCCCTCCAACCGGGATTACGAGAACTTCGCCAAGACGATGCTGCGGGGGGCCTTGCCGTTGTTGGAGCAGGGCCGCGACGGCGTCCTGCTCTTCAACGGGGAGATCATCGTCCTGCAGCGGAGGGAGGGGCGGCTCGTCTTCAACGCGGACTACCGCCTCTACCGTGACGAGCACTGGCTGAAGGCCCACGTCCCCGTGCCCTTCGAGCGCCGTTCCCTGCCCTCACCGCTGCTCTGAGCACCCGTCAGGCCGCGGGGCTCCAGACGTGGTCCGTCAGCTCCCCGAGCACCTGTTCCAGCCTGCCCTCCAGCGCCTTGTCCATCGCGGTCCAGCCGCCGTGGTCCTTGAAGGCCCCCGAGTCGAAGGACTGCCGGTCCAGCACCACGTTCGCCGTGAGCTGGTGGCCGATGCGCTCCAGCCACTTCTTCTGCGGCGGCGTCCACGGGCGGCTCGCCAGCACCTTCTTCAGAGCGCCCTGCACCCGCTCGGCGTAGGGCACCAGCGGCTCGCCCAGCGCCTGCTGCCGCACGAAGCCGATGATGGTGGCGGCGATGTCCTCGTTCTTCACGTCCCGCCACGCCGACTGGAGCTGCGGCTCGGTGTAGCCCGCCGCGTCCAGCGCCAGCTTCAGGGATTTGAGCGTCTCGCGCGTCAGCTCGCGCGGGCGCTGCGTCACCACCAGGAGGGCCGGCAGCTTGTTCACGTTGTCCTTCACGAAGTGCCCGAAGCCCTCCAGGTAGTCCTCGGGGCGCTCTCGGCCCTCGCCGTAGCCCCGCGTGAGGGACTTCAAGGTGTCCACCTGCTCGGAGATGTAGACGCGCGGCTGGCCGCCGCTGCCCGTGGCCCGGTCCAGCAACTCCGCCACCTGGGGGTGCGCGGTGAACCACTCCGCCGCCTCCCGGGGCGTGGCGGCCTTCAGCGTCCCGAGCACCTCGTCCACCGGCGCGCCCGCGGCGGCCTCGAACAGCTCGGCGTGGCGCTCGCGCAGGGCCTTCTTCTTGCGCTGCAGCTTCGCCATCAACTGGTCCTGCACCCCCCGCCGCAGCTCGTCGTCCTGGAGCTCCTGGAGCTCGCGCACGAGCTGGGTGAACGGCAGGTGCGGGTTCACCACCACCGGCTTCATCGCGCTGTACGGCTCCAGGGCGTCGTACAGGTCCACCGCGTCGAAGATGCGGAAGTTCTCCTTGGCCGTCCCGTCCGTGAAGGTGTGCAGCCGCGTGGCCCGGCCCAGCATCTGCTCGTAGAGGATGCGGCTCTTCACCCGGCGCACGAAGACGAGGTTGCAGATGGGGGGCACGTCGATGCCCGTCGTCAGCAGGTCCACCGTCACCACGATGGAGGGCAGGCGCTCGTTCTTGAAGCGGCGGATCTTCTCTCCCACCCGGTCCGCCCTGCTGGTGATCTTCATCACCGCGTCGTCGTCCACCTCGCCGTAGCGGGACGCGAGCGCCTCCTTGAGCACCTTCACCATCAAGTCCGCGTGGCTGTCGTTCACACAGAAGACGAGCGTCTTGCCGTCCAGCCGCGGATCCACGAACTGGGCCACCACGCCGGCCACCACCCGGTTGAAGGGCTCGGTGATGACCTGGCGGTTGAAGTCCTCCACCTCGAACTCGAGCTCATCCGGCAGGCGGAACAGCTCCAGCTGGGTGCCGGTGACGAGCGTGGGCACCTCCTCGCCGGCCTTGAAGCGGATGCCGCCGGCGCTCAGCTCGGTGGAGATGCGGATGGGGGGCTCGTGGTCCACCAACCACCCCTCGATAACGGCCTGCCGGTAGCCGTACTGGAACACCGGGTCCCCGAAGATTCGCTGGGTGTGCAGGGCCGGAGTGGCGGTCAGGCCGATCTTCACCGCGTCGAAGTGCTCCAGCACGCGGCGGTACTTGCTGAGGTAGTCGTCCTGGTCGCGGAAGGTGAGTTCGCCGTCGGACATGTCCCGGTCGAGCGTGTAGCCACGGTGGCATTCGTCCACGACGATGCAGTCGTACTGGGAGACGTCCGGAGGCGGCTCGCCCTCGGTGGGGGAGAGGACGCGCTTGACCAGGCCCTGCACCGTGGCGATGTGCAGCCGGGTGGTCTCCTCGGCGGTGACGTCCTGGCTCTCCTTGAGGCCGTAGATGGTGGCGAAGGTCTGCGTGCCCTCGAGGATCTCCGTCTTGAAGGTGTCCGCGGCCTGGGTGCCCAGGGCACTGCGGTCCACGACGAAGAGGATGCGGCGGAAGCGGTTGGACTTCACCAGCCGGTAGACGAGCCCCAGGCAGGTGCGCGTCTTGCCGGTGCCGGTGGCCATGGCCACGAGGCAGGAACGGCTGCCCGTGGCCAGCGCGTTCTCGATGGCCTGGATGGCGGCCTTCTGGTAGTCGCGCAGGCGCAGCGAGGGGAGGTCCACGGGCTGCTCGCGGAGCTGTTTCTCGGCCGCCTCGACGTCCTGTTTGAGCAGCTCCATCAGGCCCTGGGGCGAGTACCAGCCGGCGAGGGCGCGGGGGTGGTTGCTGGGGCGGCGCACGTCGTGGAACCAGATGCCGCTCTTGGTCTCCAGCTGCTTGAGGTAGGGCCGCCCATTGGCCGCGAAGAGGAAGGGGAGGGAGAGAGCCTCGGCGTAGCGGCGGGCCTGGGGGAGGGCGCCGGACACGTCCGTGCGCCAGCGCTTGGCCTCCACCACGGCCACGGCCTGGAGGCCCACGAAGAGCACGTAGTCGGCACGGCCGCCGGAGGTGGGCCACTCGGCGATGGCCCGGTTGCGGCCGGCCTCGGGGCGGGCACCGCTCTCATGGGTGAGGCGGTCCGAGTCCACCTCCCAACCGGTCTCGCGCAGCTGGGCGTCGATGAGGCGGCGGGTCTCAGCCTCGTCCAGCTCCAGCTTTTCGCCAGCCTGGTAGGAGGCGGCGGCCAGGCGCTCGAGGGTCTCGGGAGGTTGAGCGGCGGCGTGGGCCTGGATTGCATCCAGCTCCTCGGCGAGCCGCTGCTCGGCCTCTTCGGCGAGCTGCTGCCAGACGGCACAGTCCTCGGCGTCGCGCCGGGCGCGCTCCTCCGCGTCGAGCCGGCGGCGGGCCTCGGCCTCGGCGGCGGCTCGGGCCGCCTCGGCATCGAGCTGGGCGGCGTTGAAGGCGCCACGCAGGCGCTCCAGCTCGGCGGCGAGCGCGCGGCTCTCCTGGGCGGGGTCCGGTGGAGGGAGGAAGGGGCCGGGATTGAAGCCTGGTACCCGGCCGAAGGTGCTGTGGAACCAGATGGCGAGCTGCCGGGCCTGCTTCAGCAGGTGGAGCGCCTCTTCGTGGCTGGCGGTGAATTCGTGGACGGCTTCGTTGCCCACCTTGCGCAACTCGTGGAACAGGCTCCGCACCTCGGTGGAGAGCGCGTTATGCGGGGGCGAGGCGAGCCTCTCGATGAGCTCGAACTGTTTGAGGTTGTCCGAGCGGAGGTTGAGATGGGCAGCCGCCCGCTGGGCCAGCCGCTCACCGAACTGGCGCAGCTTGATGAGGCAGGTGACGGGGTCCTCCACGAAGTAGCGCTCGGCCTGGGCGCCGAGTGCCACGAGCAACGTGTCGTGGGCCGAGAGGAACTGGAAGTTCGAGGAGGTGGGCGTGGTGGCCATGGACGGGCCCCCAGCGTAGACGACCCACCACTGTGTGTCCTGTCTGTCGAACCCACGGGGCAGGCAGCCAAGAAGGCGTGCGCGGTCTGGTCCCAGCGGCTATAGGTCGAGGGTATGAACGACGTCTCCACTGTGCGGGTCGCACCCGCAGTGTTGCCAAAGCCGAATGATCCGTGCTGGTGCGGCAGTGGCACGAAGTACAAGAAGTGCCATCGCGGTGCGGATGCCGTGGATGCTCGCAAGCGGGGGCCCGAGGCTTCCTCGCGGGGCGTCCGGCCGGGCGTCATCAGCCCCATGCGCACCGTGCCCGTCAGCATCCCGCGTCCGGATTACGCCGTGTCGGGGCGCCCCGCGCGCATCTTCCCTCCCTCCGAGGTGAAGAGCCCGGACGTCATCGCCCGCATGCGCCGCGCCTGCAAGGCCGCCGCCGAGGTGATGGCCGCCACGGCCGCCCACATCCGCCCTGGCATCACCACGGATGAGCTCGATGCCATCGCGCACGAGGAGTACGTGCGCCGCGGCGGCTATCCCAGCCCGCTCAACTACCACGGCTTCCCCAAGTCCATCTGCACCTCGGTCAACGAGGTCATCTGCCACGGCATCCCCGACAACCGGGCGCTCGAGGACGGCGACATCGTCAACCTCGACATCACCATCTACCTGGACGGCGTGCACGGCGACACCAATGCCACCTACCCGGTGGGCAGGATCGACCCGGACAGCGAGCGCCTCATCCGCGTCACGCGCGAGTGCCTCATGCACGGCATCGAGGCGGTGAAGCCCGGCCTGCCCATCAACGTCATCGGCAAGGCCATTGAAGCGCACGCGACGAAGAACGGCATGGGCGTGGTGCGCGCCTACTGCGGCCACGGCATCGGCGAGCGCTTCCACACCGCGCTCCAGATTCCGCACCACTTCGATCCCGAGGCCAAAACCATCATGGAGCCCGGGATGACGTTCACCATCGAGCCGATGATCACCCTGGGCCACTGGCACCACCGGGTGTGGGACGATGGTTGGACGGCGGTGACGGCGGATGGCAGCCGCACGGCGCAGTTCGAGCACACCCTGCTGGTGACGGACCAGGGCGTGGAGATCCTCACCCAGGCGTAGTCCGCATCTCGCGGACGTCGCGGCGCCGTGCATGGTAGAGGTGCCGTTCCTCCAGGACTCTCCCCCCTGGAGGAACGTTGAAGAAGTGGCTCATTGGAGCGGCGCTCGCCTGCGGGCCCATCCTGTCCACCCCGGAGGCCCACGCCTCCGAGCTCGCGTCGCTGCGCGTGTCCCTGCTGGCGAACGATGACGACCTGAAGACCTCCGACTTCGGGCACGTCTCCCACCTGGGGCTGAGCGTGCGCTCGCCCGAGCTGGGCTCGGGGCTGCGGGCCGAGGCGGAGGTGTCCCTGTTTCTGTCCGCCTCCAGCGGGGGGAGCCTGGGCTTCCGGGACAATGCCAGCTTCATCCGGCTCCTCTGGCGTCCGGAGTCCTGTCCGAAGGTGCCATGGCCGGGCAGGGCGCGGAGGCGGCCGCGTTGCAGGCGAGGCTCAAGGTGGACTTCCTGCGCGTGCACGCCCTGGCGCTCCATCGCTCGGCCACGTTCATCCCCTCGGAAGTGCCAGGGCTCCCGCCCTTCAAGTCCTTCCCCGAGGGCACCGGGTTGCAGTCCGAGCTGCTTCTGTCGGCGGGAGCGGACTACCACTTCCCCGGGCCGGGCCTCACCCCGGGTCTCGTGGTGCGGGCGGTGTGGCCCGCCGCGTTCGACAACGCCACCGTCCTCGGGGGACCGGCCTCGCCGCCCAGGATCGCCGTCCTGCGCGGACCCGCGGAGCTCTCCTTCCTGCCGCCCGGGCGCGAGCGCCAGCCCATCCTGTTGGCGAAGGCCACGCTGCGCTGGGAGCTCGGGAGCGCCTTCTCCGCCATGGGCGAGGCGTTCTACACCCGGGACCCCAACCACACCGTGACCGAGGACGGCGACACTGGCATCCCCGAGAGCGTGCTGCGGCCCTCCTCCACCCTGGGCTTCTCCGCGCTGCTCCAGGCCCGGTTCTGAGCGCATCCGCCCCGGGCCGTGTTGCCGTGGGCGGGCACGTCCCTCGCTCAGCCGCGGACCGCGCCCGCCACCGGGCTCGTGTCCACGCTGGCGCCGCGGACGGACCGCCACCACGGCTCCACGGCTTCCACCCGCGAGGGCTCCACCGGGACGCCCAGCTTGGGCATCACCAGGCGCACCCGCTGCTCCTGCCCCAGCCGCACGAGCGTCTCCGCCGGGTCATCCCACGCGTGGATGGCGAGGTTGAACGTGCCCCAGTGCACCGGCAGGAAGGCGCCGCCGCCGAGCAGCTCCAGCGCCTTGAGTGCGTTCTCCGGCCCGAGGTGGATGTCGCCCCACGCCGGGTGGAACGCGCCCACCTCCAGCATCACCAGGTCGAAGGGCCCGAGCCGCTGGCGGATCTCCGCGTACTCCGGCGTGAGCCCCGTGTCGCCGCTGAAGAAGACCTTGTGCTTCGGGCTCTCGATGACGAAGGACGACCAGAGCGTGCGGTTGCGGTCTCCCAGGCCCCGGCCGGAGAAGTGCTGCGAGGGCGCGGCGGTGATGCGCAGCTCGCCGCGAGGAAGCGTGGCGGACTCCCACCAGTCCAGCTCCGTGATGCGCCCGTGCGGCACGCCCCACGCCTCCAGGTGCGCGCCCACGCCCAGGGACGTGAAGAAGGGCACGTCCGTGCGCGCCAGCTCGAGGATGGTGGGGTGGTCGAGGTGGTCGTAGTGGTCATGCGAGACGATGACCGCGTCCAGCGGAGGCAGTTGCGAGAGCGACACCGGCACGGGATGAAAGCGTTTGGGTCCCGCGAAGGACCACGGGGACACGCGCTCGCCCCAGACGGGGTCCGTGAGCACGCGCAGCCCGTCCACCTCGAGCAGCACCGTCGAGTGTCCGAGCCACGTCGCGCGCAGCCCCGTGTCCACCGGCCGCGCCCACGTCGCGAGCGGGCTCTCGAAGGGCAGTGGCCCGGGCGGCGTCCGCTCCTTCCCGCCGAGGAAGAACTCGCCCATCGTCGAGAACGCGGTGCCCGGCTTGAGCCCGGGGCCCACCCCCGCGGTGTTCCTGAAGAACCCGTCCAGGAAGCGGGGCGAGGAGCGCATGCGCTCGAGACGGAGGCCGTGGGCCTTCCCACCGAAGACGGAACCCTTGGACATGTCGCGGGTTTAACGCGGGGCCCTCTCGCGTGCCAGTGCGTGTCCGTGGAGCCACGTCCCGCGTGTCCGGCCGGAGGCGGCGTTGCCCAAGGCCTTGAAATTCAAAGGCCTTGTGCCCGGGCTTGCCGGTTGCACTGCGAGCGGCCATGTCCCATCCACTTCGTTCCGAGTTGATGCACGCGTGGGCCGGTGCGGCCGTGGCCCGCGGCCTCCTGTTGATGGCGCTCGCCGCGGGGAGTGCCCACGGCGAGCCGGTGACACGCCGGCCCGTATCGCCCTCCACGTTCCACTTCGTGGTTTCAGCCGATGACACCTCCTATCTGGTGCTGGCCGATGTCGAGAAGGGAGCGGATCTGCCGCCCCACGGGCCGTTGCGCCTGACGGGCGAGGAGTCGCTCCCGAGTGTCATCGCGGAGGTCTCCGAGGCCCACCTCCCGGCGGACCTGCGCGCCTGGAGCAAGCGCAAGGTGGTCGTCGACGAGCGCTGTCATGCAACCGTGGCTGGGTTTGCCCTCGTGGTACGTCTGGTGGGCCGCCCGGACTACGCGGGCATCACCGGTTCCGAGTGGACCGCCGACACGGTCTTCTCCGCGGGCCACAAGGTGCTGGCGGCTCGCCTCGACCGCTGCAAGGGCACCTTCGCCCGCGCGGCCAACGCCGCACCGATTCGGGTTCCACGGCCCGTCGTGAACAAGGAGGCCATGGCCGCGGCTCGTGCCGATTTCCTCGCGTCCGATGTCATCGTCCAGGCCCGGGCCGAGCAGATCGATGCCGAGGTCGCGGGGGCGCGCGAGCAGGTGTATGCACCGCTCGTGGCCGCGGTCCGGCACCCCACGACCGGCGAGACCTGGATCTCACTCCACCTGCGCATCGGGGAGGCGGGGTGCAGTGACCCGCAGGCCAACGTGTGGGGCCTCTACCGTGTCACCGAACGGGGCGTCGAGCGGATGCGGCTCCTCCAGCTCGCCCCGCAGCAGAACATCGACGCCCTGCTCGATACCGACGGGGACGGGAGGTTCGAGCTCCTCATCCAGGATGACTTCGGCTTCAGCCGCGAGCTTCGCTCCGGCGAGGGCGAGGTCATCCGCCGCATCACGATGCCCATCTACGAGTGCATGTGTTGACGCGCATGACCCGATTGCCGGGTTCAGGTGCCGCTGGCGCTACTCACCCCGTGGGGATGCGCACGACGAAGGTGTAGTCCACGTCGAGCGCCTTGCCCTGCGCGGTGACGGGCGTGACACGCCAGGTAGACAGGGCCTCGAGCAGCTCCTGCTCCATATAGGGCAGGCCATTGAGCAGGCGGCAGTTGGTCACCCGGCCCTCACGCGTCACCACGCAGCGCACCAGGGCGGTACCGCGCACGCGCTGGGCCCGGGCCTCCGCGGTGAGCTGCGGCTCCCTCCCGCTCACCCGCTGGGGGCGCGTCATCGCCGAGGGCTCGAAAGCCACGGGCTCGCCCGCTCCAAGTGCTTCCGGCTGGGGCCTCCGGAGCTCGGGTGCCCGGGCGGCCACGGGTGTCCTCGCCTCGGGCTTCGCCTCCGTCTTCACCTGGGTGGTGGACGCGGGCCGGGGCGCGGCGCGCTTCACGGCCTTGGGGCGCTCGGCCTTGGCCACTACGGGCGCTGGAGCCGGCTCGGCGGCGGGGGCCGGCGCCACCTCGGCGATGGGCTCGGAGACGGGCAGCGCGGAGGTGGTCGCCCGTGAGGCCGTGGCGCACCCGGTACCACCCAGGGCGATGCTCACGGCCAGCAGGCAGAAGAGGGCAGGGCGAGGCTGCACGGAGAGGAACGAGCCAGTCATGCAGTAATTTTACACCAAAAACGGGCCGGTGTGCTGCGAGATCTATCCGATTGCCCCGGAAATCCGGAGGAGTCACTGTATGGGATTCAGGGGCCAGGTGGGTGTTATTGGAAGAGAGGAGGTGGCCCATGCCACTGCGACGAGACATCCCCTTGTTCCAACTCGTGACCGAGGATGGGCACGAGCGCGGTACGCGCAAGGCCTGGCAGCGGCGGGAGATGGTGGTGGCGTTGCTGCACGCCAATTGTGATGCCTGCCAGCGATTGCACGCGGAGCTGGAGGCGCTGGCACCCGGGTGGCACCAGGAGGAGGTGGAGGGCTTCACGGTGATGATGCCCGGCCAGCCCGGGGAGCCGGTGTTGCCGGGGGCGCTGAAGGACGAGCAGGGCACGGTGACGTGGAAGCTCGCGGAGTGCTTCGGGCGCGTGCCCGGGACGGCGGTGCTGGCGGTGGCCAACCGCTTCGGAGAGCTCTACGGGGTGGTGGACGTGCACGGCCAGCCCACGGCGCGGGTGCTCGGCGAGGCGCTGGAGTGGTTGGACCTGGCGCAGCGTCAGTGCGGCGAGTGCTCCGCGCCGCTCTGGGAGTGAGCCCTGAGGGAGCCCTGATGTGAGCCCTAAGGGCGCGGGCTCCGGGGCGTCACGCGCACGGGTGGCTCGATGAGCTCGGGCGGGGTGGCCCGGGGATCATCCGGCTCGTAGGCGGGCGCATAGGGGCCGGCGTGCGTCGCCTTCCACTGGCGGGGCACGTGCTTGAGGCCCACGGGGAAGACGGTGAGCTGGCCGTCCTTGCCGATGCGCAGCCGCAGGAAGTTCTTCCAGTCGGCGATGGCCAGCGAGATGAAGGCCTCGTTGGAGTGGGCCTTGAAGCCGTTGACGCTCACCATGAGGTACAGGCCCATGATGAAGGGCCCGACGAGGAAGCCGCCCAGGAAGGTGAAGAAGGCGCCCAGGAAGAACTTGGCCCACACGTGCATCCACCCGGCGGCGCACAGGGTGGCCCCGGGGACGAGGATGGTGTTGCCGGGGAGGATCTCCTGGCAGATGCCCAGCACGCTGGCGGTGAAGTACATGCCGCCCCAGGCCACGAAGAACGCGGCGAGGATGTGCGCCAGGCCGTGCAGTCCGCCGGCCAGGAAGCGCCAGCGTCCGAAGGACTTGTCCGCGAAGCCCACGAGGCCGCCGAGGGTGGCCAGTCCCAGGGTGAAGGACCAGGGGCGCGTCACCACCGAGGAGGCCACCGCGGAGAGCACCTCGCCGATGCGCGTCAGCCCGTAGCCGCCGATCTCCGTGTACGTCGCCAGCGCGAGCAGCAGGTAGAGCGCGCCCGTCATCAGCCCGAAGAGGGGGCTGTGGCGGATGAGCAGGAGGTTCTCCCACGCCAGCTCCCGGGAGGTCTTCTCATCCGGGAAGCTCGTCTTGTGCACGTACCCGTCGCGCAGCCGCCGTGCCGCCGGAGCGTGGGTGGGGTGGAGGAAGGCGCCGCCACCGCCCGCGATGATTTTCTGCCGGCCCTCGGGGCCCTCGTGGCGCCGGTAGTGGTGCAGGTCCCCGGCGAGGAAGAGGCTGATGCGCCGGCCGAACACCTTCTCCTGGAGGTAGTCGAGGTTGTTCTCCAGGTAGCCGCGGCGCCGGGAGGTGGCGGCCATGACCCATGCGGGCTCGGCGTTGCAGAGGATGATGCGATCCTCGGGCCCCATGTGCTCGGCCACCTGGCGGAAGTACTCCACCTGGGGCACGTCGATGTCGCTGTCGAGCTGCACGTCGGTGCCGACGAGCCACCAGCCCTGGGGCAGCTTGAGGGCGAAGTAGCTGCGGCTCTGCCGGGTGCGCCGGCCAGCCAGCCAGCGGTTGGCGCAGAACAGCCGCATGAAGGCGGACAGCCCGTCGTACCAGTCGTGGTTGCCGGGGATGGCGAACAGGTCCGGGCTGGGCTCCGGAGTGCGGCTCAGCGCCTCCTCGTAGGGCTGCACCAGCCGCTCCTCGTACATGTCCCGGCTGGCACCCGGGTACACCTGGTCCCCGCCGAACACGAGGATGCGTCCGCGCTCGAGGGCGTGGGACTGGCCCTGGGGATCCTTCACCTCGAGCGAGGGCAGCGCGAGGAGCCGGGCCACGGCGTAGGTGGGGTTCCACCCGTCACCGGTGTCCGCCACGTAGTCGAGCCAGAAGTCCTCGCCGGGGGACTCCTGCGAGTAGTCGAAGTAGGGCGGCTGGGGGCGCACCACGGCCTCGACGAGCCGGTGGTCCGCGCGAGCGCCGAAGACGGCGGCCACCAGTGCGTCCAGGCCGGTGCGGATGAGCATGGACGGGTGGAGCCAGCGCACCATGTCCGCGTGCTGCTCGGGCTTCGTCGCGGTGCCGGAGTCATCGGGCGTGCCGGCCTCGTGGAGGGTGAAGTCGCTGGAGGGCGTTTCGTGCGTCTCCGCGGGCTGCGGCTTCTTCGCGGTGGCGGGCTCGTGGGGTGTCACTGGAAGCGACGCTCCCCCAGGCCCGCGCTCGGGTCAACTCCCCGGCCCGACGGGTGAGGTGGCGGGGGAGCAGGCGAGCGGGCTGACGATTCCGGTTGCCCGGGAGGGATCCGACGTGATGCATGACGAGGCCATGAATGAATTTCCGATCACCGTGCGCTATCCCGTGCAGTGGGGAGAGATGGATGCGTATGGCCACGTGAACAACGCGCGCTACTTCACCTGGTTCGAGGCGGCCCGGATCGCCTACATGGCCCGGGTGGGGCTGGTGAGCGCCGAGATGCAGAAGCCGGAGGGAGGCGTGGGCCCCATCGTCGCGGCGACGAACGCGGAGTTCCTGCGCCCCGTCGTCTTCCCGGCGGACCTGGTGGTGGGCGCGCGCGTGACGCGTCTGGGCAATACCAGCCTCACCATGGAGTACGCGGTGGAGGATGCGCACAGTGGGGTGCGTTATGCGCGCGGCGGAGCGGTGCTCGTCACCTTGCGCTACCCCACGTACGACAAGGTGCCCGTGCCGCCGGAGATTCGCGCAGCCATCGAGGCGCTCGAGGGCCGCATCTTCGAGTGAGGGCCTAAGTAGGTGACCAGAAGTTCCTTTACACAAGGGCCCCCACCCTCCGGTGGAGTTCGGGCGGGACGGGTGCCCCTGCCGGGCTCGGTCTTCAGAAACTTGTCCAACTGTTGGACAAGTTCGTGCAGCGCGCGGCCGGG
>DASQMW010000246.1:0-25410 GCA_035645295.1 Archangium sp.
CCCCCCCGCTTATCGAGGTACCGAGCATGAGCACACTGTAACCCTTCCGACTTCATTCGTCAGGCTCATCACCTTGTCTGTCATTGAGCCTGGATAAATACATTCCAGGTGTTTCGGCCCGGGAGCGGCTGGAGCGGCCCCTGACGCGCGCCCGTGGCGCCTTCGTGCCCGAGCAGCCCGTCCCGGCGCCGTGACTCACGCGGAAGGTGGGGCTCCCCCGCCACCGCCACCGCCACCGCCACCGTGTGGCTCCGATTGGCCGAGGAAGTCGTCCAGCGCGCCCACGTCGATGGGCTTGCGGAACACGGCGTCCACCAGCGCGAGGTTGGCGCGGTTCTGCCCGCGCACGTCCATGCCCGTCACGATGGCCATCAGCGCCTGGGGCGAACGCTTGCGCAGCTCGCGCGCGACCTCCCAGCCCGACATGTCCGGCATCACCGCGTCCAGCAGGGCGGCGTCGTAGCGGCGCTCGTCCCACATCTTCAGCGCCACGTCCCCGCTGTTGGCGACCTTGACGTCGTAGCCCTCCTCGCCGAGCACCTCCGCCATCATCCGCGCGTTGTCCGGGTCGTCGTCCACCACCAGCACCCGGCGCGTCTGCTGGAAGCGCCGCGGGGCCGCCGCCTCCGGGACCGCCGCCGCGGGGATCGCCTCCTCCTCGGACCGCGCCAGCGGCAGCCGCACCACGAAGGCCGCCCCGCACTCCTGCAGGTTCTCCACCGTCAGCTCGCCGCCCCAGCGCTGCACCTGGTTGCGCGCCACCGCCAGCAGCAGCGAGAGCTGCGGCGCCGCCGCGTCGCGGCTGAGCGGATCGAACATGCGCGTCATGTCCTCCGCCTCGTACGGGGTGCTGGAGTCCGCCACCCGCAGCGTCACCCACCCGTCCGCCTCGCGGCGCGTCTCCAGCAGCACCCGCCCGCCCTCGTCGCTCAGGCGCTCGCGCTCGGCCAGCAGCAGGTTCACCACCAGCTCGCGGAAGAAGCCCGGGTCGGCCCGCACCGCCCCCGGCTCGCCCAGCCGCAGCTCCACCGTCACCGGGTGCTCGCGGCCCTCCAGCTCCGCCCGCGCCAGCTCCAGCGCCTCGCGCACCGTCGCGTCCACCTGCACGTCCGTGAGTTGCTCCTCGGTGCGCTGGACGTTGAACTCCTGCAGCCGCGCCACCAGCTCGCCCACCTGCCCCACCGTCTTGTCGAGCGCGTCCAGGTGCTCGGGCTTGAACTCGCGCCGCAGCAGGGTAATGCGCAGGCGCAGCACGTTGAGGAAGTTGTTGAGCGCGTGCGCCGCGCCACTGGCCAGCTGTCCCAGGGCCTGGGTGCGCGTGCGCTGCAGCAGCCGTCCCTTCAACCGGCGCACCGCGTCGTTGGCGCTCATCAGCGCCTTCGTCTTGGTGGCGGCCTCGGTCCGGTCGGTGAAGGTCTGGATGACCCCGGCCAGCTCGCCCTCCTCCTCCCAGACGGGCGTGGCGCTCATCTCCAGGGTGGCCTCGCCCCCGCCGGGCCGCTCCACCACCATCATCACGCCGCGCACCGGCCCACGCTCCTTCAGGGCCCGCATGAAGGGCATGTCCGCCACCTTGAAGGGCTCGCCATTGGGTTGGCGTGCACTCACCTGGGTGAGCACCACCGACAGCGGCGACTGCGAGCGCGAGCCCACCACGGCCCGCATGGGCACACCGATGAGCCGGCTCACCGGCGGCGTGGCGAAGGACACCGTGCCGTCCACCTCGGCCAGGAGGATGCCCACCTCCACGTGGTGCAGCACCGACTCCATCACCGCCGCCTCGCGGAAGCGCACCTCCTCCGTCCTCAGCACCCGCGCGAAGGAGGCCTGTGCCGAGGCGTGCGCCTCGCCCACCACCTCCACGATGAAGGTGGCCACCTCCGGCTCCAGCACCCCATTGCGCCGGGCGTAGACGTAGAGGAGCACCTCCTCGAGCGCCTTGAACTCGCGCGCCAGGTCCTCCGGGTCGAAGCGCTGGTTGTACCGGCGGGCCCCGTGCGAGCGCACGACCTCCGGCCAGAGGAACACGGCGTCCTTCCCTCGGTCCCTGAGCAGGCGGACGAGCTCGTCGATCAACCGGCGCAGGGGCGCCCGCAGGTTGCGCCCGGAGATGTCCAGTTCATAGGTCTCGGCGCGGATGCGCTTGGACCACAGCCGCACCACGCGCTCCGCCTCTTCTTCCAGCAGTTGCAGCAAGGCGGCCACCGCATCCACGGGTGGCGGGGTGTCATGGAGGAAAGGGATGGCCATGGTTCCTCCGGGAGAGAGTGGGCACGGCGGCCCGGCGCGGCCACCGGTGCGCCCGGGCTGCTCACCAGGGGAGACCAGAACGATGGCAAGGGACGGCAACGATCGCGAGAAGAACGAATACGAGGCCCTGCCGCTCTCGGACGCGTCCATGGCCCAACTCTTCCGGGGCGAGCTCAGCCGCTCGGACACCTGGCGGTCGCGCCTGGACAACACCACCAACTGGTCCATGACGACCACCGCCGCCGTCGTCTCCTTCGGCTTCTCCGGCAACGCCGAACCCGTCGTCTTCCTGGTGGGCATCGGCATGGTGCTGTCCTTCCTCTTCATCGAGGCGCGCCGCTACCGCTACTACGACCTGTGGATGAGGCGGGTGCGGCTGCTGGAGGACGGCTATTGGGTGCCCATGCTGCGCCGCGAGCCGGTGGACCCGGACGCCCTGCGCGAGCTGGCCGGCATCATGGAGCGGCCGCAAATCCAGCTCTCCCTCTTCTCCGCCATCTCCACCCGCCTCAACCGCGCGTACGGGCCCATCCTGCTGGTGCTGACGCTCTCCTGGTTCGTCAAGGTGTACAGCCACCCGAAGCCGGCCCGGAACTTCGACGACATCGTGGAGAACGCCCACATCGGCCCTCTCCACGGCGGCTTCGTGCTGGCGTTCTTCTTCCTGATGGTGCTCGTCTTCGCCTACCTCTTCGTGGCCTCCTTCTTCACCAAGGCCCCGCTGGGAGAGCTGCGCACCCGGCCGCGCGGACGCCGCGCCGCGTTGTGGGAGTCCTTCTACCGGCCGTATGCCACGCTCGCTCCGCGCCGCCGGGGTGGCCGCAGGAGCCCGGCCCGGCCCCCGGAGCCTTCGTCCGAGCCTCCCATCCAGACTCCACCCACGCATTAGAGCGGCTGCGGCCGGAGCGTTTTCCTCCTTCCGGGGCACTGCCTTTTGTGCTTGAAGCCGGGGCCATGGCGAATACGCGTACGGTCACGGTCATCAATGGCGACGGCATCGGCCCCGAAGTGATGGCGGCCACCATCCGCGTCCTCGAGGCGCTCAAGGCCCCGCTCGAGTTCGAGTTCAAGGACGCGGGTGCCGAGGTCATCGCCAAGTACGGCACCAACCTGCCCCACGAGACGGTGGAGGCGGTGCTGCGCAGCGGCGTGGCGCTCAAGGGCCCCACGGGTACGGTGGTGGGCGGCGGCATGGCCTCGGCCAACGTGGGCCTGCGCAAGCGCCTGGACCTTTACTCCTCGCTGCGGCCCGTCAAGAGCGTGCCCGGCGTGAAGACGCGCTACGACAACGTGGACCTGGTGGTGGTGCGCGAGAACACCGAGTCGCTCTACGCGGGCCTCGAGCACATCATCGTCCCGGGCGTGGTGGAGTCGCTGAAGATCATCACCGAGAAGGCCTCCACGCGGATTGCGCGCTTCGCCTTCGAGTACGCCAAGAGGCACGGGCGCAAGAAGGTGACGAGCGTCCACAAGGCCAACATCATGAAGCTGTCGGATGGCCTCTTCCTCGACTGCACCCGCAAGGTGGGCCGGGAGTTCCCGGAGATTCAGTACGAGGAGGTCATCGTCGACAACATGTGCATGCAGCTGGTGAAGGATCCGACGCGCTACGACGTGCTGGTGATGGAGAACCTGTACGGGGACATCCTCAGCGACCTGTGCGCGGGTCTGGTGGGCGGCCTGGGCCTGGTGCCGGGCGCCAACATCGGCGAGCGCACGGCGATGTTCGAGGCGGTGCACGGCACGGCGCCGGACATCGCGGGCAAGGGCCTGGCCAACCCCACCGCGCTGATGATGTCGGCGGTGATGATGCTGGACTGGCTGGACATGCGGGACGAGGCGCGCAAGTTCGAGGGCGCGCTGGGCAAGGTGCACGGCGAGGGCAAGGTGCGCACGGGCGACCTGTCCGGCAGCGCCACCACGCGCGAGTTCACCGACGCGGTCATCGCGGCGCTGTAGTCCCCGCGTCTTCAGCACCCGGAGGAGTCCGCTCCTCCGCTGTAGCCCGCGCCTCCGCTGTAGCCCCACCCGCGGGCAATTCCCCTCTCCCACCGGGAGAGGGACGGGGTGAGGGTGTCGAGCCCCCCGGGTTCCACCCCCGCGTCACGAAGGACGGCTCACCCCACCGTGACGCGGCGCACGCCGCGGGCCTCCAGGAGCGCGGGGAGGCGCTCGCGCTGGTCACCCTGCAGCACCAGGGTGTCCTCCTCCACGGTGCCGCCGCAGCCCAGGCCGCCCTTGAGGGCCTTGAGCCACTTCTCCAGCTCGGCGGCGGGCAGCCCCAGCTGCTCCACCACCGTCACCTCCTTGCCACCCCGCCCCTTGCGCTCCATGCGCACCACGGCGCGCGCGGGGCCCTTGGACTCCTTGGAATTATCGGCCTTCACGGGCGCGGGAGCCGGCCCCGCGGGCAGCTCCTCGCGCTTGAGGCCGAGCGCGGCGAAGGGGTTGTGGAAGGGCGCCGCCGGAGCGGACGCCTCGGGCTTCTTGTCGCGCTTGCCCATGGCGTCCGTCCGCTCAGTGGGGGTGATCGTGGGCCTGCTCCGCCTGCTGCTTCGGCGCGGGCAGCACCTTGAAGGCGGCGGCGTCGCCATTCCCGTCCGCCATGATGAGGGCGTAGAGGAAGGACGGGATGGCCTGCGCCTCGCGGCCGTTGATGACCACCAGCGGCGTGCCGTGCAGGTCATGCTGCTTGGCGTACGCGATGTCCTCCGCCAGCTTCTTCTCCGTCTCCGCGCTGGCGACGCACGCCTCGAGCTGCGAGCGCGCGACGGAGCCGGAGGAGAGGATGCTCAGCACGTTCTCCCGGTTGAGCGTGGCCTGGGCGGCGAAGAGCTTCTCGCGCAGCTCCCAGTAGTCGGGGGCGTCCTCGATGCAGATCTGCGCCTTGGCGGCCACGCAGCGGGTGCCGCTGCCATCGGTGGCACGCGGGGGCATGCTGCTGTTGCACTGGGAGTCGAGCGGGAACTGGCGCGCCTCCAGCGACAGCTTGCCCTCGGGCAGCCGCTTCTTCATGAGGGCGAGCACCTCCACCAGGCTCTTGCAGTGGGGGCAGCGGCTGTCCGTCCACTCCACCATCTTCACCGGCGCGTTCTCCGGGCCGTAGCGGCGGCGCGTGGCGGACAGGGCCGGCAGCGGCGTGTCCATGCGGTAGCGGGCGAGCGCGTTGGAGACGGCCTGCTGCTCCGCCATGGGCAGGCTGAGCAGGTAGGCCTCCAGCGAGCCGGGAGCGGCGCTGGTGGTCATGGTGGAGACCTTCTCGGCGGCGGCGGAGGCCTTGGGCGTCTGCATGCCGGGCATCAGCATCGCCACGTAGGCGGCCAGGGCGAAACCGCCCGTCCACTGCAGGGCGCGGCCCCACTCGCCCGTGCGCGGCAGCACGGGGCCGGGCAGGCCCTTCCAGGCCACGGCGGCGAAGGTGAGCGTGAGGGCGTAGGTGCCCAGACACGTGGGACACAGCGCCCCGGCGCTCGCGCTGGCGAGGCCGAAGACGAGGCTGGCCGCCACACCGGCCGCGGCCGTCAGGCGCAGGCCGTTGACGGCGGGGCGCACATCGTGCCGGTTGCCGCGCCACACCAGGAAGAGCGCCGAGAGCGCCACGGCGACGATGGCCCACACCAGGCCGAGCGCGGCCACGGGCATGCGCGCCAGCTCATGCACGCCGCTGGCGAAGGCCGAGTTCCAGACCGTCTCGCAGTTGATCTTCTCGGAGAGGCCGCAGCTGGTGGTTCCACCGCCGCGCAGGGTGAGGAGTTCCTTCCACTGGTAGATGGAGAGCGCGGCCTCGGCGAGGCCCAGGGCCAGCAGCGCCGCGGCACCGCGGACGGGGACAGGAGGGGGCGGATTGGCCTTCTTGCTCATGCGTGCTCCGGAGGGGGGGTCATCAGGACGAGGAGGCGGGCGTTGCCGGGGCCGTCATTGGTGACGCCATGGTCAACACCCGCGGGTGCGAAGAGGGCGGCGCCGGGGCCATGGGAGGCCTCGTCCGCGCCGATGCGGAAACGGCACTGCCCCTCGAGGACGAGGTACACCTTGTCCGAGGTGGCGTGCCGGTGGGGCTTCTGGCTCTGGCCGGGCGTGAGGCAGTACACGTCCAGGAAGAAGCGCTCGGACTTGAAGAGGTTGTGCTTCTGGAGCTTCTCGGCCGAAAAGCCCAGGAAGTCCGACAGGTGTCTCACATCCATCGTGGCATTCACTCCCGCCCCTCTATATAGCGACGGTCATGGAACCGCTGTCTCTGCATTTTCTTCATGAACAGGCAGGAGCCCATTTCCTGGAGGTCAACGGCCGGGAGGCAGTGGCCGACTACGGGGATGTGGAAGCGGAGTACCGGGCAGCCCGGCAGGCGGTGGCCCTCCATGATGCCACCTATCGGGAAGCGCTGCGGATAACCGGCGAGGACCGCGTGAGCTTCCTGCACGGGATGGTAACCCAGGACGTGAAGGGCCTGGCGGCCGGGGCGGCCACCTACGCGGCGATGATCACCGTGAAGGGCTCCATGGTGGCCGATGCCCGGCTCATCCGGCGCGAGGCCGATCTGCTGCTGGACCTGGAGCCCGGGATGGGCGCCAAGGTCCAGGAATTCTTGGGGAAATTCCTCATCTCCGAGGACGCCGAGCTGCTCGACGCCACGGGCGAGCTGGGGGTGCTGCGGCTGATGGGACCCCGGACGGCCGACCTGCTGGGCGCCGTGTCGGGCGGTCCCTTCGCCGCCCTGCCACCGGACGCCACCCGGACCGTCACCCTGGCGGGCCAGGAAGTGCTGGCGGTGGGCCGTGCCGGGCAGGAGCCGGGGGTGGACCTGCTGGTTCCCCGGGGAGGGCTGGAGGCGGTGTGGAAGGGGCTGGTGGGAGCGGGTGGGCCCTTCGGACTGAAGCCGCTGGGCTGGCGGGCGCAGGAGGCGCTGCGAGTGGAGGCGGGGGTGCCGCGCTACGGCCAGGACATGGTGGACACCACCATCCCCCTGGAGGCGAACCTCACGAACGCCATCTCGTACAACAAGGGGTGCTACATCGGGCAGGAGGTCATCGCGCGAGCCACCTTCCGGGGGCACATGAACCGGAAGCTGGCGGGCCTGCTGCTGGGAGCCACCGAGGCGGCCCCGGGCACCGAGCTGAAGAAGGACGGCAAGAAAGTGGGCTGGGTGACGAGCGTGGTGCGCTCGCCGCTCAAGGGCCAGACGGTGGCCCTGGGGTACGTGCACCGGGACCACCTGGAGCCGGGGACGGTGCTGGCAGTAGGAGACGGCCCGGCGGAAGCCACCGTGGCCGCCCTGCCCTTCACCTGAGCCCCGTGCTTCCCCTCACCGCGCCCCCATCCCCTCGCCCTCCGGGAGAGGAGCCCCCCGTCGTTCAAAGGGGGGACAAGCCCCCCGGGGTGAGGGTGCCTGAATCACCCGGGTTGCCTCCCGCCTACGGACACGTCCAGTTGGAGTACTGCGTCTGGCTTGAGCCGAGGGTGCAGTCACTGGCGCCGTTGTTCATGTTGCAGGTGGGCCAGGTGTCGCGCAGGGCGTCACGCACGTCGCCCCAGTAGTAGCCGTCGGAGCTGTCGTTGTCGCGCAGGCTGGCGTGCTGCTCCACGTGCAGGAAGCGATCGCTCGCGAGGCTCGTCGAGGTCGTGCACGCGTTGTTCGCCTGGTTGTTCGTGAAACGCCCCTGGACGTTGGTGGTGGCGCAGAGGTTGGAGGGCGGACCCCCCACATACTCCTGGCAGGAGTCGACCGCCGAAGGGCTCGGCACGTACTTGTCGAGGTTGTTGGCGAAGCGCACCGAGACCGAGCCGGAGTCGGTGTCGTTCGTGGTGGCGTCGGCGATCTCCGCCATGTCGCTGCTCGAGCCCGACATGCCATGGAGCTGCACGAACTTCGTCACCGAGTCATTCACGGTGAACCACTTGTGCAGCAGGTCGAAGGTGTTCTGGTCGTGGTGGGCGACATCGGACTCGCGGAAGTAGCCGCCACAGGCGTCCGTGGAGCCCGAGCAGTTCGTCGCGTCCGGGTCCGAGCAGCGGTGCTCTTTGTTGATGATCAACGCGCGCGCGGCGAGCGCGGTGAAGATACGGGCGCCCTGGGTGCCGGTGTTGGAGTCGTACGGCTCGTGAGGCACCTCGATGACGATGTTGCGCTTGGCGAAGGGGTTGATGAAGAAGTACGCCTGCCCGAACGCGGTGGTGTCGCGGCCGTAGATGAACCAGCGGCCCGTCGCCGTGTCATGGAAGCGCTGCACCTCGTAGCCGGCACTCGAGGCCAGGGCCCGGACGCCGCACCAGTCGCCCGTGTCCCCGTTCGCGAGGCTGGCGTCGAGGGCCTCGTCGAGCGCATCCAGGAAGGCGTTGAAGTCCGCCGTCCGGGTGCTGCTCACCTTGCCGTAGCCGCCCGCGTTCGGATGGGAGAGCCCCTCCACGAAGGTCACGAGGCTCCCGCTCGTGGACGGCAGGTAGCGGAAGTTGCCGGCATGCCAGAGGGTCTGCGCTCGCGAGGGGCTGGCGAGGATGACCAGCGCCAGGGTGGCCAGCCGCAGCACGGAAGGCACGAGGGACACTCGTGGATTCATGAAGATTTTCATCAGGGTCCTCATTGAAAGGGATGACGCTCGCGAGGCCTGCAAGGGAAGATCCTCTGCCCGGAAGTGCCACTCGAGCGTATCAAACCGGCGGAATCGCGCGCGGTCCCGTGCCCGTGCCCCAGACTCAAGCGGCACCCGGCGGACGACTTTACAGGGGGCCGCTGAAATTCATTCAGGGAGCGCGGGAGGACTGGCGCCTCACTCCTCGCAAACGAAGCCGGTGATGCACGTCACCGATTCGTTGTTGGCGCCGACGTCGTTGAGCCTGCACTCCACGCCCTGATAGCCCACGAGGCGGCACAATTCCTGGCAGGCGGTGCCCGACGGAGGCGGCTTGTTGTCGGCCCCCCGGAGATTCGCCAGGAGGAACGTCTCCTCATAGGTGGAGTTCCTGTCCTCGCAATTGTCGGCCGAGGTGTCGCAGCCGGACAGGGCGAGGCAGGGCACGGCGAGCAGCAGACCGGTGAAACGGCGGAGCGTCTTGCGGGACATGAGCACCTCACATGGGCACGGCAATCCGCCGGCCGCTGGGCGCGCGGAAGCCTGTCACGCCGCCCCACCTCACGGGATGCGCCGCGAACGCGACTGTCGGCGGGCGGTAACAGCCACCTCCCGCCCCGCTCCAGCCACCCACTTCGGCTCCCGCCCTGCCGCGTTAAACCGCATAAACACGGTATTCCATTTTGTTGGATTTCGAGAGAGGATGGGTCTTCCGGAGCGGATTCCGAGTGGCTTTCGCGGTGCAGCGCCACCGCCGAGATGAAGGAGAGGACACGATGCGTTCGAGGGTAGGCGGTACCGTTCTGAGGGCACTGGCCGTGGGTCTCTGCTCTCTGGTGGCCACGGGGTGCGAGCCCTTCGCGGAGCACGACAGCGGCGAGGTGGAGGTGGGCGCCATCAAGTCAGGCGTCAGCGTCGCGTCGGGCACGGTGGGCGGCAAGCCGGTCTGGGCCCACTTCAGCAACCCGCCCGCGTTCGCGGGCCGGGACTACACCATCACCGAGGAGCTGAAGCGGCTCATCAACGCCACGCCCGCGGGCGGCTCCATCCGGGGCACCATCCACTCCATCAGCATCGACGGCCTGGCGGATGCGCTCCTCGCGGCACAGACGCGGGGCGTCGCGGTGTACATCGTGCTGGACGGCAAGAACGCGAGCTCCACGGACCCCGCGGTGGTCACCATCAAGAAGCTCACCAACCACCGGTTCTGCACCAACACGAGTGGCGGTGGCGGCTGCATCGGCACGAGCGCCGCCGGCAACATGCACACGAAGATGTTCACGTTCAGCCAGACCAAGGACCCCAATGGGGTGGCTCGCTCGAACGTCGTGTGGTTCGGCTCGTCGAACCTGACCTATTCGAGCGGCCCGGACGCGTTCAACAACACCATCACCATCTACGACGAGCCCACGCTGTACAGCAGCTTCAACACCAACTTCTCGGACATGTACAACCGGCGGCACTACGCCGGCAATGACTACTACGACTCCGCCAGCGGCCGCGGTTACTACCAATCCACCCCGGCGGATGCCTACGCCTCGCCCGAGGGGCTGAACCAGACGGACACGATCGTCACCCGCCTCAACGACGTCACGCCCGACGCGAACTGCCGGCTGCGCATCGGCATGTCGTTCGTCACCACGGGGCGCCCGGAGATCCTCGCGCAGGTGAAGCGCTACCGGGCCGGTGGCTGCGCGGTCTGGATGGTGGTGGGTGGCGACTCCACCGACGGCATCAGCATGCCGCAGTCGGTCTACAACGAGCTGCTGGACGCCGGCGTCAACATCCGCAAGAAGGACAAGGTCCACGACAAGTTCTTCCTGGTCTACGGCAAGTACGGCACCAGCTACGCCTACCGCGTCTACAGCGGCTCGCAGAACTGGTCGCAGGACGCGCTCAGCGAGAACGAGGAGATCTTCGTCAAGATGGCGCCCGAGACCGGCACGGTGCACCCGCTCTACGACGGGTTCTACAACCACTTCAACGACGCCTATAACAGCGGCGTGACGTGCACCAAGGCCAACTTCCCCTGCCGGTAGGGCCGGGTGCCCTCGTCTAGGGGGCACCGCGCGAGGGCCGCAGGGGAAGGACGACGGTGAACGTCGCGCCCTCCCCCGGCCTGCTGTGCACGGACATGGAGCCCTCGTGGGCCTCCACGATCCGCCGGGAGATCCACAGCCCCAGGCCCAGGCCGCCGAAGTGGCGCTCGGAGACCGCCCGCTCGAACTTGTCGAAGATGCGGGCGGCATCGGCCTCGGGGATTCCGATGCCCTGGTCGCGCACGGTCATCCGGACGCCGGGCGCCGCCACCACCACCTCGATTTCAATGGGCCGGCCCTGGCCGAACTTGATCGCGTTGTCGAGCAGGTTCGTCACCACCTGCTCGATGCGCATCGGGTCCCACGAGCCCACCGCGTCGCCCGCCGTACGCACCTGGAGCGCCGAGCCCCGCCGCAGCTGCTCCGGAGCGAAGCGCTCGCAGACCTCGCGGATGGCCTCGGCCAGATCGAACGTCTCCCGTTGCAGCACGAGCTGACCCGAGGTGAGGCGCGCGACATCCAGCAACTCATGGACCAACCGGCCCAGGCGCTTCGTCTGGTGGACCGCGCGCTCGAGGGGTGCCGCGAGCTGCTCCGGTAGAAGTCCCCGCCCACCCGAGGCCCGGCTGCGCCTGGCCAACGTCTCGAGCTGAAGCTGCAACGGCGTGAGCGGTGTCCGCAGCTCATGCGCGGCCACCGAGAGGAAGACATCGCGCGCCTGGAGTGCCTCCTCCGCCGCCCGCCGCGCGGCCTGCTCCTGCTGGAGGTGCAGGGCATTCTCCAGGGAGATCGCCGCCTGCGAGGAGAGCAGCTCCAGCACGGCCAGCCGGTCGCGCGTGAACGCCCCGGCGACGAGCTCGTTCTCCAGGTAGAGCACGCCCACCGCCGTGGACTGGCGGAGGATGGGCATGCACAGCACGGAGCGAGGCCGGACACGCGCGATGTAGCCATCCGCCATGAAGCGGTGCCCTTCGGCCGCGTTCTCCAGGAGCACCCGCTCGCGCGTCCGGAAGACGTACTGCACGATCGACACCGGCACCGTGTCCGCTGCCGTGAGGGGCAGCGCTTGAAGAATTCGCGTCTCCACGCCCTCGGAGCCAAGCGTCGCTTCCGCCTCGATGGTGAGCCCGGCGGCGCCCGCCAGCAGGAGCGACGCCCGGCGGGCACCGGCTGCTTCGAGCACGACCCGGATCAACGTCCGGACCAGGTCCGCCAGCACGATCTCCCCGGAAATCGTCTGCGAGGCCTTCACGACCGATAGGAGGTCCACCTGCTCGGCGCGAAGCACCACCGAGGAGGAGTGGGCGGCGGGCCGGACCTCGACCAGCTCCCGGTGCCGCTCCTCCAGGGCCCTCACCTTCCCGTCCGCTCCCCAGCGCGCGAATCCATCCCGGGCCTCGCGCAGGTAGGCCTGGGTGATGGTGGCGAAGCCACGCACCCCGTAGAAGCGGGCGGCCCGCTCGCAGGCCATCCCCTCCAGGTGGACGTGTCCGCTCTCCCGTGCGAACCGGACCGCCTGCTCGTAGAGCCGCATCGCGGCCAGCTCCTCGCCATCGATGCGCGCGAGCTCGGCGTCGACCAGGGCCGCCCGGTCCCTGAAGCTCTCGGGGCACACGGTGGCCCAGGTGCGCAGCCGCGCCCGGTGCGTCTCGAGCCGCTCCCGCAGCAGCGGCCGCTCCTGCTCCGGGGCCTCGTCCCAGAGCGCCGCGAGGGCGAGGGGTTGGAACGTCTCGAATTCGGCGACCGGGAGCATGCCGCGGCACGCGAGGAGGACGGCCTGGGCGCGGCGCCCCGCGGCCTCGGCTCCGGAGAAGTCCCCGGCGATGTACCGGGCCATCAACTTCGCCACCGCGCAGAAGGCCTCGGCGAAGGCATTGCCACTCTCCACCAGGTGTCGCTCGAAGGCGGCCTCGTCGAAGCCCTCCCCCTCGAAGGCCCCGAGCCGCACCGTCTCTCCCCGGAGCGAGCGGATCAACCGCTCGTAGCCGATGAGGGCGTCCAGCATGTGGCCAAAGCCCGTGCGCCGCACGAAAGCGATGCGCCGCTCCGCTTCCCGCGCCGCCGTGGCGAGCGGTGCTCCGGTGCCGAGCAGCGCCGCGATGGCATTGGTCGACCCGTAACAGGCGAAGGGCACGTCGCCCGTGGAGAGGCCCCCCTCGAAGGACCTGAGCAGCGGCTCGACCGTGTCCTCCAGCCGGTGCGTCCAGAAAGAGATGCATCCGTGGAAGATGACGTCGATCCTCGCCCGGAAGGACACCATGCCCAGGCGGTCCACGAGCTCACTGGCGAGCTTGCCGAACTCGAAACCCTCCGCGTACCGGCCGAGCTCGGGGCCAAGCACCATCCCCAGGGTCGCGTACGACATGGCCGAGGGGCCCGCGTTCCCATGCAGGATGCTGAGCTCCACCATCTTGCAGGTCACCAGCAGGAAGAGCTTCTCGTTCGTGAAGAGCGCCGGAGAGAGGACGGCCGCGAGGAGCGCCATGGCCTCCTGCTTCGGCGCGTCCGTCATGGGCGGAAGCTCGAGGAGCGTGGAAATGGGGCGCCCGCCCATGGCCTCCCACACCCCGTGGAACGCCTTGGAGACCCGAGCGGCGTCCGGGTGGGCCGGCAGCTCGAGCCCGAGGAGGCCCAGTCCCTGGATGCCGTGCTGGATGGCGGTCTCTCCCTCCACATGGCTGGTGTGGAGCTCCACCAGGAGCCGGTGCACTGACGCGCGATCCAGGTCCGTCCGGGCCGCTGGCAACAACCGCAGGAACAGCGCCACGGCGTCCTCGCTCCCCAGGAGCCAGGCGCACTGCGCGCGTTCGAAGGCGAGGGCGAACGCGAGCTCGTAGTGGGACTCGAAGGCGTCCGCTGGCAGCAGGGACTCGCCCGCCGACAGGTACTCGACGGCCGAGCGGTACGCGGAGGCGTCCTTCGCCTTCCGGCCCGCGGCCAGGTCCAGGCGCGCCAGCGCCAGGCGCTCGGCCGGCGCAGCCATTCGCGCCGCCCCTTCGTTGAGGTGCCGGACGATCTCGAAGAGCCGCTCCTTGGGGCCCGCCTCGGCGAGCAGCCACCGGCCAATCGCGAGGTGGAGGGCCTGCTGCTCCTCCGGCGGAATCCGCGAGAGCGCTGCCTGCTGGACGCGATCGTGCTCGAACCGCCACTCCTGGCCGGAGCGGAGGACGAGACCCGCCTCGCTGGCGGCGGAGAGGGCGCGCTCGAGGTCCGCCCGTGCCAGGCCGCGGATCCGGGCCACCACCTCCGGGTCGAACCTGGAGCCCATGCAGGCGGCGACGCCCAGCGCCTCCTGCGTCTCGAGGGGGAGCCGCGCGAGATTGGCGCGAAGGAAGTCCAGGACGCTCCCGCTGAACACCCGGGCCCGGAGCCGCCCCAGGTCCCACACGAAGCGGGCGCGCTGGGGCTCGAAGGAAATCAACCCGTCGCGATGCAGGGAGCCGAGCAACTGAAGCGCGAAGAAGGGGTTGCCCTGGGTCTGGTCATGAAGCAGGCGCGCCAGGGGGTTGGCGTGAGCCCGCTCGCAGTGGAGGGTGTCGGAGACGAGCTCCGCGAGGGGCTCGACTCCCAGCGGGCCCAGGGTGAGCGTCGTCACCCGGGTGCCCGCTTCCCGCAGTCCTCCGAGCATCGCGGGCAGGGGATGGGACGCGCCCACCTCGTCATCCCGGTAGCCGGCGATCACCAGCAGGTGGCGGATGCCCGGCGGAGTCAGCAGGTGCCGGAGCAGCTCGAGACTGCCAGGGTCGGCCCACTGCACATCATCGAGGTAGAGCGCGAGCGGGCGCTCGGGAGTGGCGAAGACGGAGACGAACCGCTGGAACACGAGCTGGAAGCGGAGCTGCGCCTCCGCGAGCGGCAGCGGCGGAACGGGTGGCTGCGGCCCGATGAGCAGCTCGACCTGGGGAATGACGTCGACGATGAGCCGCGCGTTGACGCCGAGCGCCTCGGCCAGGCGCCCCCGGAGCTCCGAGACCTTCTCCTCGCTCTGGCCCAGGCTCTCCTGCACCAGTTCCTGGAAGGCCTGCACCAGCGTGGCGTAGGGGACATTGCGAGCCAGGGGCTCGAACTTGCCCGAGATGAACGAGCCGCGTCTCCCGACGATGGGCCGCCGCAGTCCGTGGATGAGCGCCGACTTGCCCATCCCCGCGCCGCCCGCGGCGAGCACCAGCTCGGGACTCCCCGTGGTGGCCACCCGCTCGAAGGCCTCGAGGAGCGCATCGACCTCCGCCTGCCGGCCGTAGAGCTTCTGGGGGAGCTGGAACCTGCCCGACAGGTCACGAGCGGCGAGCGCGAAGGGGTGGATGACGCCCGAGGCCTCGAGGCTCTCGAGACAGCGCCGCAGGTCGTGAGCGAGCCCCCGGGCGCTCTGGTAGCGCTCCTCGGCGACCTTCGCGAGGAGCTTCATCACGATGGCCGAGAGCTGGGCGGGAACACCTGGCACCCGCTCGGAGGGGAGCGCGGGCACCTGCGCGACGTGACAGAAGATCCACTCGAGGGGGTCCGCGGCCTGCCAGGGAAGGCCGCCGGTGAGCATCTCGTAGAACGTGACGCCCAGCGAGTAGAGATCCGTCCGGTGATCGAGCGCCCTGTTCATGCGGCCGGTCTGCTCGGGCGACATGTACGGGAGGGAGCCTTCGATCAACCTCGGGTTCTGCGGAAGCTGCTGCTCGCGGGCCAGGAAGGTGGCGATCCCGAAATCGGAGATCTGCACGGCCCCATCCCGCGCCCGGACCAGGATGTTGTGCGGCTTGAGATCCTTGTGGATGACATGCTGCTCATGAACTTCCGCGACCGCCTCGGCGATGGCGATGGCCAGCCGGAGGAAGGCGCGAAGCTCCATCGGTTCGCCCAGGAACCCGTCGAGGGAACGGCCACCAAAGTCCTCCATCACCAGCGCGGGGACCGTGCCGATCGTCTCCAGGGCAATCAGGCGGACGGTCCTGGGAGTCGTGAGCTGGCTGGCGATCTCCTGCTCGTTGCGCAAGCGAGCGAGGTCCCTGGGACGGGGACGGCTGGGACCGAACGTCTTGATGACCACCTGCCGTCCG
Organism: Archangium sp.; assembly: GCA_035645295.1. Lineage (GTDB taxonomy): Bacteria > Myxococcota > Myxococcia > Myxococcales > Myxococcaceae > Archangium. The sequence goes on from DASQMW010000246.1 coordinate 15,904, forward strand.
TCCTCGTCACGCACCGCGCGGTAGATGACGGTACCGCCATCGGTCTGGAGCGTGTCCGTGAGGGTGTAGGTGGACGGCATTACCCCTGATGATGGGCAGCGGCGCGGGCGAGTGCCACGGAATCCGCTCCGCCCGAGCCGCCCATCACCTGGAGACCTAGACGCGCCCTTCCGACTTCTGCTGGCGCTCGATGCTCTCGAACAGGGCGCGGAAGTTACCGCCACCGAAGCCCTGGTCTCCCTTGCGCTGGATGATTTCGTAGAAGAACGGGCCGGCGTGCGGGTCCTTGTAGAGCGCCGCCGCGTCCTTCATGAAAATCTGGAGCAGGTAGCTGTGCTCGCCCGCGCCGTCCACGAGCACCTCCAGGTCGCGCAGCACCTGGATGTCCTCGTCGATCTTCTTGATGCCCAGGTCCTGGATGCGCTGGGGCAGCGCGTCGTAGTACGTGCCCGGGGTGGGCATGAAGGAGATGCCCGCCTTCTCGCGCATGTCCTTCACCGCGGTGAGGATGTCCTTCACCACCAGGGCCAGGTGCTGCACCCCGTCCCCCTTGTGGTCCTCGTTGAAGATGTTGATCTGCGAGGCCTTGAAGAAGGGCCGCAGCGGCTCGTTGTTGGCGAACTTCACCCGGCTCACCGGGTCCCACATCACCTCGGAGCGCAGCCCCGAGCCGTGCGCGCGCTTCTGCTGCGCGGCCACGTCGTCGGTGTGGAACTGAATCTCCCAGAACTTCTCGAAGCCCATCACGTGCTCCATCCACAGGAGCATGGGCCTCATCGTCTGGAAGTTGGACGTGATGTGGTCGATGTGCGTGAAGCCGTAGCGGTTGGAGCCGCCGCGCGGCTTCTCGTGCTGCACGAAGCCCGGGTAGAGGGCCTTGTAACCATCGCGTTGGATGAAGCGGAAGGTGGTGTCACCAAAGGGCGTGGTGATGGAGAACTGCGCCAGCTTGCCGCCCTTCTCGTCGGTGTAGCGCTGGATGTCGGTGATGAAGGTGGCGCCCCGCTGCTCCAGCAGGCGGTACGTCTTCTCGATGTCCTCCACCTGGTAGTTGAGTGTGCCCACCCCGTCCGGGTGCTTGCGCAGGAAGCGCCAGGCGCGGCCGCCCTCGCCCACCGGCTGGCTCACCACCAGCACGACATTGCCCGCCTGGAAGACGGCCGACTTCTGCCTGCCCTCCTTCTCCAGCTCCGGCGAGGACACGCCCTGCTCGGCGAAGTCCAGCCCCTCCACGTAGAAGCGGCGGCTGCGCTCCAGGTCGTGCACGTACCAGTGCACGCTCTCCAGCCCCTTGATGCCCAGCGACTCGAGCTTCGCCATTCGTCGACTCCCTCAGTTCAAGCCGGCACCGCATCGGGCTGCCGGTCCGCATGTGCCGCCTGGAAGGCGGGAAGGTTGGCACACGCCGCTTCGATGCGGGTGAGCAGCGCGTACCGCTGCAGGTCTACTCCGAAACGCCGCGCCCCGTAGAGTTGGGGCACCAGGCAGATGTCGGCGAACGACACTGTCTCGCCCAGGCAGTACGTGCCCGCCGTCTCCTGCACGGCTGCCTGGAAGGCCGTCAGGCCCCGGTCAATCCAGTACGCGCTCCAGGCCTTGTCGTCCGCCTTCAGCTCCCCCTTGATGCGCTGCATCACCGACAGGTTCTGCATCGGTTGAATCCCCGAGTTCACCATCTCGGACAACATCCGGCTGCGGGCCCGGAGAAAAGGATCGGCCGGTAGCAGGGCGGGCGAGGGGTGGCGCTCCTCCAGGTACTCGAGGATGGCCATCGACTGGCCCAGGTGGTGCACCTTGCCGCCCTCGCGCAGCTCCAGCGTGGGCACCGTCCGCATGGGGTTGATGGCGCGGTAGGCCTCCGAGTGCTGCTCGCCTCCGTCCTTCACCAGGTGCACGGGCACGTACTCGTAGAACAGGCCCTTGAGGTTGAGCGCGATGCGCACCCGCCAGGAACACGACGAGCGCCAGTATCCGTAGAGCTTCATGGCTTCACCACCTTCTGGGAAATACGTCCGAAGAGGCTCTGGCCTTCCGGGCCGAACATCTCCACCTCGATGGTATCCCCCACCTTCATGAAGGGTGTCTTGGGGGAGCCCGTCTCGATGGTTTCGATCATCCGGCGCTCGGCGAGGCAGGAGATGCCGCGGGCACGGTCCTCGTTGGACACGGTGCCGCTGCCGAGGATGGTGCCGGCGGTGAAGGCGCGCGTCTTGGAGACGTGCTGCAGGAGATCGAAGAAGGAGAAGTGCATCTCCGGGCCGGCGTCCGTGTCCCCCACCACCTGGCCGTTGAGGGTGGAGCGCAGGCGCAGGTGCACGCGGCCGTCCTTCCACGCGGGGCCGAGCTCGTCCGGGGTGAGCGCGAAGGGGCTGAAGGAGCTGGAGGGCTTGCCCTGGAAGAAGCCGAAGCCCTTGGCCAGCTCGTTGGGGATGAGGTTGCGCAGGGTGACGTCGTTGCAGAGCATCACCAGCTTCACGTGCTTCTCCGCGTCCTTCGCCTGGGTGCCCAGGGGCACGTCGCCGAGGATGACGGCCACCTCGGACTCGAAGTCCATGCCCCAGGCCTCGTCCACCAGGGGAAGGTCCTGCGTGGGCGCGAGGAAGGTGCCCGAGCCGCCCTGGTACACGAGCGGATCCGTCTTCAGCGTGGGCGGGGGCTCGGCGTTGCGCGCCTTGCGCACGAGGATGACGTGGTTGAGGTAGGCGCTGCCATCCACCCACTCGTAGGCGCGGGGCAACGGCGAGAGCAGGGCATTCACGTCCAGGGGGCGGCTCTGCACGCGGCCGGCCTCGAGCTCCTCGGCCAGGGCGCGCAGCCGGGGCTCCAGCTCGTCCCACTGGTCGAGCGCGGCCTGGAGCGTGAGGGCCACGTTGGTGGCGAACGCGTAGGCGGAGTTGTCCCGCTTGACGACGATGAGCCGTCCATCGCGGGTTCCGTCATTGAGGGTGGCGAGCTTCACGCGTCGGACTCCAGGTGGCCGAGGGGACGAAGCGAGGCGGGCCGGCGCCTTGGCCCCGCGCTTTTCGGTGCCGGGGCGGGGGGTGTCAAGCGAAGGCTACCCCGCACCGCGTCATGCCGGGCCCCCCACCCCAGGTAAAGGTTGTCTATCCATCCCCTACCCGGAGTCCCGTTTCTCGACCCGGCGGGCGGTACCGGTAAGCTGTCATGCCAGCCATGCCCTCGAACAAGACCGAGCTCGCCGCCCGCATCGCCCTCACCCGGCCCACCGACTCCGTACGGGGGCTGTTCTTCCGGGTGGTGTTCGACCTCATCGAGCGCAAGGGAGGCGCTCAGGCGCTGCGCCAGGTGCGCTCGGGTGCGCTGGCCAAGGACATCGCGGACCTACGGACCTACCCCGCCTCGGACTACCTCACCATGCTCTACGGCGCGGCGGACGCGCTCGAGCAGCAGCTCGGCGGCGAGAACACGGTCTTCAACGCCTGTGGCAGGGCGTGCGTGCAGAACTTCTCCAAGGGCCCGGGCCAGGTCGTCTTCGGCATCCTCGGCAAGGGAGACCCGCAGCGGCTCTTCGCCCAGACGCGGGTGGCCTTCAGCACCGTGGTGACGTACGGCAAGCGCGAGCACCGCGCCGCGGGACCCAAGGCGTGCATCCTCAGCTACCGCGGCGACATGCAGCCGCCGGCCTACCACGTGGGCATCTTCGAGGGCGCGCTGGAGGCCCTCGGTTTCAAGGGCTTGGTGAGGGCCCACACGCTCGGCCTCGACTCGGTGGACTACGAAATCTCCTGGGAGTGAGCCTCACTCCAGGCAGGTGAGCGTCAGCTCCATCACGCCCACCAGGCGCTCGCCTACCGCGGCCCAGCAGTAGAAGCGGTGGTCCTTGCCCTCCACGCCGTGGAGGTGGGAGCCGAACGTCACCGACTCGCCGGCGTAGGCCAGGCTGTCGGCGCGCACCTCGCCGTGCTTCACCAGGTAGCGCGCAGACGGGTTGCCCACCAGCTCGCGCAACAGCGTGCCCGCCAGCCCGGACAGGCCGCTCATCACCACCGCCACCGGCAGCACCGGGTGCAGGGCGAAGTGGCCCTTGCACAGCTCCGCGCTCACCGGGCCCAGGGTGGCCTTCAGGCAGTCCCCGTCGCGCACGTAGCCGTGGAGCGGCGGCGGCTCGCGGTGGGGGTTCGTCCGCAGGGCGGCGAAGTCGGCGGACGTGTTGCGCGGCCCGCGTTCGGCCCGGGGCTCGCGGCGCATCTCCTGGCGTGCCCCCTGGAAGAGGCGCACGAAGGCCGCCGCGGACAGCACGTTGTAGTCCACCTCGAGCGAGAAGAGCGCCTGGCCCCGCTCGTCCGTCAGCCGCATGTGCGCCGTCGCGGTGCGCTTCTCCCGGAATTCCGCCCGCGCCGTCCCGAGCAGCAGCCCGGTGGCCCGGGGCAGCGGGCCCGCGTGGAGCCGCTCCAACCGTGCGCGCCGCGCCAGGTAGTAGTGCTGCCCCTCCTTGGAGTTCACCTGCGCCGCCGCACACGAGCCGAGAATGGCCAGGTGCCTGCCCACCTCCGCGGCGTTGATGGGCGAGGCCTCGCCGCCCGTCTCCTGCTCCACCGGCACCCGCGCCGTCAGCTTGCCCTCTCCCGCCACCCGCACCTCGCTCAGCGCGAAGTACGGATCCCTCACGCAGATGCGCGCGAACAGCTCCGGCCGGCTCAGCTCCTCGCCGAGCCGCGGCTCCTCCTGGACGACAAGTGCCCGGTCACCCCAGAGGGTGCTCAGCGCGGGAGCGGCCAGGGCCGTGATGGCCGAGGAGGAGGACCGCGCGGGCCGGGGGACGGCCACGAACGATTGCAGTGCGTTACCCATGCGTCTTCCCTCGTGTTGGAGCCTCTAGGGGGGGCAAGAGGTCTCTTGGGACACAGAGAGGTGTCGGTTCCGACACACCGTGGGTGCACCCTAACCCACTCCCCCTGGGTCAGATAGGGGGAAACTTTGCCGTGACTGCGAATCTCGTTGTAGTCCACACAGCAGGTCGGGAAAGCTGCCGGGTTCTCGGAGCTTTCCCGACCTGGTGTCACCTGCCGGACGTCACGGCAGGGAGACGCCGGCGCTCACGCGGATGCCGAAGTCGCACGAGGCGGTGTTGCCGGAGCTATCCGTGGCGGTGCAGGTGACGTTCGTCAGCCCCAGCAGGAAGAGCGAGCCGGAGGGGCGCGAGCAGGTGACGGTCGCCGGGCCGCAGTTGTCGCTGGCCGACACGGCGTAGCGCACGGAAACCCCGAGGCTGCCGAGGCTCACCTTCGCGTCCACCGACAGGGGGCAGGTGATGGTGGGCTTCGCCGCGTCCACCACGGTGACGATGCCCACGCACTGCGCGCTCGCCTCGCCGTCAAAGGCCGTCAGCGTGACGGGGTGGCTGCCCGGGCCGAAGGACGCATCCGGAGACTGCGACACGGAGAGCGGTGCCGGTCCGTTGTCCGGGTCATGGCTGCCGTTGTCCACGCTGGCGCGGCCCTGGCACGAGGCATCCGCGGGGACGGTGACGTCACGGCAGAGGGCCACCGGCGGCTGGTTGCTCACGGGCGCCTCGCACGTGAGGTCCACCGTGGCGGAGGCGGTGTTGTTGTCCTCGCGGCATTCGGTGTCGCGGCCCGTGCCCGTGCCATCGTCATCCACGCGGGCGAAGAGCTCGGTGGTGCCGGAGCCCGGGGAGCTCATGGAGAGCGAGACGAGGACGTCCGCGCCCTCGGGCAGCGCCTCGGCGAGCCGGGCCACGCCGAGCAGCGTGCCGCCCGAGGCCGGGTCACCCGAGTAGAAGGCCACCTTCACGCCCGCCGCCACCACGGCCTGGCCCTGGTTGCGCACGCGCGCGGAGAGCGAGAGCGTGCCCTCGCCGTCACACGTGGCGGACACCTCGGACACGGTGAGGTCCGCGGCGGCGAAGGGGCCGGGGCCCTCGCCGAAGTAGTTGGCCACGTTGGCGTGGAAGGTGTTGAGCTTCGGGTGCAGCCAGTGGGTCGCCGGGCGCGCCGGGATGGTGCCGTCGTCGTTGACGTTCGTCACCGAGTAGGCGTGCTGGTTCCAGATGCGCCGCGTGCCGGCCCAGTCCTCCTCCCGGTCGTGGAACACGCGCAGGCCGTGGGTGCCGCCCGGCGACGCATGGTCGTTGGAGACCACCACGAGGTCCGCCGCATGGTCCCCATCCACGTCCGCGATGACGGGGTTCTCGTGCGTGGTGGACGAGTTGTTGGGAATCTCCCAGCGCACCGCGCCGGTGGCGGCGTCATAGATGCGCAGCGCCAGCTCGTCGGCGAAGACGACCTCGAGCCGGCCGTCATCCTCGAAATCGAAGGTGGTGGAGCCGGTGCGGCCGGAGCTGTAGTCCTGGATGGGGCTGGACCACTTGACGCTCCCATCGGCCTCGAAGACGGAGTAGGCCCACTCCCCGGGCAGGCCGATCTCCATCTGGCCGTCCCCGTCGAAGTCCGCGATGTTGGGCGAGCCGCCATGGCCTCCGCCGGGGACGTCGACGCTCCACAGCAGCGCGCAGTCGTCGTCGAGCAGGCTCACCTTGCCGTGGCCCGCCACCACCACCTCACCGGCCGCGTCCCCGTCGAAGTTGGCCACACCGGCGAACCCGTGGGGAATCTCCGTGTTGACGCACTTGAGCGTGCCGTCGGCCCGGTAGATGGCCCGGTCGTTGATGACCTCCTGCGTCCCGTCCTGGTCGATGTCCGCCGCGAAGGACACGGGGCCCGTGTAGAGGGCACCGCCCATGCCATCCGAGCCCACCCACTTCAGCGCGCCGGTGTGGCTGTAGACGCGGTTGCCGTCGAGGATCTCCACGGTGCCGTCGCCGTCCAGGTCCGCCAGCGAGGGGCCGCCCCACTCGTTGTAGTCGTACGCGGCCTCGGCCGAGCGGAACTTGAAGGTGCCATCGTTCTCGAAGCAGAGGATGCCGCGGCCGTTCTCGGGAATGCCGCAGATTTCCACCAGGCCGTCACCGTCGATGTCTCCCGCGGCGAGGCTCGCGGCGGGCTTCACCCGGGCCTCCGGATCCGTCACGCTCCACAGCTCGCGCCCGTCATCTCCACTGACGGCCCGGAGCACCCCGTCCACGCTGTAGTTGGCTCCCGCGAAGGTGCTGAAGACGATGTCCGGGACACGGTCCCCGTTCACGTCCACCACCACGGGCGTCATCATCACCTGGTGGTGCCCGGGCATCACCTCGCTGCCCGTCCACGCCCACTGCAGCTCCGGCTCGAAACCCCCCGTGGCGGGTGGCCGCACCTCGCAGCGCTCCGAGAGGTGGCCCTCGCCCCGCGTCTTCGGGTCGTCCTTCGAGTCCGTGGTGCCGCACGCCCCCGCCCCGGACAACACGCCCAGCGCGATGAACAGCCGTCCACACCGGAACCTCGTTCCACCCACACGGCCCTGCATGCCGCCTCGCGTCTTCATGTCGCGTCTTCCTCCACTCGGGACTCGAAACCCCCATGCCTGGTGGGGGCTCCTGGGTAGGCATTATTGAGAGGAAAGCCGGGGAATGGATCTTTTCCCAGGATGTGAAAGGGTCGCGGACCCGTATTCACCCCCAATACCCTCGTCACCGTCGCGTAAAGAACACCGCTGCAGGGTGCCCACTCGAAGCACCACGCCCCTTCCGTCGTGATGATGAGGGTGAGCAGCTGGGCGCGGCACCGGCAGACCCCGCTCGAGGTGGACACGTGGTTCCGGCGGCTGCAGCTCGTCCGTGGAGTGAGATACACGGGGAGCATGCGTACAAAACTCCCCCTATTGCTCTCGCTTCCCGTGGTGCTCCCGGCCCTGTTCAGCTGCGGATCCGCGCCCTCCGCCGGGGATTCACCCCGGGCCCTGGTGTCCCAGACCCAGGCCCTCGCGGATGGCACACCCGCCGCACTGGGTGTGCTCACCTTTCTCAATGACCCCTCCACCACGCTGGCGGTGCTGGACACCGGGGTGCCGCTGAACGTGCAGGCCGCGCAGGGCCTCATTGACTGGCGCGAGGGACCGGACGGGGTGCTGTACACCGCGGATGACCGCCGCTTCGTCTCCATCGAGCAGGTGGACGCGGTGCCCTACGTGGGCCCGGCCGCGCTCGCAACCCTGGAGGCGTACGCCCGGGGCACGGGCCGGGTCGAGCTGCCGCTCGACGGGCACGTGGGCACCTTCCATGGCGTGGGCTTCCACCTGGCCGAGGCGCGCCGCGCCCTCAAGGCGGCCAACGTGGAGAGTGCCGCCGCGCTGCAGGGTGCCGGGCTGACCTCGGCCGCCGTGCAGAGCATCCTGGCCGCGCGTCCCATCATCCATCTGGTGGAGCTGTCCCGGCTCCCCTCGGTGGACTCCACCGCGCTGCAGAGCCTCAAGGTGATGACCTGGCTTGCCCCCGAGGGAGACCCCTGCACGGGCGCGGGCACGTGCCAGAGTGGGCTCACCTGTGAGGGCGTGCCCCAGGATGGCTCCAGCAGCCATGGCCGCTGCCGCAATCACACCGTCATCCCGGGCAACGGTGAAAACTGCTCCGTCTTCGCGCCGTGCCAGTCCGGACTGGTGTGCACCGGCATTCCCTCCGGTGCGGTAGAGGGTATCTGCCGGCCGGCGTGGATGGCGGCGGACTTCACCCATTACGCGGACGTGGGGCTGCCGGGCTCGAGCGCGGGGGTGGAGTCCTCGCTCGCGGTGGTGGGGTTGGCAACGGTGCCCGTGGACATCACGGTGGAGCTGGACATGGTGCACGCCTCGCCCTCCAACCTGGTGCTGACGCTGGAGGACCCGGGTGGCGAGACGGCGCTGCTGTGGGACGGGCCGAACGAAGGCCGCCCGCCGGCGCGCATCCCCGTCACGCGGGGCATCCCGCGAGACGGCTCCGTCAACGGCCGCTGGCGGCTGCGCGTCACCAACCCGTCCGGCGTGGGCAGCGGCAGGCTGCGCGAGTGGAGACTGAAGCTCACCAGCCGCTGGGATTGACCGTGCCTCGAGGCCTGGGCGTGTATCCCACGGGGCAACACGGCCTCCGGAGCCTGCTCAGGCGTGCTTCTCGAGGTAGGCGGAAAAGGGGCTCGGGGGCGGCGTGAGCTCGACAACGCGGGCAAGTACTCCGAGCCCCAGAGCACGGTCCGTCTGCTCGCCCGCCCGCTGAAGCACGGCCTCCAGGTGGAGGTGCGCGACGAGGGCATTGGCATCGAGGCGAAGGATCTGCCCCATCTCTTCACCCCGTTCTTCCGCGGCGATCGCAGCCGTGCCCGGAAGACGGGCGGAGTGGGGCTGGGGCTCGCGTTGGCGCGCCGGATCGTCGTCGCCCACGGGGGCACGCTCGAGCTGGAGAGCCAGCCCGACCAGGGCACCACGGTCCGTGTCACGCTCCCCGCCGCGCCGGAGTCCATGTTCCGGGACCCGTCCTCGAAGAATCCACTTCTACGTGCGTAGAAGTGAAACCCGCCCCCCGGGGCGACGCAGGGGCGCCTCGTCCTGGACCAGGTGGTGTTATGCTCCCCCACCTGAGAGGTGGTGCGCATGGACGGCGTACAGGCCGGGCAATCCGCG
>DASQMW010000247.1:0-3277 GCA_035645295.1 Archangium sp.
AAGGTGCCGATGGACGGCATCGTGAAGGTTCCATTGCGGTTGATGGAGACCGGGCTCCAGCCGCCGCTGGAAGGCGCGGGGGCGGCCTGGAAGGCGGCCCGGGCGAGCTTGCTGGCGTACTTCAGATTGGACGCGAAGGACGCGAAGGTGGACTTGTGCTTCGGGGCCTTGGGCTGCTGCGGCGCGGGCAAGGAATCCGGCCCGAACTTGCCCTCATAGGCGCCGTCGGCGCGCTGGCGAATCTTGTAGAACTTGCCGTCCTGGAGGTCAATCTTCTTCATCTGACCGGGGGGCGGCAGGGGGTAGGTGCCAATCAATGGCAGCGTGAAGGTCCCGTTCGGGTTGATGGAGACAGTGTTCCAGCCGCCGCTCGACGGGGCGGGGGCGGCCTGGAAGGCGGCCCGGGCGAGCTTGCTGGCGTCCTTCAGATTGGACGCGAAGGAGGCGAAGGCGGGCCTGTACTGCAGGGCCTTGTGCTTCGTCTGCGGGGCGGGCTGGAAGGCATTCTGGAGGAGCTGCTGGACTGCCTTCCTCATGTCCGCGCCAGCTGCGGAGGCGGGCCGGGAGGACTCCTCGGTGTGCTTCTTCTTCTTCTTTTGGGACTGCGCCGGCTGCGGGGCGGGCTGGAAGGACGCCTCGGTGTGCTTCTTCTTCTTGGTGGAGGAGGGCGGCGCCGCCTGAGGGGCGGGCTGGAAGGCGTTCTGGAGGTGCTGCTGGACTGCCTTCATCGCGTCCGCGCCGGCTGTGGAGGCGGGCCGGGAGGACTCCTCGGTGTGCTTCTTCTGGGCTGGGGCGGGGGGGCCGTACATCTCACCTGAGCGTTGTGCCTTGATTTTCATGTCCTGGGGGCCTTGCAGCAGGGGTGTAAAGATATTGTCGGGCCCTAAGGCGCGAAGTTGCGTGTCTCGTTTTTTGATTTTTTTCCGGCTTTCCCGGGTGAGGCGAGCGCCGCCGCGCGGGGAAGCGCTCCGCGATGAACGGCCGCAGCTCGCCGCAGCTCCTGGAAGGAGTCGGCGAAGGCCTGGTCCGTGCCGTCGAGGTCCCGCTCGTCCATGGGCGTGGCGCGCGTAGCGCGTGTAGAGGCCGCGCGGCGGTGTGAGCCCCCGGGTGAGCATGGCCAGGTGCAGCACCCGGGCGAGGGAGCCGGGCCGAGGAGGCATGCCCCAGGAAGGGCTCGCGCAACTTCGGGTTGCGCATGGGGCGTACCCTCATCCATATTAGACCGGTGGTCCAACCAGGGGTCTAATGCTGATGAGCGAGGATTCCACACGAGCACCCACTGAGCGGTGGGCCACTCATTGGTACGCGGTGGCGCGAGCCTCCACCCTGGGCGCGAAGCAGCCCCTGGGAGTCGAGCGGCTCGGTCAACGGCTCGTCCTCTGGCGGGACACGTCGGGCGCGGTCCGGTGTGCGGACGCCGCGTGCCCCCATCGGGGCGCGGACCTTGGGCTGGGGCGGGTTCTCCAGGGGCAGCTCGAGTGCCCGTACCACGGCTTTCGCTACGATGCCGCAGGCGCCTGCACCCTCACGCCGTGCGAGGGGCCGGAGGCGAAGCCCTCTCGAGCCCTCTGCCTCCGCCTTCACCCCGTCCGGGAGGCGCATGGCTTGCTCTGGGTTTATCTGGGAGCGCCGTCCTCGACGCCGCTGCCCGAACTGCCATGGATTCCGGGCGCGTCCGAGCCGGACCGGCATGGCGCGACGACGGAGGCGGTCTGGAACGCCCGATTCTCCCGGGTGATGGAGGGGATGATGGACCTCCACCACTTCCCCTTCGCGCACCGGCGCTACGCTCCCTCGGGTTACACACGGCTCGACCCCTACGAGGTCCACGTGGAGGACGGCCTCATCCGCACCCAGGGGTGGCTGAGGAAGGAGTCGGCCGCACCCGGGACGGGGCTGCGCTTCGAGATTCACATCCGTTATCCCGGCGTGCTCCTTCTGCGCTTCTCGCCGCGGTTCCAGGGGGTCGTGGTCTGCACCCCCGTGGACGCCGAGCACACCTGGGTCTGCGCGCGCTTTCAGCAGGGATACGTCCGGCTGCCAGGGCTCGGGTGGCTCGGCTCCTGGCTGGCGCTCGCCTTCGAGTTCCGGTTCATCCAGCCGGAGGACTACCGCATGGTCCGCGGCAGCCTGCCCCGCTCCGGCTCGCTCAACCACGGGACGCTGGTGCGAGCGGACCGGGGCATCGCCGCCTGGCATCGCCTGCACGAGGAGGCACTCGGAGGCCGCAGGGACGCCGCCGCCTCCTCCTGATAGAAGCCGGTCCCGCCAATGGCCCACCCCCGGTTCAGCAGACTCGCCCCCGAGCGTCAGCAGGCCATCCTCGACGTGGGGGCCGAGGAATTCGCGGAGCACGGTTTCGACGGTGCGTCCTACAACCGCATCATCGAGCGCGCGGGTATCTCCAAGGGCAGCGCCTACTACTACTTCGAGGGCAAGGACGACCTGTACGCCACCGTGCTGGAGGCCTCGCTGGCGGGGTTGGTGGACCGGGTGGGTGTGTGGACGCGGCCGGACACCCCGGAGGCCTTCTGGCGCCAGTTCCGACACGTGTACTTCGCGATGCTCGACTTCGTGGCGGGCGACGAGCGCTCGGCCCGGCTCATCCGTGGGGTGTCTCAGGCGCGCGCGAATCCCAAGCTCCAGGAGGTCTGGGCCCGCCTCGAGTCCCCGCTCACCGAGTGGCTCGGGCGTGTGCTCTCGGACGGGCGCAAGGTGGGCGCGGTACGGACGGATGTTCCGGAGGACCTCCTCCGGGTCGCGCTCACGGGGATGGCGCAGGCCACGGACTTCTGGCTGCTCGAAAGGTGGGAGCGCCAGGGCGCGCACGCCTCGAGGCGGAGCGCGGAGCAGGTATTCTCCCTCATCCAGGACCTCGCGACCGGGCGCCCTGACGTGAAGTCCCCCAAACGAAAACCGCCACCCGGGTGAATCCCCACCCCCGTCCAAGGTCTGGAAGACGCCTGGGTGGACCGACTAGAGAGACGATGTCTGTCGTTGTGGGCTGGATGAGCAGCTCGCCGCCCCCATTCGCTCTCGAGGGGCTCGTGCGGCTCAACCGCCCCTTCGAGCCGGAGGCCTCCATGTCCGGATGCGGAGGGCGCTGGTGAAGCGCGAACGCAGAAGGTGTCCGGAGAAGGTGTCAGAGCCAGGTGCTACTGACGTTGCGCGGCTCGAGGTGCTCCTCGCGGCTGAAGAGCACCCGCGGTCATCGGCAGGAGGGGCTGGAGCGCGAGGGCGTGCAGCGGCCCCCAGGTCTGCCCGGACGTGGGGACGG
>DASQMW010000248.1:0-20476 GCA_035645295.1 Archangium sp.
GGCGGTGATGGTGCCCGGGAAGGGCGACTTGACGGTGTGCGCCGTCACGGCCGCGGGAACGAGCGCCAGGGAAGCCAGCGCGGCCAGGGTCATCTTCAGGGTGTTGCGCATCGGGAGTGCCTCTCGAGCCGGTTCACCGGCTCGCGTGTGGGGGAAAGCTGTCTGGAGCCTGGTGCAACCGCTGCTGCTTCCCCAGGAGCAGGCTCGTCTCCTGGAGATCCATTCGCTTCGAGGGGGGACGGCGCGTTAGTTGAGGACGCCGATGACTTCGCCGAGGTCGATGACCTCACCCTTGGTGGTGTAGCCCGAGTACCAGGAGGTGTCGTAGGTGCCGGACTTGTCCTGCTGGAAGTGGGTGTGGTGGCCTTCCTTGCCGAGCTCGCAGCGGTCACACGTCTTGTCGTACGAGGCCGAGCTCTGGAGGAAGTTCTTGATGCGGAACGCCCAGCCGTCCGCCCAGGTGTGCACCGCCACGTTGTCGGTGGGGGCCGTGCAGGTCTGGAGGGTGCTCCGGATGGTGATGTTCCAGTAGACCGCGCCCACGAAGGGGGAGGTGACGCTCCAATAGCCGCAGCGGCCGCTGGAGATGTCCACCGCGCCGTGGAACGAGCCGGTTGCGGTGTACGTGGTGTTGCTCACCGTGCCGGGGTGCGGCGCCGTGACGGTGGTCCCGGCCGAGGTCATGGGGATGAGCGCCAGCGAGGCCAGCGCCGTGAGGGTCAGGGTGTTGCGCATGGGGGTCCTTTGGGTCCGGCTCAATCCAATAAGAAGAGGCCCCGAATTCTCTGCCATCCCAAGAAAAAAGAAAAATCCTGATGAGGCCTGGATTCCTGGAGCAGGCCTGCCCGGATTTCAAGGGGTTAGGCGCCTGGGAGGGGGAGAGAAGCGCCCGCCGGGGTAGAATGCGCCCGGAAAATCAGGGGCCTTTCATGCGCACGAGACGTTTCCGATTGGAGGAGGGGGGGCCGAAGCGGCTCCACATCTCCTGGCGAGGCCACTACGAGGAGCTGTGGGCCGAGGTGGACGGCGTGCAGGTGGGCCAGAGCCTGGGGATGGAGTCCTTGCGACACGGCGAGCGCTGGCGTCTCCCGGATGGGCGCCAGCTCGGGGTGCGGCTCCACAAGGGCGGGTTGCAGCTGCTGCTCGTCGAGCTCGAGGGCCGGCCGGTACCGGGCTCCCAGGGGCACCCCATGACGTGGGTCCGGGGCGCGGCCTACAGCCTGCTGTTGGCGTGCTTCATCCACCTGCTCGGGGATTACGTGCTGCGGCTCGTGCGCCCGGAGGGGCTCGGGCCGGTGACGAGCGTGCTCCCCTTCGTCCTCAGCCTGGCGCTCGGGCTCTCCGGGCTCGTCACGCTGCGCCACCCCCGGGCGGGGTTGAGCGCCGCGGCGCTCCTGCTTCCCCTCAAGACGCTCGGGGTGGCGGCGCGGATGATGGAGACGGGCCTCCAGTCCCGCGTGGTGGGCGTGGCGGTGTGGTCGCTCGTGTTCCTGTACCCCGTGCTGACGGCGCTCTACATGCTGAAGCGGGCGCCGACGGTGTCGGGCTCCGCGCGCCCGGCCCCCTGAGAGCGAGGCCGCTTCAGCCCTTGCGCCACACCTCGCTGGCGAGCAGCGCGCGGGCGGCGAGGAAGCCGCACAGCCCGTGCACCCCGGGCCCCGGAGGCGTGGAGGACGAGCACAGGAAGAGGCGTGGGTCCGGCGTGGCGTAGGGGTTGAGCCGCGCCACGGGCCGGGCGAGGAGCTGCGCGCCCTCCATGGCCCCGCCGGAGATGTCGCCGCCGATGAAGTTGGGGTTGTAGGCCTCGTACTGCGCGGGCGAGCGCGTGTGCCGGGCGAGGATGCGCGCGCGGAAGCCGGGGGCTACGCGCTCCACCTGGGCTTCGATCCGCTCCGTCATGTCCTCGGTGGAGCCGTTGGGGACGTGGCAGTAGGCCCAGCCGGTGTGCTGCCCCGCGGGCGCTCGGCTGGGGTCGAAGAGCGTGTGCTGGGCGAGCAGCACGTAGGGGCGCTCGGGAATCTCCCCGCGCGAGACGGCGGCCTCGCTGGCGGAAATCTCCTCCAGGGTGCCACCGAGGTGCACGGTGCCGGCGCGGGCACAGCCGGGGGCGATCCACGGAATGGGGCCGGAGAGGGCCCAGTCCACCTTGAAGACGCCGGGCCCGTAGCGGAAGCGCTGGAGCTTCTCCACGTAGGCCGGAGGCAGCCGGTGTCCGGCGAGCTTCACGAGCTGCCGGGGCGTCACGTCGAGCAGCACGGCGCGCGAGCGGGGCAGCTCATCCACGTTGAGCACGCGGTGGTCTGTCACCACCTCGCCGCCGAGCGCGCGCAGGTAGCTGACGAGCGCGTCCACGAGCTTCTGCGTGCCGCCGCGAGGGAAGGGCCAGCCGACGGCGTGGCCGGAGGCGAGCAGGAGAATCCCGAAGGCGGAGGTGAAGGGCTTCTCCAGGGCGGAGAAGGAGTGCGCGGCGGAGCCGGCGAAGAGGGCGCGCGCGAGGGGCCCCCGGAAGGCGTGCGAGGCGAGCGAGTGCGCGGGACGCAGGGCACGCAGGCCGAAGCGGGCGAGGCGCAGGGGACGGCGGGGGAGGTGGAGCGGGTCGCCGAGCTGCGCCATCACATCGTCGAAAGCGCGCACCATGGGGCGCATCCACTTCACATAGCGCTCGGCATCGTGACCGAGCCCCTGCGCGGTGGCCTCGATGGAGCGCTCGAGGATGGCGGCGGTGCCCTCGTCCAACGGGTGGGCGAGCGGGGCGTCGGGGTGGACCCACTCCAGCCCATGGGCATCGAGGGGGAGCTGGCGGAAGAAGGGCGAGGCGGCGGCGAGCGGGTGGATGGCGGAGCAGACGTCGTGGACGAAGCCGGGGAGGGTGAGCTCGGCGGAGCGGGCCCCACCGCCGGCAGTGGGACCGGCCTCGAAGACACGCACGGAGCGGCCCGCGCGCGCCAGGGAGATGGCGGCGGCGAGCCCGTTGGGTCCGGCGCCCACCACGACGGCATCGAGCATGGAGCTCATAGGTTGTGCAGCTTCACCCGACCTGATGGGGACAGGAGGAAGCTGCCACCGGGTTGCGTTCACCAGTGGACGTCCGAGGTCGTCCGGCACCACGGCACCCGGGCGGGCAGGCGTGGGGCGGGGGGGACAGGGTGCGCGGAGGGGGCGGGAATTCCCATCCTCTCCGGCGGGAGTACGGCTCGAGAGGCCCGCCGTGGGGCCCGGGAAACAGGGGAGAGGACATGGCTCGCCAGGACCTGAAGGGCAAGGTCGCCATCGTGACGGGGGCGTCGAGCGGAGTGGGTTGGCAGGCGGCGGTGCGGCTGGGCGAGGCGGGGGTGAAGCTGTGCATCACCGCGCGCCGGGTGGAGGCGTTGGAGAAGCTGCGCCACGAGCTGAACGAGAAGGGCGTGGAGTGCATCTCGGTGCCCGGGGACGTGACGGTGCAGGCGGACGTGGAGCAGGTGGTGCGCGAGTGCGTGACGCACTACGGCCGGGTGGACATCCTGGTGAACGACGCGGCGGTGCAGTCCTACGGCTTCTTCGACGAGCTGCCGTGGGAGCACCTCACGCGCACCTTCGACATCAACGTGTTTGGCTTCATGCGCTTCTCGAGGGCGGTGCTGCCGCACTTCAAGGAGCAGGGCAGCGGGCACATCCTCAACGTGCAGTCGATGCTGTCCAAGGGCTCGGCGCCGCTGCTGGCGGCGTACAGCGCGAGCAAGCACGCGACGCTCGGGTGGGCGCAGTGTCTGGAGATGGAGCTGGTGGGCACGGGCATCCAGGTGTCCAACGTGCTGGTGCCCTCGGTGGCGACGAACATGTTCGCGCACGCGCCGACGATGTTTGGCCTGGCGCCCAAGCCGGTGCCACCGACGTATGACCCGGACGTGGCGGCGCGAGCGGTGCTCCAGTGCGCGCTGAGGCCGGGGAGGACGGTGGTGCCGGTGTTCCTCGGAGGGCGGCTGCTGTTATGGGTGAACGCGCTCTTCCCGACGGTGGGCAAGGCGCTGATGGGCCGGTTCGGCGCGCGGATGCAGATGCGGGACGAGCCCGTCGATCGGCCCGAGGGCAATCTCTTCCAGCCGGTGGCGCAGGGCGTGGGCCCGTACGGACCGGTGCCTCCGACACCGCTGTGGAAGAGGCTGTCGGCGACGGCGGGGCTCGTCGCGCTGGCGGGAGGCATGGTGCTGGGCGTGGCGGGGCTGGCCCGCGCGGCACGCTGAGAGGACGCGGGGACCCTACCTCTCCCGTCAGACCTTCCTGTAGAATGTGAGCAGTCAGGCGGGAAGGCCTGAACGGGGAGGTGCGATGGCGAAGGGAAAGCGTCCAGCCACTTACGAGGACATCGAGGCGTTACCACCGGGGTGGGTGGGGGAGATCATCGACGACGAGCTGTGGGCCTTTCCACGGCCGGCGAAGTGGCATGCGTGGGTGGCCTCGGTGCTCGCGGCGAGGCTGGGGAGCACCTTTGGCGTTGGGCAGGGCGGGCCGGGAGGTTGGTGGATCCTGATCGAGCCGGAGCTGCACTTCGGCCGGCAGGTGCTGGTGCCGGACCTCGCGGGCTGGCGCTACGAACGGGCACCCGGGTTGCTCGATCAGGATGCGCCCTTCTTCGACCTGGCGCCTGATTGGGTCTGCGAGGTGTTGTCGCCCTCTACGGCGGCGTTGGACCGAGGGCGCAAGCTGCCGCTCTACCATCGGGTGGGCGTGAGCCACGCGTGGCTGGTGGAGCCGCGGGCGCACACCCTGGAGGTCTACCGGCGAGGATCGCGAGGTTGGCGGCTCGCCCGGTACGGAGGCGAGGACGTGGTTCATGCCGAGCCATTCGAGGCCGAGCCGTTGGAGCTGGGGCGACTCTGGGCTCCCGGGTCTACTCCAGCCCCCGGGCCCTGATGCCATGGGCCTATGGGCTCCCTGGTAACATGCTGGGCGGGCATGGCAAGCGACATCATCGACTTCCAGTCGGAACGGGGACGCCACGAGGAGTTGCTCGGGCGAGAGGACGTGATGGCCGAGTTGGATGCGCTCCTGCTTGGTGGCGGCCCATCGCGTGGGTGGGTACTGGTCAAGGGCGGGCCGGGGATGGGCAAGAGCGCGCTGTTGGCCGAATGGCTGAAGCGGCGCGAGGACGCGGGGCTGCCGGTGTCGCCGCACCACTTTCTGCGGCGCGGCGTGGAGGACTGGGACCGGCCCGAGGTGGTCAAGCGCAACCTGGCGGCGCAGGTGGAGCGGCTGTACCCCGGACTGGCCGATCCCAATGCACGCGCCGAGTCGCGCCTGCGGGAGTTGTTGCAGCGGGTCTCGGACAAGGAACTGAAGCCACGCAATGAGCGGCTGGTGCTGGTGGTGGATGGACTCGACGAGGTCGAGGGGGACCCGGACGGCTCCAATCCACTGAAGCGCTTCCTGCCGCACGTGTTGCCGCCCGGGGTCAAGGTGCTGTGTGCCTCGCGGCCCACGTACCCGTACCTGAGCTGGCTGGAGGGATTGGAGGCCGTTCGCACCCTCGACCTGGATGGCGAGCGATGGGCGGACTCGAACAAGAACGTGGTGCGCCAGTACTGGGAGCACGCGGCGTCCCGGTTCGTGCCTCCGCTGACACTGGCCTTCGTGAAAGAGGTCGTGCAGCGGGCCGAAGGCAATGTGCTCTACGCGGTCAAGCTGGCGGAGTGGCTGCAGGAACAGCCTGTGGAGAAGCGGAGGGCCGAGCTGCTGCCGCGAGGGCTGGAAGCGCTGCTCGATGAGGGCTGGGTGCGAATCCAGCAGTTGCCCGAGGAGCTTCGCAAGATAGTTGTTGAGGGGCTGGGGGTGGTGGCCGTGGCTCGCGAGGCGCTGCCATTATCGAACCTGGCCGCAGTAGCCCGTTGGAAGGGGCTGGGGGACGGTGAGCGATTCCTGCGCGCGGCGCGCTCGTTCCTCCTCGAGGAGCCGGGGCATGAGGGGAATGAGAAGGCTTGGCGGCCCTTCCACGAATCCTTCCGGAGCTTCATCCTGTCGAAGCTCGGCCACGAGAGGGCACGAGAGGAGCACCGGCGATTGGCGGAGCAGCTGTGCCACTGGCCGGTGGACACGTCTGACCGGGGCTTCCGCTGGAGCTATGCCTTGCGCCATGGCGTGACTCATTGGTTGAGCGCAGGCAGATGGGAGCAGGCGCGCGAGCTCTACACGAACCTGGGCTACCTCAAGGACAAGTGCCGGGTGGCTGGAGTCCTCTCCGTCGAGGATGTTTTGAAGAGTGCGACGGTGGACGTCCCTGAGAGCGAGCGGGAGATTCCGCGAGCGCTTCACCGGGCTGTCCAGGCCGAGTCACATCACCTGAGGACAGAGCCAGAGTCCCTGCCCTTGCTTGTCTACAATCGGCTGCTCTCCTCCGGCTGGGCGAAAACACGCATGGAGAAGACGTTGTGCTTTCCAGAGGGATTGCCTGCGCTCCGCCTACGATTTCCCGTGAAGGCAGGGGGGAACGAACGCACGCTGGAGGGGCATGAGGCTCCTGGAACTGGCTGTGCTGTGACGCCGGACGGCCGGCGCGTGGTGTCGGCGTCCCACGACAACACGCTGAAGGTATGGGAGTGGGAGACGGGGCGGGAGGTGGCCACACTCAAGGGCCACTGGGGTCCTGTGAATGGGTGCGTGGTGACGCCGGATGGGCGGCACGTGGTGTCGGCGTCCTCCGACACCACGCTGAAGGTGTGGGAGTGGGAGACGGGGCGGGAGTCAGCCACACTCAAGGGCCACAGGGGCCCTGTGAATGGGTGCGCGGTGACGCCGGACGGGCGGCACGTGGTGTCGGCGTCTCATGACAACACGCTGAAGGTGTGGGAGTGGGAGACGGGGCGCGAGGTGGCCACGCTGGTGGGCCACGGGGGGCCTGTGAATGGATGCGCGGTGATGCCGGACGGGCGGCACGTGGTGTCCGCGTCGTGGGACAAGCTGTTGAAGGTGTGGGAGTGGGAGACGGGGCGGGAGGTAGCCACGTTGCAGGGCCACGGGGACATCGTGACGGGCTGTGCGGTGGCGCCAGATGGGCGGCGTGTGGTGTCGGCGTCCTGGGACAAGACGCTGAAGGTGTGGGAGTGGGAGACGGGGCGGGAGTCAGCCACACTCAAGGGCCACAGGGGCCCTGTGAATGGGTGCGCGGTGACGCCGGACGGGCGGCGCGTGGTGTCCGCCTCCTCCGACAAGACGCTGAAGGTATGGGAGGTGGAGACAGGGCAGGAGGTGGTCACGCTACAGGGCCACGATGGCCCTGTGAATGGGTGCGCGGTGATGCCGGACGGGCGGCGCGTGGTGTCGGCGTCCAGGGACGGAACGCTGAAGGTGTGGGAATGGGAGATGGGGCGGGTGGCCATGCTCAAGGGCCACGGGGCCCATGGTGTGTATGGCTGTGCGGTGACGCCGGACGGGCGGCACGTGGTGTCGGCGTCTCATGACAACACGCTGAAGGTGTGGGAATGGGAGACGGGGCGCGAGGTGGCTACACTCAAAGGCCACTGGGGACCTGTGAATGGGTGCGCGTTCACACCGGATGGGCGGCGCGTGGTGTCGGCGTCCAGGGATGGCACGCTGAAGGTATGGGAGTGGGAGGCGGGGCGGGAGGTGGCCACGCTCAAGGGCCATCGGGGTACTGTGTACGGGTGCGCGGTGACGCCAGATGGGCGGCGCGTGGTGTCCGCGTCCTACGACAAGCTGCTGAAGGTGTGGGAGTGGGAGACGGGGCAGGTGGTGACCACGCTCCAGGGCCACGGGGACATCGTGACTGGCTTCATGGTGATGCCGGACGGGCGGCGTGTGGTGTCGGCGTCCTGGGACAAGACGCTGAAGGTGTGGGAGCTGGATACGGGACGATGTCTCCACACACTGCACGGGGTTGGAGCCTTCCTCTCGGTTGCGGCGACGTCCCAGGCCATCTGCGCGGGGGATGTGCTTGGGAACGTCTGGATTCTCGAAATGGAGCCGGCTTCCCCCAGGAGGAGCCCGGCTTCCACGAATACGCCTTCGCCTGGACCCATCATGAGCGTCTCTTTTCCGAAGCCCGTTCTCGAGGCCTGCCGCTCCCAATCGCTTGCCTTGTTCATCGGCTCCGGCCTGTCGCTCGGCCGGGACGTCAAGGGCAGCTTCCCCACCTGGTCGCAGCTTCCCCACCGGCTGCTGGATGCCTGTGAGCGCCTGGGCTCGCTCGACGAGCAGGTCATCCAGGCCCGGCGTGGCCTGTTCTCCGGACGCATGCGGCTCGAGGTCATGCTCGCGGACCTTGGCTCCCTGCGCGCTGCCCTCGATCGCGACTACCAGAAGGCGCTCAACGACATCTTCCGTCCCGCGGACGCGGCTCCAGGGGCAGCGCATCAGGCCGTGGCCCGGCTCGGTGTCCGCGCGCTCCTGACCACGAACTATGACCCGCTCCTCGAGCGGCTCCAGGAGGCGCGCCATAGGCAGGCCTATACGTGGAAGGAATCGGAACTCGCGCTCAGCGACTTGGAGTCTGGACGCAATGTCCTGCTCAAGGTCCACGGGACGGCGGAGCGCCACGATACCGTCGTCATGACCGAGAGCGAGTACAGGGATGTCCGTTCCAACCCGTCCTACCGGGCGGTCCTGGGCCACCTGCTCCAGGGGTACACGTTCCTGTTCATCGGCTACGGGATGAACGATCCGCTCGACCTGGACCTGGTGCTGAAGTGGAACGCGGACGCGTTCAAGTCCGCGGCCCGCCGCCATTACGCGCTCCTGAAGGACCCGAGCGACACCGATCGCGACCGCTACGAGCGCGAGTACAACGTCCGGGTCATCCCCTACAGCGATCACGCTCAGCTCCCGGCCATTCTCGAGGAACTCCAGCGCGCCGCCAGTTAGAGCAACACCATTGATGAGGACCTGGCCATGCTTGCCTTCTGTATTCTTCTTGCTTCCCTCTCGCTCCCGCTTCAGATGGAACCGGGCGCTGCCATCACGCCACTTTCCATGGAGGCTGCCCCTTCCCACGAGCCTTCGGGTCTTCCCACTGAAGGCGTGCTCGCAGGTACGAGCAGACCTGGGAAGGCTTTCACCAAGAAGCAGAAGCAGACCGTCAAGCAGAACAATGCCGAGGCGCACGGGGGCACGACCACTGTGAGAATTGTGATGTCGAGACAGTGCCGGGCAAGAAACACGAGAAGGGTGTGACCCCACCGCGGAATGAAACCCAGGTCGATCACAAAGTCCCCAAGGCCAAGGGCGGTCCCGGCGATGTGGATAATGCCCAGGTGCTCTGTAGGGACTGCAACCTCAAGAAGGGGAGCAAGGAGCCACGAAAGGAGGATGCACCGTGACCGCCTCCAAATCGGATGAGCTGGTCAAGGTCATCGTCAAGCTGGAGAAGGATGAGGACGACTACCCTCCCGCGGACTACGAGGGCCTGTGGGCGCACCCCGTTGGAGAGGGGCTGTTCCAGATTGACAATGTCCCCTTCTTCGCCAGGGGCATTGCTCATGGCGACATCGTTTCCGCTACGGTCGAGCAGCAGGAGCTTCGTTTCACGGAGGTCGTGCGCTCCTCGGGCCACAGCACCCTTCGCCTCATCATCTACGACGAGAAGGACATTCCTTCCGTCAGGGTGCTGCTCGAGGAACTGGGTTGCTCCATCGAGCGAAGCCACATCCCAGGGCTGATCTCCGTGGACGTTCCCCCCACTGTCTCCCTGGCGGTGTTGAGGAAGACCCTGGACGAAGGCGAGTCCCAGGAACGATGGGGCTACGAAGAAGCCTGTCTCGCCTCGACTTGACCCGATGGGCTCATGGTACCACCGGGAGCAAGTCCGTTGAATGCTCGCCGTCACTCCCCGGGGTCGAGCACTTCCATCAGAGCCTGCCCGTTGGTCAGGTCGAGCAGCGCCTTCTGGAAGGCCTCCAGCCGGGTGACGGGGAGCTGGAGTTGATAGCCCACGGTGGCGGCATACTCCTCGGAGACGGCTTCCGCCTCGTGGGCCGGGAGCATCCGGCGGAAGCCATCGACGCTCGCGTATTCGATTTCGACGGAGAGGCGGGCCTTGCTCACGCGCTCGCTGGTGGGGAGGTGCTCGAGGCCCTGCTGGACGCAGCCGGTATAGGCCCGCACCAGTCCGCCCTTGCCCAGGAGCGTTCCGCCGAAGTAGCGGGTGACGACGACGGCGACATCTCCCACGTTGCCGTGGAGCAGCGCCGTCAGCATCGGCCGGCCCGCGGTCCCGTGCGGTTCGCCGTCATCGCTCATCCCCGCCATGCCCGTGGAGCCCGGAGGGCCCACCACGTACGCCCAGCAGTTGTGGTTGGCGTCGGGGAACTCGTCGCGGATGCGGGCGATGAACGCCTTGGCCTCCTCCACCGTCGGCGCCGGGGCGATCGTCGTGATGAAGCGGCTGCGTTGCAGCTCCTGCTCCACCCGGTGAAGGTGTGCCGGTATGCGGTAGCGTTTCTCCTTGGAGCCCGGAGCGCTCAAGTCCTCGCCTTCCACGCACCTGGCCGGCGACGGACGTGGAGACATGCAATGACGCTGATGCGTTGCTCCTCCACGACGTAGAAGACTCCATGCGGAAAGCGGCGGAGCAGTGCTCGTCTCACACGTGGGTGGACGCGAGCGTGGCTTTCCGGACTGCGCTGGATGCTGGAAAAACACGCCTCGAGCGCTCGAAGAAATTCGGCACCGAGTCCCTTGTCCTGTTGCTCATACCAGCGGGCCGCGTCCGCGATGTCGGCCTGCGCGGGTTTGCGGAGCTCGAGCGGGCGTTTCACAGGGAGTCGAGAATGCGTGTCTTGACCACATCCCAGGACTCACCCGCCTCGGGGTTCTCGTCCAACTCGGCCAGCCGCTGCTCGAGTTCCGCCAGTTGTTCCTCGGAGGTCTCCACCTGCTCGGGGTGCGCGGCGACACTGTCCCACAGGTCTTCGGCGAGCTGGATGCGCTCGGCCACACTCAAGTGCAGGAGATCGGAGACGGTCATGCGCGCCATGGTCCCAATGTAGCGCCGGCAGCCATCGTGGCACCACCGGAAGCAGGCCCCCGAGTGTGCTCCTCCACTCCCACCGAGCAGCCCAAGCCCGGCCACTTCGTCACTCGAACTGCGCGACGACGGTGAAGGGGACGCTCTTGGGCAGGGTGATGGCGGTGGGGGTGGTGCCGGCCTCGGCGTAGACGCCGCCGGGGGCCGAAGCGCCCAGCACGAGGCACACGGGGTAGCTCTGCCCATCCGGCAGGCTCGCCTGGGTGTAGCGGGCCTGGACCTTGCCGGTGTCCATCCAGAGCACGCCCCCGACGAGCGTACCCGCGGGCAGGCTGCCCACGGCGCTCTCCAGGCGGCTCGTCACCTGGCCCGGGCGGTAGACGCCGTAGTCGTTGGGGCCTCCGGGCTGGCTGGCCTCGAGGTGCAGCGAGCCCTGCTGGCCCGGCTCGAGGCCCAGCTTCTTCATGAGCTCGAAGGTCTCGGGGGCGCAGGTCAGCGGGGGCGCGGTCGTCTTCTCCTTGCCGAACGTGACACACGCCGAGAGGGCGAGGGTGCTCGCCGCGATGAGGCAGGGCTTGAGGAAGGGCTGCATGGGTGCTCCTCCGGTGGCGGGGAGTTCATGCAGTACACCCGCCTCGCGCCCGGCAGCCGGAGCGCGTCGTGCGGCCGTCGAGCAACGGACGATGCGCTAGGTACCGGAGAGGGGCCTCCGATGAGGAGTCCACACCCGGTGGTCCCAGACGAGCGACAACGCGGTGACGAGCAGGCCCACGATGACGTCGTTGAGGGTGGCGGTGCGGTAGCTGCCGAAGCCCAGGAGGAAGGGCGAGACGATGAGCCACACGCCGAGCAGGGTGTTGGCGTAGCGCAACTTGGGGACGGCGATGGCCGCGAGGGCCAGCAGCATGACGCCCAGCCCCACGCACAGGTCATTCAACTGGGGTTCCTGGAGCCGGTACTCGAGCACGAGAGGCGCCGACACCAGCCAGAAGCCCAGGATGACGTTCAACCAGCGAGCCCACATTCGACGCTCCTCCGGACGCTTGCACCGTTTACGGGTTCAAGGTGGGGAGAGAGGGGTAGCGGGTGCAACCGCGAGCCCTCCCTCGCTCAGCGGGCGTTCACGCACGGGCCCTGCCGCCTGCCCACGCGGGAGCACGGACGCGGTGACGAGCCCGAAGAGCAGACACTGGAGCGCGAGCCACTGGCGCTCGGCGGAGGACCAGGTGCGCGGGTGCGGGGTGACGCGCAGGCGCGGAAAGGAGAGCCGCTCGAAGAGCCACACGCCTCCACCGAGCAGGAGCCCATGAAGGGGCGCGGGGCCTGGAAGCGCGGGCCGGAGCCATCCATGGAGCACCCCGAGCGTGGGCCCGTAGAGCCAGCGCATGGCGAGTCCCCACGGTTGAGCCTCGCGGGGGCGCAGCCGCACACCGAGCCACGTGCGAGCCGCTCGCCTGGCGATGTTCCTCACCGAGTAGGGAGGCGGATGACCAAGCAGCGAGTCGCGGAGGGGCTCGGACGCGGACAGTGCCAGGGTCCCGAGCACGCCCGCACCCAGCCCCTGGAGAAGACGCCTGCCCGCCCGCTCACTCACGGTCACCTCCGAGTCACGTTCGAGGAAAGGTAGGTCTCCGCCCCCTTTCCCACCGGGAGACAGAACGTTGGCTTCTGGCCGGAGGCGTGGATGAGCACCGTGTCACCCGAGTCCCTTGAGAGCATATCGGGAGCACCCTGCTCACCTTCACGGGCTGGAAGACAGTGACGGGCACCCTCACCCCGTCCCTCTCCCGAGGGGAGAGGGGAAGTTGGCGAGAGAAACAGGAGACACGATGCCCCAGTACGACTTCGACTTGTTCACGATTGGCGCGGGCTCGGGCGGAGTGGCGTCGAGCCGCAGGGCGGGCTCGTACGGCGCGCGTGTGGCCATCTGCGATGACAACCGCATTGGTGGCACGTGTGTGCACCGGGGCTGCGTGCCCAAGAAGCTGCTCGTCTACGGCGCGCACTTCCATTCGGAATTCGAGGACGCGGCGGGCTACGGCTGGTCGCTCTCCGAGACCGGCTTCGACTGGAAGAAGCTCCAGGCGGCGAAGGACAAGGAGTTGGAGCGGCTCGACGGGGTGTACCGGCGGCTGTTGAGGGACTCGGGGGTGCAGCTCATCGAGGGCCGGGGCCGGTTGGTGGATGGGCACACCGTGGAAGTGGGTGGCAAGCGCTACACGGCCGAGCGCATCCTGGTGGCCACGGGCTCGTCTCCGTTCCTCCCCGAGGTGCCGGGCATCGAGCACGCCATCTCCTCGGATGGGGCGTTGAGCCTGCCGGAGCTGCCGAAGCGGCTGGCCATCGTGGGCGGGGGCTACATCGGGGTGGAGTTCGCGGGCATCTTCAACGCGCTGGGGGCGAAGGTGATGATGCTCATCCGGGGCGACACGGTGCTGCGCGGCTTCGATGACGACGTCCGCGCGATGCTCACGCAGGAGATGCGCAAGAAGGGCATCGACCTCCGGCCGGAGACCTTCATCCGGGACATCGAGAAGCGGGCGGACGGGACGTTGAGCCTGCTGACGAAGATGGGGGACACGCTCGAGGTGGACGCGGTGCTGTACGCGACGGGGCGGGTGCCGAACACGAAGGGGCTGGGGCTGGAGGAAGTGGGCGTGCGGCTGGATGCGCGGGGAGCGGTGGAGGTGGACGAGTGGTCACGCACGAGCGTGGAGAGCATCTACGCGGTGGGGGACGTGACGGACCGCATCAACCTCACGCCGGTGGCGATCGCCGAGGGGCGCGCGTTGGCGGAGACGCTCTTCCATGACAATCCCACGAAGATGGACCACACGGGGGTGGCGTCGGCGGTGTTCAGCCAGCCGCCGGTGGGGACGGTGGGGTGTACGGAGCTCGAGGCGCGCGAGCGTTACGGTGAAGTGGACGTCTACGTCTCCAACTTCCGGCCGATGAAGCACACGCTGAGCGGGAGGGACGAGCGGACGATGATGAAGGTCATCGTCGAGCGTGCGAGCGGAAAGGTGTTGGGCTTCCACATGGTGGGAGCGGACGCGCCGGAGATCATCCAGGGGCTGGCGGTGGCGCTGAAGTGTGGGGTGACGAAGAAGCAGCTCGACGCGACGGTGGGCATCCACCCGACGGCGGCCGAGGAGTTCGTGACGATGAGGGACAAGCGTCCGGACCCGGTGGAGACGGCGGCGAGGGAGCGCGGGCGCGACGCCCATCAGGGCTGAGAAGAGAAACAAACAGGCGGAGACACGGTGACACCATGGCGCACCGTGCCCCCACCCAAGGACCCCACCCAAGGACCCCACCCAAGGACCCACCCCTCTCCCCTCGGGAGAGGGACGGGGTGAGGGTGCCCGTCCCCGTGCTCAATTCCGTGAAGAAGACCCCGGGTTCGCCTCGCCACCGAAGGTGGAGCCCGCGGTCAACTGAAGGATGCCTGGGTAGGTGAGCTGTCCATGATGACCGATGATGTGCTGGTACACGGGCACACGGAGGTTGAGTCCGAGCCGCACGCGGCCGAGCGGATACGCGAGCCCCGCGCCGGCGAGCACATCGGTGCGTCCCAGATTCCCATCCTGCTGGACGAGCCCATCCCAACGTTCGGGCTGCTCGTTGACGACATCACCGCTCACGGAAAACCGCAGATCACCAACGATGGGCCCCTCGGCGGAGACCCCGGCGGCGAAGCGGCTCCCGCTCTGATAGCCGAACTGGTTCTCGACGAGGGACAGCTGGGCCTGACCCCAGACACGTCCGCCCCACGGACCCCAGGAGCGCGAGGCCTCCAGGCCGAGCAGGGGCTGCACGGTGCCGGTGCCAAACTGCACATGCTGGTGCGGTAGCCCCTGAGCCCCCAGGGCGAACGGATTCTCCACCGTCCCGCCAAGAGGCACGGTCACCCCCAGACGGGCGGCCAGGCCCACCTCACCGAGCCGCCACGCATAACGCCCCATCACCCACGGATCTCCGAGGCCGAACAGCGTCTCATTGCGGTGGTGGATGTTCTCGTAGTCGAGCGCCAGCGGCGTGCCATCGAGCGCGGTGAAGCGCACGGTGGTGGCGCTCAAGCGCAGGGGCAGCTGCACCTCCACGCCGAGGGCGTCGGTAATCCCGTGCTCCAGGGTGGCGCGCAGCTCGGCGACGGTGAAGTGCTGGTCATGCAGTTGCGGAGGCTCATCCCGCACCTGGCAGATGGGGCCGATGTCCGGGCATTCGGACGGATGGACCACGTGTACGGAGGTGACGAGGGTGGACAGGGAGACGCCGGTCTCCCCGGCGCGAAGGGTGGAATGGGAGTCCCTCCCGACCGGGAGGTTGGGGTTGCTTCAACCCGCGCAGGCGGCGGCGCGGTTGGGAATGGCGAGCCCCAGCAGGCCCATGGCGACGGGCACCCATCTCATCGCGCACCACCCTCGGCGAGCGCCGCGTCGAGGGCTGCCAGGTCGAATCCCTTCACGGTGCGCACGAGCTTCCCGTCCTTCCCATACACGACGAGGTAGGGGAGGTTCTCCACCTGCCCGAGGTGGCGCCTGGCCAGGGGCGAGTCCCACGAGACGACGTTGAGCTTGCGGTAGGCGATGTCCGCGCGGGCGTTGAGCAGGGAGAACATGTGGGCATCCACCTTGCGGCAGGGGGGGCACCAGTCGGCGTAGAAGTCGAAGACGGTGACCTTGTCGGGCACGGCGTGGAGGGCGAGCTCGGGCACGTCCTCGCCCTGGTGGGAGAGCTTCACCAGGTCCGCGCCGGGGGCGAGCACGGGGAGGGGCTCGAAGGACAGGTCCGGGTGGCAGGTGAAGCACTGGGACTCGGGGACGCCGTGCTCGCCGCACCAGTCCTTGGCGGCCTGGAAGCGGGGGACGAGCTCGGGGTGGCACCGGGTGCAGTTCTCCTGGGGGACGCGGTGCTCGCAGAAGGCGGCGTCCTGGGAGGAGGCGACGCTCAGGGAGGTGAGGTTGCCGTGGGCGGAGGGAGTCGTGGCGCACCCGGCGGCGGCGAGGCCTCCGAGAATGCACAGGGGAACGCACAGGGTCTTCATCAAGCGCATGGTCAGCTCATCCGCGAGGGTTTCAGGCCCTGGCGGAAACAAATGGGTTGAACGGAACTCGAGGCGGGGTAAGGGGTTGGAATCCCCTGGCTTCGCGGAGGTAGACCCCCGGAAGACCGAACCCCGGAAAGAAAGGACAAAGGGGAAGTTGAATTTCAGCCACGAGGAGGCTGGAATACGTCACGTGCGTGCAACCGGGCGAGCGGAGGCAGGGGCTCCGTCCATCCGGCGGGCTCGCGGGGGCGGGGGACCGGCGGGAGCGTGGGTGCTTGCGCGGGCAGGGGGGACACCATGGGGCCACAAGGACAAGCCAGGCACGAGGCGGGGCACGGCGTGGTGCTCTCGGGGCAGTCCGTGCAGGGCTCGTCCCAGTCCGGATGCGCGTCCACCATCCCGCCCAGCAGCAGGACGAGGGCGAGCACGAGCAGGGTGGACAGGGCGCGGCGCATGGTGGTGGCTCACGCGTATCGCCATTCGCCAGGGGCGGCAAGCCTCGCGCGGGGAACGGCGGGCTCCGTCAGGTTGTCAGGTCTTCAGGCGTCCCTGGCCGCTTCGTTGCCAGGAAGTGGGCCTGCCTCCGGATGTCCGACAGGGGCTGTCCGGTGAAGACGTCGGCCTGCCACCGGGTTCGCTCCGGGGGACAGGCCAGAGAGGGGGGAGACGCATGAAGGACAGCAAGACTGGAACATTGCAATCCTCAAGGTTTGAGGATACCATGGCGGCAACGGATTCCTGGCTTCACGAGGGGGGAGAGATGATGGACCTCACACTGGGCTACTTCCAGGTCGAAGGCTCGCGGCTGGACGAGGGCTGCGAGGATGGCTTCTCGCTGTCTCGCCGCTCGGTGCTCACCGAGCAGTTGCTCCCCGCGCGCTGGACTCCGGTGGCGCGCAAGCCGGCCCGCCGAGGGCTCGAGGGACGCCCGTCCCGCGTGTCGCTGCCCGTCTGACCGGTTCCGAGCACACGGGGGCAACCTCAATCCTTCAGGTTGAAACCCAGGGATTCCCGGTTAGTCTCCGACTCCATGGACACTCCGATTTCCGCCCGGACCGCCATCCTGATGTCGCTCATCGGCGGGCGGGGCTTCGGGCTGGAGATCATCGAGAGGGTCCGGGAGAGGTCGAACGGGAAGATCCGCCTGAACGAGGGGTCCGTCTATCCGGCGCTCAAGGCCTTGGAGCGCGAGGGGCTGCTGCGCAGTTTCGAGGGAGACCCCATGCCTGAAAGAGGCGGACGTCCGAGGCGTTATTACGAGCTGACAGGCGAAGGGTGGAGGGTGGCGAGGGAGCAGCGCACGGCCCTGCTCAACCTGCTGCAGACGGCGGAGGCATTCTGAATGGACATCCAGCACCAGCAGGCGTTCCCGGTGTTGAGCGCGTTCGGGTTGGAGGACGACGTGGAGGACGGGCTCACCGACTCGCACCGTCCCGTGCTGGCCACGGACCTGTGCAGGCGGGCGCGCGAGGCCGGGCTTCCGGCGGGTGTCCAGGCCTCCGGGCAGGAGGAGGACTCCCGGGTCTGGGTCTCTCCCGCGGCGCCGGTGTACGAGGTGGTGCGGCGGGTGGAGGGATTCCTCGGGTGGTGGGGCCGGTGCGCCAGCGCGCGCGTGTCCAACGAGGAGCTGGGTGACGCCCTGGAGCTCCTCCACAAGTTGGTCGGGGCCGGCGTCCCGGCGTGGATGCTCTACGCCCAGGCGGGGGTGTCCGCCTTCTGGGCGCTCGTCCACTCGGTGCAGGATGCGGCCCTCCGGCTCACCGGCAAGCCGCGCCTTCGCTAACCCTTCATCAGGTTCTTCATCACGAACCAGACGTTGGCGGGGCGCTCGGCGAGCCGGCGCATGAAGTACGGGTACCAGTGCTTGCCATAGGGCACGTAGACGCGCACCGGGTGGCCCTCGGCCGCCAGCCGCTCCTGCAAGTCCCGGCGGATGCCATAGAGCATCTGGAATTCGAAGGCGCCGCGCGCCAGCCCCTTCTTCCGGGCATACGCCAGCGTCTCGTCAATCATCCGCTCATCGTGCGTGGCGATGCCGTGGTACAGCCCACTGTCGAGCAGGATGCGCATGACGCGGAGGAAGTTCTCATCCACGTCCTTCTTGTCCTGGTAGGCGATGCCGGGCCCTTCCAGGTAGGCGCCCTTGCACAGGCGGATGCGGATGCGCTCGGCGCACAGGGCGCGGGCATCGGCCTCGGTGCGGTAGAGGTAGCTCTGCAGCACCGCGCCCACGTGGGGCTCGCCGAACTCCCGGTGGAGCGCGCGCACCACGTCCAGCGTGGCCTGCGTCACCTCGCCGTGCTCCATGTCCACGCGCACGAAGGAGCCGCGCCGTTTCGCGTCGGCCACCACCTCGCGCGCGTTGCGCAACGCCAGCTTCTTGTCGAAGATCAGCCCGCATTGCGTGAGCTTCAGGGACACGTTGCCGCGCACGCCCACCTGGTCGATGCGCGCGAGCAGCCGCTGGTACTCACGCACCTCGTCGAGCGTCTCGTCCGCGTTGCGCACCGCCTCGTTGAGGTGGTCGAAGGAGACCGTCAGCCCGCGCGCGTTGAGCTCCTTCACGGCGGAGACGGCCTCCTCCAGCGTCTCGCCGGCGATGAAGCGGCGGGCGATGCGCCGCAGGGCGGGGACTTCGGTGGCGACATCCTTCAATCCCTCGCGGCGCGAGAGGAACATCAGGGCAGCGCGGGAGAGCTGAGTGGCCTGGTCCATGGTTTCCTGAGGTGTCTTACGAGTCGTGCCGGGCGAGGAAATCGCCGACGAAGTCATTGAAGGCGTCGGTGTGGCTCATGTACGGCAGGTGGCTGGCGTCGCGGATGACTTCCAGGCGCGAGCCGGGGATGCGCGCGGCCACGTCCCGGGCGTACGAGAGGGGCACCAGCAAATCCCTGGCGCCGTGGATGATGAGGGTGGGCACGCGCAGGCGCTCGAGGTCGTCCAGGTAGCTGGCGGTCAGGATGTCCTGCAGCCGCCGCAGCAACTCGACGGGAGAGAGCCGGCGCGCCTCGCGGACGATTTCGGCCCGGCCCTCGGGAGGCAGGTGGCGCCCGCCCAGCACCCGCGCCACGGTGGGGGCGAAGAGGTAGGCGAAGGGTTTGGGCATGCGCACCAACGTGGACAGGGCCAGGGCCCAGCGCCGCACCCGGTGCACGCTGGCCACCGGCGACACCAGCACCAGCGCCTTGACGCGCTCGGGGTGCGCCAGCGCATAGGCGATGGAGATGAGGCTGCCAAAGGACGAGCCCACCAGGGCGAAACGCTCGGGGAGCCGCGCGTCCGGGTGCTCCAGGGCGGCGAGGTTCCACTGCAACGGCGTGTGCGTCAGGGGCGTCTGCAGCGTCGGAGTCCACAGGAGGAACCGCCGCTCGGCCGCCAGGGGCCGCATGGGCGCGAACGAGCGGCCCGAGGCTCCCAGTCCGGGCAGGCACAACACGGTGCTCGCCGCGTCGAGGTTGCCCCCGGGGAAGGTGAAGAGGCGGATGGGGTGGCCGCGCACCAGGCGCTGCTCACACGCCAATTCATACCCCGGTTGGATGTCCTCGGGTGCCGGGACGAGCCGCGGCGGGGCGGGAAGGGTGGCTTCACGCATGGCAGGCTCGAATCAGGAGGTGGTGCACCAGGGTGGCGATCCGGTCACGAAAGTGTTTCAGCCGGGACTCGGGTGCATCCGCGGGCGGTGGCTCGAGCGAGGGGCCCACGGCGAAGGTCATCTTCACCGGCAGCGGCAGCGGACCCAGGCCCATCCCCAATGGCACCCGGTATTTCTCTCCAGGTGCGAGTGGGACACACCAGCGCTCGTTCTCGGGACAGAGGAAGGTGCCATCCACCCCGAAGCCGGCGAAGGGGACGATGGGCACGCCCGCCTGGGCGGCCAGCCGCACGAAGCCGAGCGTCCCTTCCCAACGCAGCGTGTAATGGTAGCGGGGCTTCTTGAAGGTCTCCCAAGCGCCGCCCGGATAACAGACGACGAGGTTGCCCTGTCTCAAGGAGGCCAGGGCATTCTCCCGGGTGCCCTCGACGCCCCCCAACCAGGGCAAAACCGTTCTCACCAGGGGGATTTTGAAGAAGCCTCGCTCGGCCAGGCCCAATGGGTAGCGGCCTGTAGCGCGATGTATCAAATGAAAGAAGGCAGGCGTCTCATAGCCCCAGAGGCCATGGTTGCCCACGAGCAGGACGGGACCGCGGGCAGGCAGGTGCTCGGCACCCAGCAGACGGGCACGGTGATAGAGGGCGGAGAGGGCCGCGCCGGTCTCTGCGAACCGGAAGACGGCGCGGCGCAAGGGGTTCTGGGCGGCATCCACGGGGTGAGAAGATGGAGATGCCCCACCCGGATGACAGACCGCTCCGGTCCGCCTGCCTGCCAACCCTTCTCGAGCGCTAGGAAAAAGGGGAGGGATGACAGGGTTCAACGCCTGCCCGGAAGGCGGGAGGGCCCGGAGAGCGGGCGTCCTCCGGGCCCGGTGGTTGTCCGC
>DASQMW010000249.1:0-16522 GCA_035645295.1 Archangium sp.
CTGGAGCCGGTGGTGGGGGCGAAGCTGCCCGCGGCGGTGGGAGACCCGGGCGGAGCGTTCGATCTCAAGGCGGTGGACTTCTGGGGCGGCGAGCTGCGCTTCGTCCGCGACGTGTCCCTCTTCGGCGTGGCCTCCGTGGGCACGCTGGACGAGGCATGGCTGGTGGCCGCGTACCGGGCGCTCCCGCACCGGGTGCCGCTGGCGGATGGGCAGACGCATGACGCGCTCTGGGGCCTCGCCGACAACCCGGTGACGCGCTTCCTCACGCGGGATGGCAACCTGGACGGGCTGTCTCGCAACGGCATGTTGATGCCGCCGCGGGCGCTCGTGGGCTACCACAACGGCGCGCTGGCCACGGCCCACCTCAAGGCCGCCATGCAGGAGGGCTCTCAGGACGTGGAGTCCCTGGCGGCCGTCTTCGGCCGCTCGCGCGTGGAGCAGTTGCTGGGGCCGAAGTTCCGTCCCGAGCGCCACGTGGTGCGCCTGGCCGCGGGCCGCCCGCCCGTGCGCAGCCCCGTCGTCCCCGCCGGTGTCGCGGAGGCCGTCAATCCGCTGCGGCGCACCGTGAGCGAGCAGGTGGTGCGCATCCTCGACGTGCACAGCGGCCAGCTCCTCACCGAGGTGGACCGGCTGATGGCGGAGACGCGCTACTACCCGGGCCGGGTGTTCGCCGTGGGCGATGCGCGCTACGAGGTGCCCCTGCACTCGCTGGACACCAAGCGCAACGAGCTGCGCGTCAAGCCGGTGCCCAACGACAGGCCGCTCACGAAGCCGCAGCTGCGCATCCAGTTCGAGTCCGCCACCGTGGTGGAGTCCCCCCAAACGGTGCGCACCGGGCGGTGCGTGTACCAGGTGTGCACCCTGGAGGCGACGGTGGTGGAGAGCGTCACCGGCTACTCGCAGCTCGGGCGGCCGGGCCGGGTGGACGTGGGCGCGGTGGGCTGCCGCTACCGCACCCGGGTGCGCGGCGTCTTCTTCCCTGCGGCCACCACGCCCCAGGTGCTCGTCCACCTGGCGCGCTCGGCGGACGGGGTGCTGGTGGCGCACCTGCTCTCCAACGACGAGGACATGGACGTGGTGCCGGTGGGGCCGGGCATGTTCCCGGAAGCCCCAGCGGGCATCGTCGTGGTGGACCGGCACCTCCAGGGCATGGGCGTGGCCGAGGCGCTGGATCTGGCCCTCATCGACGACACGTTCAAGTGGGTCCGGGCCATCCTGGCCAACTGCAAGTGCCCCAACGGGTGCCTCGAGTGCACGCCCCAGGATGTGCTCGCGTCCGGCCCCGACAAGTCGGGCGTGCTCGGGCTGCTGGGATAGGCGGATGCAATCGCCATGGCGGGTGATCGTATGAGTGGTGACATGAACCTCCTCCAGCCGGGAACGCAGCTGGACGGCCGCTACGAGGTGGTCCGGCTGCTCGGGCAGGGCGGCATGGCGGCCGTGTACGAGGTGCGTCACCTCGCGCTGCACAGCACGCACGCCCTGAAGGTGCTCAACGCGGACCTGGCGCGCAACGACGACATCCGCGGGCGCTTCCTCGCCGAGGGCCGCATCCAGGCGCGCTTCCGCCATCCCCACATCGTCCAGGTGACGGAGATCGTCACCACCCCGGTGGCGGGCCTGGTGATGGACTACATCGAGGGCCCCACGCTCGGTGAGTTCTGCCGCGGCCAGGGGCTGGAGCCCCGGGTGCTCCTGGAGGTTTTCCTGCCGGTGCTGGACGCCATGGAGGAGGCCCACAAGCAGGGCGTCGTCCACCGCGATCTCAAGCCGGACAACATCATCATCGGCAAGGACAACCGGGGCCGGCTCCAGCCCGTGGTGACGGACTTCGGCATCGCCAAGATGCTGGAGGAGGGCCCGGGCGGCAAGCCGCGCACCCAGGCCGGGGCCCGCATGGGCACGCTGCTGTACATGAGCCCGGAGCAGATCCGCGGGGCTGGCGAGGTGGACGCGCGCACCGACATCTTCGCGCTCGGCGCCATCCTCTACGAGGCCGCCACCGGGCGGGTCGCCTTCCACGCCTCGAGCGATTTCGACACGATGAAGAGCATCGTGGAGGGCACCTACGAGCCCCCCGAGCGTGTCGTGGGCGGCCTGCACCCCGTCATCGCCGGCTGCATCCGCAAGGCGCTGGCCGTGGACCCCTCCGAGCGCTTCCAGGACTGCGCCGCCTTCCGCGAGGCCCTGGAGAACGCCTTCGACGCCGGCGCGCAGGCGCCCCAGAAGCCGTCCCGCTCCTACGCGGTGACCCAGGTGGAGAAACCACCGGCGCCCAAGCCGGATGCCTCCGCCTACGCGCCGACCTACGTGCCGGATACCGGGCGGTTCCCGAAGAGCGACACCCCTCCGCCCGCTCCGGCGCCCCCGGCCCCCGCGCCGGTGGCCCCGGCCCCCATCCAGCTCGCTCCGGTCAACACCGTGCGCGTGAGCCCGAAGGACGTGGCCAGGGCCTCGCCGGCGGCGGTGTCCCGCTCCACGGGCTCGCCCGGAGTGGCCGTGTTGCTGAACCTGTTCTGCCTGTCGGGAGGCGGTCAGCTCTACAACGGCCAGACGGCCAAGGGCGTGCTCGGCCTCATCGCGTCGCTCTTCGTGCTCAAGAACATCATCACCGGAGGAGGGCCTGGAGGCGCGTGCCTCTGGCTCACCTGGTACATCGCGTTCATCGTGGACGCGTACCGGATTGCCTCCAAGCTCCAGAGCGGGAAGCACGTGGGCCCCTGGGAGCTCTTCTAGCTGGGGTAGAGTCGCGCCATGTTGAGCCCGGGGAATGTGGTCGAGCGCTATGAGGTGGAGCGCGAGCTGGGCGGCGGCGGCATGGCGCGCGTCTACAAGGTGCGCCACGTGGCCCTGGGCAGCGTCCATGCCCTCAAGGTGCTGGACCCCGAGCTGGTGGGCAACGCGGAGCTGCGCGCCCGTTTCCTGGACGAGGGCCGCATCCAGGCGCGTCTGAGGCACCCGAACATCCTGGTCATCACGGACGTGGTCGTGGCGCCCGGCGTCGCGGGCCTCGTCATGGACTACCTGGAGGGCGAGTCGCTCGACAAGTACCTGGCCAGTGCGCGGCGGCCTCCGGACGCGGACGAGGTGCGCGACATCTTCCGGCAGGTGCTCGCGGCCATGGAGTTCGCCCACGAGCACGGCGTCATCCACCGGGATCTCAAGCCCTCCAACATCTTCCTGGAGCAGGTGCACGGCCGGCGGGTGGTGCGCGTGCTCGACTTCGGCATCGCCAAGGTGTCCGGCGCCGAGGGCCGGCCGGTGACGCGTACGGGCTCGCGCATGGGCACGCCGCAGTACATGAGCCCGGAGCAGATCCGCTCGGCCGAGGACGTCACCGTCCGCTCGGACATCTTCTCGCTCGGCGTCACCCTCTACGAGCTGGCCACCGCGCAGCCCTGCTTCCAGGGCGAGAGCGACTTCACCCTCATGGAGAAGATCGTCCGGGCGGAGTTCGTGCCACCGGACGTGGTGCACCCGGGCATCGAGCCGGGAATCCGCGCGGCCATCCTCCGGGCGATGGACGTGGATCCCGAGCGGCGCTTCGCCTCGTGCCGGGAGTTCTCCGCCGCGCTGGAGAATGCGGCCCCGGCTTTACCGAAGGCGGTGACGCCACTGCGTGTTCCCGTGACGCGCATTCCGGTGACGGTTCCGCCGGTGCGGGGGCCCGAGGCGCCCGCGGGGACGAGGCCCCGGGCCGTGGCCGCGCCCGAAGCGGAGGACGAGCCCACTCCCGTGCCCTTCGCGCGGGCGCCTGTCACCCCGGTGCCGGCACCTGCCATCGCGAGACCCGAGCCCAGGCCCGAGCCCATCCAGGCGCCCGCCCGTGTCCTGGAGTCCCGCCCGGCTCCGGCCGCGCCTGCCCGCCTCGCCGAGCCGAAGCCCGCGGCTCCCATCGAGAAGAAGGCCGCTCCGAAGCTCGCGAAGAAGCCCGCGCCTCCGCCCCCGGAGAAGGCCGAGGCGGAGGAGGACGCTCCACCTCGCGGCAGGCCCTGGCGCTGGGTGCTGCTCTTCGCGCTCGCGGGGCT
Source organism: Archangium sp. (assembly GCA_035645295.1). Classification (GTDB taxonomy): domain Bacteria; phylum Myxococcota; class Myxococcia; order Myxococcales; family Myxococcaceae; genus Archangium. Next base: position 4,029 of record DASQMW010000249.1, read on the forward strand.
GTTGGCCTTGTTCGGCCCGGGGCTCGTCGCGATGCTCTTCGGGGGCTCGAGCCCCGCGCCCAAGGAGACGAAGGGGAGCCCTCCGGTGACGCGGCCCGGGGGCCGGACGGGCACCCGGTAGTCCTCTGTCACGCGCCCTGGAGCTCCCTGGCCGTGGCGAGCACCTCGGCCACCACCGTCCGCACGTCCTCCGCCGTGGTGCGGTGGTTCACGAAGCAGGCGCGCAGGGCGAAGCGTCCCGACAGCGTGGCATTGGAGAGGTAGACCCGGCCGCGCGCGTTGAGGCGCGCCATCAGCCGCGTGTTGAAGGCATCGCGCTCGTGCTCGGCCAGCCCCGCGACGTAGCGGAAGCACACCGCGCTCAGTGGCACGGGCGCGAGCAGTTCCAGCGCCGGTTCCGCCCGTACCTGCTCCGCCAGCAGCGTGGCGTTCTCCAGGTCCTTGCGGATGGCCTCCCGGAAGGCGCGCAGCCCGTGGTAGCGCACCGAGAGCCACGGCTTGAGCGCGCGGGCGCGGCGGGAGAGCTCCAGGGACTCGTCGAAGAAGGCGAAGCCCTCCACGGCGTCCGCGCTCATGGTGCGCACGTAGTCGCCCGAGAAGGAGAAGGTGCGGCGCGCGGCGGTGGCATCCCGGTAGAGCAGCACCCCGCAGTCCACCGGCTGGTAGAGCCACTTGTGCGCGTCCATGGAGAGCGAGTCCGCCAGCGCGAGGCCCTCGAAGCGCTCGGGGACGGCCATCGCGGCCAGGGCGCCGAAGGCCCCGTCCACGTGCATCCAGAGCCCATGCCGCCGGGCGATGGCCGCCACCTCCTTCAGCGGATCCACCGAGCCGGTGTTGACGGTGCCCGCGGTGGCGACGACGGCCAGTGGGCGCCTGCCAGCGGACAGATCCTCGGTGATGGCGCGCTCGAGGGCTTCCGGGCGCATCCGCCACTCCGCGTCCGTGGGGATGAGGCGCAGGTTCCTGCGTCCCAGGCCGAGCAGTGCCAGGGCCTTGGGAATGGACATGTGGACTTCGGTGGAGGCGTACACCACCCCCGAGGGCGAGCCCTCTTCGTTGGCCGGGGCCTTCGCCTCGCGCGCCATCGTCAGACCCATGAGGTTGGCCGAGGAGCCCCCACCCGTGAGGCTCCCGGTGAAGCCGGGGCAGCCCACGGCGGCCGCCAGTCCGCGCACCACCGCTCGCTCCATGCTCACCATGGTGGGGGACGAGCGCCACGCGGTGACGTTCTGGTTCAGCACGCCCGCCAGGTAGTCCCCGAGTGCCCCCACCGGCTCGCCCGAGCCGAGCACGTACGCGAGGAAGCGTGCGTTGCCCGCGCGGGTCCCGGCCATCACCGCCCCCAGCGCGTCGAGCGCCCCGTCCTTCAATCCCTCTTCGGGCAAGCCCTCGGCGAAGAGGGCCTCGGTGTCATGGCCCGTCACGGCAGGGGCGATCGCGCGGGTGTCCAGCTCCGTGAGCCACTGCTCGGCGAGGGTGGAGACACGGTGGGCCAGGCGCCGGAAGTCGTCGGTCGTCAGCTCGAGCGGATTCATCGGGCGGGCCTCTTATCAGATTGTCCCTCCCCCTTTCGTCCCGCGGGTTGCTACCTTCCGGGACCCTTCATCTCCGAGGAGCCGGACCCATGAACTCCGTCGAGAGCATCATTTCCGAAGTCATCGAGCCCAAGGCCATCGAGGTGGACCGGTATGGTGTGTATCCCCGGGCGAGCATGGACGCGCTGGGCAAGGCGGGCCTGCTGGGGCTGGTCAGCTCCAAGGACGTCGGGGGAAGGGGAGAGGGGCTCCGGGCGGCGGCCGCGCTGGTCGAGCAGGTGGGGATGGTGTGTGGCTCCAGCGGCATGGTGCTGTGCATGCACTTCTGCGGCGCGGCGATCATCGAGCAGCACGGGCCGCGAGACATCCGCGAGGCCATCGCGGCGGGGCGGCACGTGACGACGCTGGCCCTGTCGGAGGCGGGCTCGCGCAGTCACTTCTGGGCGCCGGTGAGCACCGCCCTGGCCGTGCCCGATGAGGACACCGTGCGGCTGGACGCGGACAAGAGCTGGGCCACCTCCGCGGGCCAGGCCGACAGCTATGTCTGGTCGAGCAGGCCGGTGACCGCCAAGGGCATGAGCACGCTCTGGCTGGTGCCGGGCAATGCCCCCGGGCTGTCGTTCCCCGTGGCGTTCGATGGAATGGGCCTGCGGGGCAACTCCTCCAGCCCCATCGTGGCCCGGGATGTGCGGGTGCCCCGCTCGGCGATGCTCGGCAAGGACGGGGGCGGGTTCGACATCATGATGAGCACCGTGCTGCCCCACTTCCAGGTGCTGGGCTCCAGCTGCTACCTGGGCATCATGGAGGCCGCCACGCACAAGGCGGCGGCGCACGTGACGAAGACGCGGCTATTGCACACCGGGCAGTCCCTGGCCGACCTGGCCACCATCCGGGCCTACCTGGCGCGCATGCGCATGAAGACGGACCTGGTGCGCGGGCTGATCCGCGACACGCTGGACGCCATCGAATCAAAGCGTGAGGACGCGCAGATGCGGGTGCTCGAGGTGAAGGCCGCCGTGGGCGAGCTGGCCCCCGAGGTGACCGAACTGGGCATGCGCGTGTGTGGTGGCTCGGCGTACCGCAAGGAAATGGGCCTCGACCGGCACTTCCGCGACGCCCAGGCCGTCACTGTCATGTCCCCGACCACGGATCTGCTCTACGACTTCATTGGCAAGGTGATGACCGGCCTGCCCCTCTTCGACTGAGACCGCGGTACAAGTCCGGAGGGGGCCCGAGGCTTTTCTCTTCTCCCCGAGCGCCTTAGTTTGTCTCAGGGAATACGGGGGAGGGGGACGGATGGTGGGGTTCTCGACGGCGCTGCTCGCGACGTTGCTCGCGAGCCTCGCGCCCATGGTTCCGGCCAGTGGGGGAAACGCGCTGACGTTGCCGGCTCAACGCCACGCGGTGCGCATCGACACGGGGAACGGGCGGCCGCCTACCTGGCTGCTCACCTTGCAGCAGGAGGGCGCGCAAGGGCGGGGGTTGTCGTTCTTCCGCTCGGACGACGGCGGGCGCACGTTCCGCTTCGCCGCGGCGATCCAACCGGACGCCAGCCACGCGGACCGCGCCGAGGTGCTCGCGGTGGGCCGGGACGTGGCGCTCGTCTACTCGTACGAGGCGCCGAAGCTGGCGGCTTCGCGCAGACACGACGTGTACTTCCAATGGTGGCGCTACCGGCCGGAGACGCACGACTGGGCGCCTCAGCCAGCGGTGCGCGTCTTCGATGCCGACGACAGCACGGCCTACTCCCGGGCGCTGCTCGCGCGCGACTCACGGGGTCAGCTGTGGGTGCAGGCCTTCCGCCTGGACTCGGATGGCGGCTCCACGGCGGTGATCTCCGTCTCCACCGATGGGGGCACGAGCTTCCAGCGCCAGCCGAACCTGGGCCGCGTGAAGCGCCGGGGCGGCGGGCGGTTGTTGAGCCTCGGCTCGAAGCTCGTCTTCGTCTATGCCATGCACGACGGCTTCGAGCCCACGCGCATGCGCCTCCGGAATGACGGAGATCCGCTGGACACCTGGAGCTCCGTGCGCGACGCCTTTTCCGACGGCATCTACCACGGGGCCGCGCTGAGCGCCGTCGCGGACGGCCAGGGCGGCATGCACTTCGTCTACAAGGACGAGTTCGAGCGCCTCTATTACCGCCACTTCAATGGAAGCGTGTTCGGCCCGCGCACGTTGCTGGAGGGCTCGCGCGACTGGGCGATGCAGGCGGCCACCACGCGCATCGGCGACACGCTGTACGTCTTCTACAACGTCATGCGCCATCCCAACGCGAGCTATGAGGTGCATGCCCGGGTGCTGAAGGACGGACGCTTCAGCGAGCCGGTGGTGGTCGACTCGCGGCGGACCTACAAGGGCTACCCCAACGCCCTGGAGACGTTGCCAGAGGGGTCGTCCGAGGTGCCCTTCTTCTTCGGAGATGCCCCCCACGCCAACTCGCGTGGGTACGTGGCCCGCGGGGCCCTCGCGGTGCCGGGGAGAGGGGAGGAGCCACCGCCGCAGGAGGACGAGCCGCTGCCCGGGGAGCCGGAGCCCGATGAGCCCCTCTTCAGCGACACCTTCCCGCGCACCTCGTCGAGCAGCCTCGGGCACGACTGGAAGTGGAGCGGGCTGTGGCTGACGGATGGCCGGCGCGCGGTGAGCGACCTCGACCACCCGAATGGGGACAACCTCGCCTTCGCGCTGCCCTCGCGCTGTGATGACTGCCAGGTGGAGGCACGGGTGCATGCCTTCGGTGTGGACGAGGTGGGCGTCGTGCTGCGCGCCGAGGGGGATGCCCGCTATGCGCTCGTGCTGCTGCCCCAGGGCCGCATCCAACTGCGCCGCTACCGGGATGGGAGCTTCACCGTGCTCGGCGAGGCCCCCAGCGGCCAGGCGTCTTCCTGGGATGCCGCGACACTCTCCCTGTCCGTGTGGGGCGCGGGCCCGGTGCGGCTCTCGGCCTCGGTGGATGGGCAGGTCCGCCTCACGGTGACGGACGACGACCCGGCCGCGCTCACGGGTGAAGGCTTCGCGGGACTCGCCACCCCCATCGCCGGGGTCTGGTTCGACGACTTCCTGGTGCGCGCGTTGAGCCCCGTGCCCTAAGCCATAGGAGCCAAGTCTCTTCAGGGGGAGGTTCCGGCCGTGCTCGGGAGCAACTGGTCCAATGGTCGGACCAGTCGGCACGGCGCGCGGCCGGAAGGTGCCCCGTTTTTTGCTACAAGAGCACCCCTGAAAGAACTTAGTTCCTATGGCTTAGGGCGGGCCGTTCCCCGTGCCCTGATTGTCCGCGCTCAGCCAGGAGATTGCCTGGCCCAGGTCGTTGTAGAACACCCGGTAGTTCCCCGCGCCAAAGGCAAGCCGGGAGAGATAGGCCATGCGGCTGTTGGGGACGAGGATTGCGACCCGTACCCCCATCTTGTGGATCTCCTTGCTGAGCTGTTGCTGCGTCAGCGTCAGTTCCACCGTGGGTGGCTCCATTTCCAGTGCGTCGTAGAGGACCTTCCGGCGCGTCGTGTCCTGGAGGAGGACGAGGACGCGCTCCTGGGTTTCCTTGAGCAAGGTCTCGGTGGGCTCGCCGCGAAAACGGGCAATGACGATGCCCCCGCTCGGTTCTACCCACACGTTTCCTTTCACTCAGGCCCTCTCTCTCCAACCGATTGGCGCCGTGCTCTCGGCTCAAGGCGAAGATAGAGGTGAGCCCGGGGGATACATGGGGGCCGACGGGGATGTTGGTTGAAAGACGGACAAACCCTGAACGGGGGTGCTCTACCCTGCAATTCGCGTTTCCACAGCTAGTTGAGACAGGTGGGTGAACACGGTGCTGTCACGATTGACGCTCATCATCTCGATAGGAGTGTGAGCGTCATGGGCCAGGCGATCCGGAAGCGCAACAACGTGCAGGTGCTCGGCAAGGGCCAGGACACCCTCATCTTCGCCCACGGCTTCGGTTCCGAGCAGAGCGTCTGGCGGCACCAGGTGAAGGCCTTCCAGGACCGCTACCGCATCATCCTCTTCGACCATGTGGGGTGCGGCGGGTCCGACTTCAACGCCTACAGCCCGGACCGCTACAGCGGCGTCCACGCCTACGCCGAGGATCTGCTCGAGCTGTGTGAGGAGCTGAAGCTCTCCGACACCATCTTCGTGGGCCACTCCTTCAGTGGCATGGTGGGCACGCTGGCGGCGATGGTGGAGCCCCGGCGTTTCCGTCAGCTCGTCTTCGTCAAGTCGACGCCCCGGCTGCTCGATGATCCGGAGTCGGGCTACGTGGGAGGCTTCACCCGGGCGGAGCTCGACGCGTTCTTCGCCGCCATGTCCTCCAGCTATTACGCCTGGGCGAGCGGCTTCGCGCCCCTGGCCATGGGCAACCCCGAGCGGCCCGAGCTGGGCCAGGAGTTCGCCCGCACCCTGTCCTCCATGCGGCCGGACATCGCCCTGGCCATCGCCCGGATGATCTTCCAGTACGACCACCGGTTGGATCTGCCGCGCCTGAAGGTGCCCACGCTCATCATCCACTCCGGGGAGGATCTCGCCGTCCCCAACCCGGTGGGTGAGTACATGGCCCGGCGCATCCCGCTCGCGAGGATGACCACCATCAACGCGAGCGGGCACCTGCCCCACCTGAGCGCGCCCGAGGCGGTGAACCGCGCCATCGACAGCTATCTCCACGCCGCGGCGGCATGAAGCTCGGGCCGTCCGTCACACGCCTGCGTCAGTCCCCGGAGCGCCTGCCCACCTTTCGAAGCGGCCTGCGAGGTGTCAGCCAGTGGCCTGCGCGGTGCTGGCGCCGAGCTCGGCGGCCTGGAGCAGGACGGGCCAGAAGTGCTCGGCCATCCGCTGGTAGCCCGTGTCCGAGGGGTGGAAGCCATCGCCGCAGAAGTAGTCGGTGCTGCCCGGCAGCTCCTGGAGGCTGGGGCCGTGGAGGTCCACGCCGTGGAGGCGATGGCGGGCCACCACGCGGGCCACCGCCTCGTTGAAGGAGGCGATGCGCTCGGAGATGAGCTGGATGGGCAGGAAGTGCGTCGCCAGCCGGGCGATGGGGGCGAGCGACATGTCCGGCAGGTTGGCCAGCACCACCGGGGCGCCCGTGGCCACGAGGCCGCGTGCGAGCTGGTCGAGGTTGGACTCGAACTGGTGGGGCTCCACGCCGCGCCACAAGTCGTTGATGCCCACCGCGAGGCTCACCACATGGGGGCGGGACCGGGTGGCCTTGGGGAGCTGTCCGGAAAGGACGGTGGCGCTGGTGGCGCCGCTGACGCCCAGGTTGAGCAGGCCCACACCCGGGCGGGTGCGGCGCAGCCGTTGGAAGAGGTGTTCGACGTAGCCACCACTGCGCGAGCCCACTCCGACGGCGGAGGAGTCACCCAGGGCCACGTATCTCAGGGAGAGTGCGCTCATGAGGTACTCTCTCTAGCGGCCAGGAGCCGGCTTCGCAGGGTCGTTTGCCTGTCCGCTCCGCTGGCGGACAGTGGAGGCCCCGGACGGAGGGCCGGATGTGCTCTATTCGGGTGCGATGACACGTCCTTCGATTGCCTTCCTGGGACTTGGCTCGGCGCTGCCGGAGCGGGTCCGCACCAGCGCCGACCCCATCTTCGATCGCATCCGCGAGGCCGCCCGGGAGCAGGGGTTGTCCGAGGCCTCGCTCTTCTACGGCAACCGGGAGCACCGGTGTCTGGGGCCGGACGAGTCGCTGGCCTCGCTCACGGCGAAGGCGGGGCGCGCGGCGCTGGAGGACGCGGGGGTGCGGCCGGAGCAGGTGGACCGGCTCTACGGCTACGTCTCCGTGTCCGAGTTCGTCTCCCCCAACGCGTTGTACCAGGTGCACCGGGAGGTGGGCCTGGGCTCGCACGCGCTGGTGGTGCCGGTGCAGGCCGACTTCGGCAACTTCATCATGGGGACGGTGCTGGCCTGGGAGGCGATGCTGGCGGGGCACTCGGAGCGGGCGCTCGTGGCCGTGGGGGCGGGGTGGACGCGCAACGTGGACTACGCGCAGGGCCACGCCTTCGGCATCGGAGATGGAGCGGGCGCGGCCGTGCTCGGCGCCGGAGAGCGGCTCGTCCTGGTGGACTACGCCGCGGACACCTTCAGTGACGAGTACGGGGCCATGACGATGCGCTCCCGCCCCGAGGCCGGCTTCCAGACCCCCGTGTACGGGCTCGAGCCCTCCCGGGGTGTGCAGGCCTTCCTGAACACCGGCATGGAGGGCCCTCCGAGGCTCGTCGAGCGGCTGCTGCGCAAGCACGGGCTCACCGGGGACGACATCACCCTCGTGTCACACCAGGCCACGCGCAAGCTGCTGGACCACTGGAACGAGAAGATCCGCCCGCGCGAGTACCTGCACACGCTCGAGGACTGCGGCAACATGGTGATTGCCTCCATCCCCGTGACCCTGGCCCGCCACCACCGCGAGCTGCGCACGAAGTACCTCGTGCTCTTCGGTATCGGTATCGGCGCGCACCAGATAGCGCTCCTGGTGCGCGTGTAGGCCGGGCGCTACTGGCCGCCCTCCTGGAGGCGTTGCTGCATCCGCTGCATGCGCTCCTGCCTCCGCTTCTCCCGCTCCTCGCGCCGGCCCTCGCGGTCGGCCTTCCTCAGCATCTTCTCCATCTTCATCTTCCCGTCCTGCCGGGCCAGGAAGATGGCCAGCTGCGCCCGTTTCTGGGGCGGCAGGTCCTTGGCGAGCGCCTGGTACATGTCACGGTCCAACGCCGTGAGTTGTGTCCGCGCGTCGAACACCCGCTGGACGGCCTGGTCCACCTGCGACTGCGCCGGTGCGTCTCCCCGCGCCGCCTGCCTCAGCACCCGTGCGGACTCCTGCACCTGCTCGAGCAGGGGCCGCCGGCGCTCGTCGAACTGGCGCATCGTGTCCGCCATCTTCAGCGCCTGGGCCTCCTGCAGCTCCAACTCCTCGGCCAGCCCCACCACCCGCATCAGGCGTGTCTGTCTCTCCGCCCGCTCAGAGGCTTCCTTCTCCTCGGCCGGCTGGGCCAGCGACACCAGGGGAAGCAGGCTCAGGGTCAGCACCGCCAGTCGAAAGGGCTTCATCACAGCGATTCTCCAGGGTTCGGGTACGAGAAGACATCGTCCAGCTCGGAGTCCAGGAACTCGTCGGACTCGGGCTCCTCCGGGTCCGCCTCGTCCAGGTCGAGCGCGTCGGCCAGCGGGTCCGCCAGCGCCCACTGCTCCAGCGTGAAGGTGTCCTCCTCGGACGGGTTGGCGGCGGGTTCCACCTGGGCGGTGGGTGGAGGAGGCGTGGACGTACGGCGTTGCATGACGGGTCCCAGCACCAGCAGCACCACGGCGGCCGCCGCCATCAGCGCTGCGGCGGTCCTCATCCGCGCCGCCTGCTGGACCTGTGCCCCTCGCCAGGCGCCCAACGTCGTCCGAGGCAGCGCCGCCATCACGGCCTGCTCCCGCGCGGACTGCGGCGGCAGTGCGGCCAGGCCGAGCACCTCGTGGTTCGCCTCCGCCTCCGAGCGGCATGCGGCACAGGCGTCCAGGTGCGCGCGCACCCTCGCCTCCTCCTCGGGCTCCAGCGCTCCCGCGGCGAAGAGGGTCAGCAACTCGTCTTGGTCCTGGCACGCCACCATCAGCGTTCCTCCCCGGGCAACTCCGCCACCTGCGCCCGGAGGCGCTTCACGGCGTGATGAAAGTTCACCTTCGCGTTCGTCTCGGTGATGCCGAGCGTCTCGGCGATCTCCCGGAAGCCCAGCCCACCGTCCACCCGGAGCGTCAGTACCTCGCGCTGGCGGCGGGGCAGGGTGAGCACCGCCGCGCGGACCTGTTGCTCCCGCTCGGTTCTCTCCAGCGCCTCGTGCGCGGATTCTCCCGGGGCCTCGGGCTCGGGTTGCCGCACGGCCCGGAGCCAGCGCCTTCCCTGACGGGCATGGTTCTTCGCCAGGTTGAGCGCGATGCGGATGAGCCAGGCCCGGAAAGGAGCGGGACCCGAGGGGCTCCAGCGCGAGAAGACACGGCGCGAGGCCTCCAGGGCTCGCAGGAAGGCCTGCTGGGCGAGGTCCGCCGCGTCCTCGGGCCGGGCCGTGTAGCGCCGCAGGAGGGAGAGGATGAGGGCCCGGTGCCGCTCCACCAGCCTGCCGAAGGCCGCCTCGTCACCGGACAGGAAGGCACGGCAGAGCGCCTCGTCACTCGGCTCGGTGGCGCTCTCCGCCAGCGCCAGGGATGTCTCCAGGGCCTTCACGCCTCCTACAAACCCCGGAGCCGGCGAAAAGTTAAAGGAGGTTTTTTCCGTGGATGCCCAGGTGCCCGGTGTGGTTTTGGGAAGTAGGGAGTGGGACCCTACTTGAGAGGTTAGAAAAAGGTTCGCATCGCCGGGGTGTTCCGCTATTCTGTGCGGCGTGGGGCTGACGGCTTCACGGACTGCCCAGGCGGGCGAGGAGTGTGCAGATGGCGGAGACAATCGGGGGCGACATTGGCACGCAGATCCTGAATGCCGTTCAGGGTCTGGGTATCCGGATGGACAGGTTCGAAGCGCGCATGGACAAGCTGGAAGCGCGCATGGATGGGCTGGAAGCCCAGGTGACGGACCTCAAGACGCAGGTGACGGACCTCAAGACGCAGGTGACGAGCCTGGACTCCAGGATGAAGCGACAGGAGCGGTTGATGGAGAGCCTGGGGGCTGAGTTCCTCAAGTGGCGCGAGGGATTGAGCGGGGAGATCCTGCAACTGCGCGGGGATATGCAACTGCTGCTCACGGACCTGCACGAGGGGTTTCGCCGGCTGAATGCCCGGATCGATCTCACGGATGGCGCAGTGGTCCTGATGGCCTCGGTGCTGCGCCGGCCGACGGACCTCGGCGAGAACCTCGAGAAGCGCCTGCAAGAACTCCAGACGCACTGACCACGCTCAGGCACCGGGCTCGCCTGCCTGCTCCACTCGGGAAGTCGCCCCCGGGCAGGTTGCCGCCCACATCATCTGGCTGTCACAATGGAGGGGCTGTTCAACGGGGGATTCGCATCATGGCAACGGACAACGCGGCCGCACGCATCAAGGGGAGTGTGCTCATCACCCGCATCAATCTGCTGATGAAGCAGGGCGGGACAGGGCGTCTCCAGCAGGTGCTCCAGCGGTTGCCTCCCGCCGATCGCAAGGTCCTCGAGGGCGTCATCATGCCCATCGGCTGGTACCCCCTGGAGCTCAACCTCCGCCTCGACATGGCCATTGTCGAGGCGCTCTCGCCCAGGGACCGCGACAAGGCCTTCGTCGAGATGGGCCGCGCCTCCGCCGAGGAAAACCTCAACGGCCCCCACCACGTGTTCATCCGCAAGGGGGATCCGCACTTCCTCCTCAGCCACGCGCCGGAAATCTACCGCCTCTACTACGCGGTGGGGAACCGCTCCTACGAGAAGACCGGGCCGCGCGGTGGCGTGCTGCGCACCTCGGGCGCCGAGAGTGTCACCGAGGCCGACTGTCTCACCATCATGGGCTGGTACGAGCGCGCCATCGAGATGAGTGGTGGCCGCGACGTGCGCATCCAACACCCCAAGTGCCGGGCCCGCGGCAACGGCCACTGCGAGTACCACTGCGCCTGGGAGGTCTAGGCACCCGCTGCTGGCAGAGGGTGCTCGCTCAGGTAGCGCAGCACGTCGTCCAGGTGCTTGTAGACGCGCACCTCGTGGCGGATGACGGACTCGACACGGCCGTCTGGGCCGATGATGTAGGTGACACGCCGGTCCACGTTCAGCACGGGCCAGAGCACGTCATACGCCTTGCTGATGGTGCGCCCCTCGTCACCCAGCAACGAGAAGTGGATGTCCTCCTTCTCGGCGAACTCGCACTGCGTCTTCACCGTGTCCACCGACACGCCCACCAGCTCCGCCCCGAGCGCTTGAATCCGCTCGTGGTTGTCCCGGAAGTGGCGCGTCTCCTCGGTACAGCCGATGGTGAAGGCCTTGGGGAAGAAGAAGAGCACCACCCGGCGTCCCCTCAGAGCGGAGAGCGAGAAGGTGCGTCCCCAACAGTCGGTGCCGGTGAACTCCGGGGCGGATTGTCCCACGTCAAGCATCTTCTTTTCGGCCTCCTGACGCCGGACTCCCCTAGCATGCTTCCTACCGATACGCCCTCGCTCACCCAACACAGAGCTCTCCCGTGGCCCTCCCGACCGCAGTTCCGTTGACGTCCTCCTTTCTTGACCGTCTCGCCCGTGGACTTGGCGTCACCCGGGTGGCGCGGGTGACCGGGTTGGACCGGGCCGGGGTGGAGGTGGCTGCCGCGGTGCGTCCAGGCGGCTACGTGCTCCAGGTGTGCAATGGCAAGGGCCTGGATTTCCAGGCCGCGTCGGCCGGGGCCCTCCTGGAGACGGCGGAGCTGTGGGCCGCGGAGAACGTTTCCCTGGAGCGGCTCGTCTGGGGCTCGATGGATGGGTTGGAGACCCGGGGGCGGGCCGTCTGGGGCGCCGAGGAGCTGGGCACCCGGGGCGGAGTGGTCATCTCCCGGCTGTGGAGCCGCGAGATGCGCTACGCCTGGTGCGAGGCCACCGAGCTGCACTCCGGGCAACCCGTGCTCGTCCCTGCCCAGGGGGTGTACTGCCCGCCCTCGGGGGCTCCGGCGCTCGGCCCGGTGAGCGTGCAGTGGACGAGCAACGGCTCGGGCGCGCACCCCGAGCGGGCACGGGCGCTCCTGCATGCGCTGCTGGAGGCCACGGAGCGGGATCAGCTCGCGCGCATCCTCCCGGACGGCTGGTCGGAGGAGGTGCTCCGCACGCGCATGCTGCGCCCCGGTGGACTCGAGCAGGGCGCGCCCCGGACGGCGGCGCTCGCGCGGGCCCTGGGGGAGCGGGGCTTCGCCGTCTACCTCTTCGATCTCACGCCCGCTGAGCGGACCCGCGGTGCCGCGGACCTGCCCGTGGGCGGAGCGTTGCTCGTGGATCGCGAGGAGGGGCCAGTGCCCCTGGCGGCCGGGTATGCCTGCGGACTGGGGAAGGACCAGGCCCTGCTCGGAGCCCTGCTGGAGGCGGCCGAG
>DASQMW010000250.1:0-9041 GCA_035645295.1 Archangium sp.
CGAGCGGCGCATCAAGGATGCTCTCGCCAGAGGAAGGAGCGCACGAGCTCGCAGACAACGCCACCGTGGTCACCCCCATTCCAACGAATAGAGGTATTTCAATGCAGGCTCCCAGAGTCCGACGCCCACGGCAGCGGCACCCGCCGAGGCGACCGCACATCGTCTCGTGGTGTCGTGAAATTCGATCCGGTCATGGTCGAGGGCATGAAAGCACCGCTCCGCCAGCACGGGCCAGGGCTCGGAAGCTTCGCGGACGGCGCATCGCCCCCCGTCCGTCCAGGGCAGCGTCGCCGCTCGCTGGAGGTTGGCGAGCCTCGGGTTCCGGGCCGCTGGCTCTCTTGGGCTCGGTGCTGACGTAGCGCACGCTGTGACAAAAATCAGTAGTGCGATGCACGCTCGAAAACGCATGGCTACGTCCTCTAAGAGGGGAGGGGAGAGGCGCATTCTACCCCTGTGCTCCCCTCCTTCCGGGACGCTTCGAGGTCAGCTCGGCAGGAAGCGGACCGGCATCTTCACCGGACCGCTCGTGATGAGCCCCCGGTTCCACACCACGCCCTCGGGGAGGAGCGAGAAGCCGCTGAACCGGTCGAGCAGTGCGTCGAGCCCCGCCTGGGCCTCGAGCTTCGCCAGGAAGGCTCCGAGGCAGTAGTGGCTGCCATACCCGAAGGAGATGCCCGTCTGCTCCCGATCGAGGTCGAAGCGGTCCTAACCCCGCGCCTGACACCACGCGAGCTGGGGTGGCCCCTGCGCTGGGAACAAGACATCACAGGGGATCCAACGAGGGACCAGCGCCTGGGCGAGGGCTCTCAAAACACGCATTTTGGAGGCGGGATTCCGCGGCACGGGGGGCCTGCCGGCAGATGCGGAGCACCCCTCTCACCGCTCACCCCATTAGCTGCAGATGTTGCAGCTGGTGGTGTTGCAGGAGCAGAAATACCCCTCGGACCAGGCCCCCGCGGCGTCCTTCACCCGGAAGTAGTAGGGGGTGTTGAGCGCGTACGAGAAGGTCTGGGTCATCGAGCCCACGAACCAGGAACCCGAGTGGCCGACCTTCCAGTAGGCCGTATACGGAGCGGCACCGCCCTGGGCCGCGCCCTTGCACTCGACCGTCGTGGACGTCTTGCGTGTGCAGGTGTGCCAGGACTCGAGTGGGTTGGGACACGCCTCGGTGACGGACCGGGTGAGGGCCCTGGGGCTCTCGAAGCAGGTGGTGCGGCTGCCCGTGCTGGTGATGACCATGGGGTAGGCGCGCACCTCGAAGGTGCGCGTGCCGCAAGCGATGCCCGTGGTGCTGAAATACCAACTGCCGGAGCTGGTGCCGGAGGCGTTGGGGCCGCCGACCTCCTCGCTGACACTGCGCAGGACGCCCTCCACGTAGAACTCCAGCCGGGCCGCGTTGGAGGAGGTGGAGACCGTCCAAGCCCCGTTGCCGGCCATTTCTCCTTGATACGTGCTGATGCCGTTGATGGTCAGGTCGGTCACGCTCAGGCCGGCGCACAGGGCCGCCTCCCGGGTCCCCAGCTCCCCTTCGTCGGGAAGGGCCCGCCCCGCGTCGGGGACTCCTCCGCAGGCGCTCAGCACCAGCCCAGCCAGCAGGACTCGAAAGGGGGAGTGAAACGTACCGCGTGACATCGAGACTCTCCTTGAGGGAGGGCTTCAACCCGGGTCGGTTGAAGGCCCAGTTCCCTGCATCAACCGGCACTTCCATGAGTATGTCAAATTCAAGAAATGCCGGAATTCAAGAGAGTTGCGCTCAGGTCCAGGTGGCGTACCAACCGCACCAGCCCGAGAGGCACTCGTTGCCGCTGAAGCAGGAGGCGCCGGTGGGCTTCTTCAGGCACTGGAAGAGCTACGAGGTCCAGCTCCTCTTGACGGTGGGCGGGGGCTCTGAGCCGCTCGGCAGAGTGCCGGTGCCGCTGGACGGCTTCCGAGAGGCTGAGTTCGAAAAGGCCTTGAAGAAGGCGGGCATTACGCAGACGGAGGACTAGTGTCCATGGAGCGAAGGAAGAGGCGGAGTTTTGCGTCTGCCTCCAAAACGAGGGCATGCGAACACGTCCAGCGTCGTTTTTCCGCAAGCCACGTGTGCCACGGGCCCGGCCAATGACTCGGGTGGCACCCGGCAGCAGCACTCCTTGCCCGCTGGGCCCTGGGCCGCACCCCGCCCATGGGCCTCCCTTTCTCCTATCGTTTCAGGCCCAGGGACAGTGGACGCATGCCTCGCTCAGCAACGCGTCGGCTGACAAGTCCCCGCGCAATCAAACGTGCAGTCAATGAGTGACGCACAATTTATGAGCCACCAGGCCTGCGGGTCGAAGCACGATCCGTTGACTGGCCCTACGCAGGTAGTGCTCCCGCGCTGCTGGTTATAGACGTATTTTCCACTATAGCACCCCGCAGGTAGCTTACTGCCGACACTACACCAAACATCATAGTACCTGAACTGCCCGTAGTCGTTCGAGGTCACCCAAATCGAACTACGCAACCCTGCCCTCGGATCACAGGACAGAGCAGTCTGCTGCTCGCCCTGCTCCAGAGGTCCCTCTACTGCTCCTGCCTGCGCCTCCTCATCTATCGGCGCATTGCAGCCTAGAATCATGAACGCGCTGCACATGGATGCCGCGAACAGCGAAAGCGCCCTGCGGTTGATCACCAAAACCTCCATGGAATCAACGGAGTACTCTCCGCGTGAAGAAAGAACATACTCTCGCGGCGGCAGTAAGCCAGACAATCAGGGCGTGACGGTAAGGTGCCCGACTATCCGAGTGTTGTTGTCCATGTGTTGTTGTCCATGAACAGCTCTCGCTCGTCGTCGCCGGTCGAGTGATGGCTGCGCCCAGCATCGCGGAACGCGGTGTGCGTCTGCCAAGCTCCCGGATACACCCCCCGCCCGTCTGCCTGCCGGGGGCTCCAGCACACGAAGCTCTCCTCCACCCCCTCAGACGATGGCGGCGGCTCCGCGCGTGCACAAGCGCGCGAGGCCCGCGGGCGGGCGAGCAGGAGGGGGACGGCGTGAGGCGCGGCTGGGGATTGGGAGTTGCCGTGTGTCTGGGGTTGGGGTGCGGAGCGGGGGTGGAATCACCGGAGCCCTCGCCGCTGCTGGCCCGCCAGGAGCGGGAGATGCGGGTGGAGCGCGGCGCCACGCGTCAGGTGCGCCCGGTGGAGGGCTCGGTCTTCGGGTGGACGGTGAGCGTGGACCGGACGGGCAATGCCTTCGTCTCGCTCGCGTACGAGCGGAGCGGCGTGGACCTGGGAGGCGGCGCGCTGCCCGGGGACGCGGGGCTGGCGCTGGCGAAGTACGCGCCGGACGGCACGCACCTGTGGTCCCGCTCGGCGGCGTTGCCGGGCGTGGGCCTCCTACCGGCCCGGGCGCTGGCGGTGGACGCGCACCGGGGCCAGCTCGTGGTGGCGGTGAACTTCAAGGACAAGGGCCAGCCCCTGGGCGCGGCGCTGGTGGGGCGGGTGCGCGCGGAAGATGGGCAGGTGCTCTCCTTGAGTCCGGTGGTGCGCCGGGGCCGGCTGTCGGTGACGTCCCTGGCGTTGGAGCCGTCCGGCCACATCGCGGTGGCGGGCTTCTTCGAGGGCGAGGTGGACCTGGGAGGAAGCCCCTTCTCCACGACGCGCCCGCGCAGCCCGTTCGTGGCGCGCTTCACCCCAGACATGCGCCACGTGTGGTCGCGAGGCCTCGGGGGGCGTGAGGAACAACACCTTCTCCTGCCCGCCTTCGCGGTAGGTTCCCCACTTCCAGGGACTTGCCCGCAGACCTGAGGGCGAGACGGCCTCGAGCCGCTGGAGCCGCCACCGCTCCGCACCCGAAGCAGCCACGGGGAGGCGCCCTCCGCCGCGTCGAAGCGCCCATACAGCGCGGCCATGGCCTTCTCGGGAAGGAACTCCCCGCTGAAGGCGGGCCCCGCTCCCGCCTCACCGCTCCCGCACGGCTCGCGATGATCCGCATACGTGGCCCCCGGGCTGGCGTAGAGCGCCTGGCCCAGGGTCGCGGGAGCCTCCGCCGCTCGCGGAATCTCGAGCACCTGGGGCGCGGTGTCCTCCTCGCTCCTCGAGAGCGTCAGCTTCGTGCCGCGCTCCGTCTTCGCGGCGGCGGAGACCCACCACTCGTCGGGGACAGCCGGGCCAGGAGGACCTGCGCGGACTCGTCCAGGACGAACTGTCCCAGGCGCGGGCTCGCGGCGTCGGCCAACTCGTCGGGCTCCTCCTCCTCCAAGGAGCGGGGGAAGAGGGCCTGCTCCATCACCGGTGTCGGCGCGAAGCGGGTGCGCTCCAGAACCTCCGCGGTCAGCCACTGGCGCTTCTCGTCGTGCTGGAACTGGCCCCGGTAGACGGCGACCTGCTCGGAGTCGCCGATGGTGACCACGAACATCTGTTCCTTCGTCACGACCCGGTGCTTCACGCCCCGGACGAAGCGCCCTCGCCCTCGGAGAGGCAGTCGGCGGCATTCATGCGCAGACACGGAGACTCGAGCTTCGGGCCCTTCAGTGGCTTCTTCAGCCCGGCGAGCAGCTCGAAGTTGCGCTCGAAGAAGAGCGCGCCCAGCTCCTTGCTCAGTGAGGTGTCCTCGGGCGCGAGCGTCGCCGCCCGCAGGGCGCTCTCCTCCCGCTGAGCGAGCTTGCGCTGGGGATCCCTCGCCTCCGCCGTGAGCTTCTCCAGGGAGGGCTTCTCCGGGCCGAGGAGGGAGGCCGAGGCATGGCCCTCCTTGTCTCCACAGCGCACCTTGCGCCACTCGCCCTCGTGGACTGTCCGACAAGTTTTTCAACATAGTCGAGTCCAGTGGGCAGGTTGGGTGGATGAGGAGACGACCGCCACACCTCCTCCACCTCTCGCCTGGGGAAGTGGCCTACCTCAAGACACTGGTGGAGGACGGATGTACCGAACAGCGCGTTGCGCGCCGAGCGCGCGTCCTGCTGGCCATGACCGACCCGGACACCGTCGTGTCGGAGCTGGCCGACAGGCTCGAGCTGGAGCGCACCAGCATTTGGAACTTGTGCCGTCGTTACGAAGCGCAAGGTGTCGATGTGGTGCTGGATGCGCCCCGCTCCGGCCGTCCGCGGGAGCTTTCCCCCCCTGCAACGAGTGGTCGAGTACGTACGGCGTGGCACGGTAAACCTTCCACCTCATCTGGGACAACGGACCCAGTCACACCGCCAGGCAGACGCACGACTTCCTTCGCACTCACTACCCGCACGTCCGGGTGATTTTCACTCCGGCCCATGCCTCCTGGCTCAACCAGGCGGAGTTGCTGCTACGCGCCTTCACCGAGCGCTACCTTCAACGAGGGGACTGGGCCAGCCGTGACGAGCTCATCGAGCACCTCGACGCCAGCTGGCCCGAGTACAACCGCTTCTACGCCCACCCCTTCACCTGCTCCTGGACTCGCGCCAAGATGCACTCGTGGGTGGACCGGCACCTGTCCTGACTATGTTGAAAAACTTGTCGGACAGTCCACTAGGGGGCGGTGCTGGACAGGCAGGGGCAGCTGCGCGGCTTCTCCAACGTCACCCGGCGTATAAGAAGGATGGGAGGCCTGTTGAGGGAGTGGGCTGGTGCGGAGAGGCCGAGGAGGGCCGCTGACAGGAGTTGGCCGAGTGGTGCGCACGGGCTCGGGGCCCGAAGTTCTTTCCAGTGAGTGGGTGTACACTGCGCCCGCATGTCACCGCAGTCCTTCACGGACGTCTCCACCGCCAACCTGCGAAACCACGAGGGGGAAGGACGAGACGCACAGCTCGTTCCGGCGCTGACCCTCGTCTCGCACCCCGTGCCCGAGCGCGTGGGAGAGCGGCTGCTGCTGGAGGCGCTGGTCGCCGGGCGTGAGGTCGCCCTCTCCCGCAACGAGCCCCCCTTCGTCCGTCCCGGGACGGCCCTGGGCTCGCCCCTGGCGGACCCCTTCCTGAGCCGCAAGCCCCTGGTGTTCTCCCCAGGCCCCGAGGGCGGCCTCCGGTTGGATCCGGGCTCGGGCAACCGGGTGACCGTCGCGGGGGTGCCGCTCGAAGGGCCCTGGGAGCTGTCCGCCGAGGAGGTGGCCGCGGGCGTGTCCCTGACGCTGGCCGGGCGCGTGGGGCTGCTGTTGCACCTGGCGGCCCCGGTGGTGCCCCGCGAAGTGGACGCGCTGGGCATGGTGGGCACGGGCGTCGGCATCCAGCGCGTGCGCCAGCTCATCGAGCAGGTGGCGGACCTGAACGTGCCCGTGCTCGTCCGGGGCGAGACGGGCTCGGGCAAGGAGCTCATCGCCCGCGCCATCCACGAGCGCAGCCCCCGGCGCGAGCGGCCCTTCGTCAGCGTGAACCTGGGGGCCATTCCCAGGGAGCTGGCGGCCGCGGAGCTGTTCGGCGCGCGCAAGGGCTCCTTCACCGGGGCGGTGCGCGACCAGCAGGGCTTCTTCCAGGCGGCCCACGGGGGAACGCTCTTCCTCGATGAGGTGGGCGAGGCCCCGCCCGAGGTGCAGGTGCTGCTGCTGCGGGTGCTGGAGACCCAGGAAATCTACCCCGTGGGCGAGCGCACCCCCCTGGCCGTGGACGTGCGGCTGGTGGCCGCGACGGACGCGCTGCTGGAGGAGCGCATCCGCGAGGGCCAGTTCAAGGCGCCGCTGCTGCACCGGCTCTCCGGGTACGTCATCCGCGTCCCCCCGTTGCGCGAGCGGCGCGAGGACATCGGGCTGCTCTTCCACCACTTCGCCCGCCAGGAGCTGGAGGCGCTGGGCGAGGCCTCGCGCCTGGACCCCCGCTCCCCCCAGGCCGAGCCGTGGCTGCCGGCGTCGCTCGCCTGCCGCCTGGTGCGCTCCGGCTGGCCGGGCAACATCCGGCAGCTGCGCAACGTGACGCGCCAGCTCGTCATCGGCAACCGGGGGCAGCCCTGCCTCCGGCTCGACGCGCAGCTGGAACAGGAGCTGGCCCTCCCCCAGGCGCCTCCCGCTGGACGCCCTGTCACCACCCCGTCCTCACCGGCGGCCCCGGCCGTGCCCCGCCGCAAGCCCTCGGACATCTCCGCGGAGGAGCTGCTCGCCGCCCTGCGCGAGGGCGGCTGGGACTTCCAGGCCGCCGCCGACCGGCTCGGCATCCACCGCACCTCCGTCTATGACCTCATCGAGCGCTGTCCGGGCCTGCGCACCGCCGGGGATTTGAGCGTGGAGGAGATTGCCCGCTGCCACCGCGAGTGCCAGGGCGACCTGGACGCGATGGTGCGCAGGCTCGAGGTCTCCAAGCGGGCGCTCGGACGGCGCATCAAGGAGCTGGGCCTGGGCTCGACGAAGGCGTGAGCCCCGGTTCCACGCGTGGCGGCAGGGCGGCGACGCGTGGCGAGCCCGGCCGCCTCCACGCCTCATGGGGCTCATCCGCTGGCACCCCCAGTGCAAGACCTCCCTGGCCAGCCCTGGCGTTGAAAGGAACAGACCGGATGAGGATGAACGTGGTTGAACTGGCGAAGCGGAAGGGAGGCCCGTCCGCGCTCCGTCTCATGGCGCTGCTGTCCCTGGTCCTCGGAGCCTGCACGTCGCGCCAGACGAGCCCCACGCAGCAAGCGGACGTCGGACAAGCGGGCGTCGGATATTGCAATCAGTACCTGCCATCGAGTGCCGACATCCAAGTCCAACAAGGCGATGCTGGCTACACCTACACCATCCAATACACATACTCCGATGGTGGCACCTCCACTGACAACTCTCTGGCGGTGAAAGTCCAATGTGGGGGGACGCTCAATCTCAAAGGGAGCAGCAGTGACGGAGGTGACATCAATTTCTGCTTTACCGCGACAGGCTTCACGGCCGCGAACTCCAGCCCTTTCAGTGATGGGGGCACGAAGATCAAGGTTTCGAGCACAGGCAAGGACAAGAAACTCATCAACCAACCGGCAACGTACACGTACGCTCCGTGCACGAGTGGCTCTGACGGAGGAACCGTGCCGGAGATCGACCGCGACGAAGCACTGGAAGGAGCGTCCGGGACGCTGGAGGTGGGAACCGGCGGCGGAGGAGACTGGGAGGAGGAGGTGAAGCGTTCCGGCGCTCGCTGAGCCTGGCGCCGCGAGCACTTGCCCAGCATCGGCTCAAGGGGGAGCGGCGGAGAGGCCCGGCCGCTCCATCGCCTGACGAAGGCTGGCGCGCAGCCGCAGCGCGCTCGCCCAGGAGGGACGGGCGGCCAGCACCTCGTCCACCCGGGCGAGGCCGCGCTCCAGGGCGGGGCCGGGGTCTATCCCCGCCTCCTGGCGCCAGCGGGCCCACTCGCGGCAGAACTGGCCGTAGGCGAGGCGGAAGTCCAGGCGCCGGGGATGGAGCTCAACCGCCTTGTCGAAGGCGCGGGCGGCCTCCTCGAAGTCCCCGGCGCGCGCCCGGTGCTGGCGCGCCAACCAACGGGCCCGAAGCCCCTGGACCTCGCCCTGGTACAGCAAGGCCTGGGGCTGCTGGGCATTGCGCTCGAAAGTGTCGCGCAGGGCCTGCTCGGCCCGCTCCAGGCCGCGCCGCGGGTCCTGCCCCTGCTCCAGCTCGAACGCCGCCAGGGTGGCATGGGCGCGAGCCAGGTTGGCCCAGGGGGCGGCGAGCCCCGGTAGCAGCTCGGCGGCCTTGCGGTAGGCCGTCTCCGCCGCATGGAGATCGGCGCGCGGATCCTCTCCGGCGAGGAGGCGGTAGTGGGCCCGCTCGAAGTGGACCTCACCCATGTTGTTGTGGCCGAAGCCCTGCTGGGGCGCCACCTCGATGGCCCGCATGCACGCGGCGCGCGCCTCCTCCAGCCGCGCGAAGGGCGGCTCGTCCCGATCCCACGCCTCCCGCGCCTGTTCAATGAGCACCAGCGCCCCGCCGTTGTGGAGCTGGGCGATGCGGGGGTTGATGGCGCTGCCGCGCTGGTATAGCGCCAGGGCGGTGGCCAGGTCCGCTCGCGCGTCGCCTCCGCCGTCCCGGCGCCGCTGGGCCAGCTCCGCGTGCAGCTGCCCCCCGAGGAAGTAGGGCACGTAATTCTGGGGGCTGAGCTGACGGCACGTCTCCAGCGCGAGGCGGGCCTGCTCCAGGTCCGCCTCGGCTTCCGGGGCCGAGGCCTTCGGGT
>DASQMW010000251.1:0-4932 GCA_035645295.1 Archangium sp.
GCCATGGAACGGTGAACTTCCTGGCCTCCCTGTTGGTGCACGAGGGCACCATGCGCGGCTGGTGCCTGGAGAAGAACGACGGGGCCTGCCTGCGAGGCGTGTTGCCCCAACTGCTTCACCCCTACCGACAGGCTCGACGCAGCTACCTCATCTGGGATGGAGGGCCAAGCCCTACCGCTCAGGATACCCGTGCGTTTCTTCGCAGCTACCGCAACGTGCGCCTGCTCGTGACTCCGCCCCATGCCTCCTGGCTCAATCAAGCCGAGTTGCTGCTACGCGCCTTCAGCGCCCACTACCTGCAACGCGGCGACTGGAAAAGTCGCTCCGAGTTCATCGCCCACCTGGATGCCAGTTGGCCCGAGTACAACCGCCTCTACGCGCACCCCTTCACCTGGTCGTGGACGCGAACCAAGATGCACGCCTGGGTCGAGCGGCACCGCCGCTGACTATGTTGGATTACTTCGAGGACACTCCACTAGGAAGGACTGGGCCTCTGTTGGGCGGACGCAGGGGGGTGAGGGCGGGTGCCAGGAGGGCGGGTGAAACGCCGTGCGCGAGGCGGAGCGCCGGCAAGAAGTCCTGCCCCACAGGCTTCAGGCGCACTGCGGCTGTCCGCAGGCCGTGGGTTCGGCTCGCACTGCTTCTTCGCGCACTGCGGCCTCGGTCCCACAGCGCCTGCTGGGGCGCTCTGCGGGCGGGGGCCCGCGGCGGCGGCAGGTGGAGGCGGCGGAGGATGCGGCGCAGGACGGCGCCTTCAGGAAGGCAGGCCCGCACGCGCCACCTGCCTGCGCACTTGGGACAGCAGAAGACGTCCCCTTGGAAGGTGCGTTTGAGGAGGCCGGCCCCTGCGAGCCCCGGGGCGCGCTGACGCTTTTCGTCGGAGGTCGCCGCCCAGAGTGCCTCCTGCTCGCCAGGGACCGCTGCTGCGGGGACCCGAAATGGCCGCCGTTTCGCGCCAGGGGCGAAGACGCCATGCAAGCGCGTCAAGTTCATCCTGGGCGGGGCACCCAACGGGTCAGGCAGCGGAGCCGTTCCATCCCAGTGAAGAGTAGGTGCAGGGTGCCCTCCGGCAGGGGCCGCTTCATTCGGTAGGCGATGCGCCCGTCCTCCGCCTCCTCGAAGCGCTCCAGCGCCAAGGCACCTCGCGCCCCATACCGGCACAGCCCCTCCAGGCACTGCCTGTCGTTGGCGTGCAGGTGCGTGTTTCCGTGCAGGCTGAAGCCCTTGAGAAAGGCCCACCGGGGCACCTTCCGAGGCGCTAACCGCACGTCCAAGGCCCCGTCCAACGCAAGTGCTGCTGCAGGCGGGCCGCCTGGTACGCCTGCCGCGCGTCCTCTGGGCCTTCTCCGGGTAGGGCACCCCGATTCTCCAGCAGGCGCAGGACGCGGTGGCGTACCACCAGGACAGCGTCCACTGCCGGGAGGGCACCTGCGGCAGTCCCTGCTCCACCAGGTGCGCCGCGGTGACGTGCGCCCTCTTCGCGTTGCACGAGGGGCAGACGCCCCGGCCCTTGCACGAGAAGGCCACCAGCATCTCCTCCCTGCAGCCCTCACAGCGCACCCGCGCGAAGCCGTGCGCCAATACTCCGCACTCCAGGTCTCTTGTGAGGTCCCGCTCCACGTCCCGGGGCAGGCCACGTCCCAGCTCGTCTGCTTCCGCCAGCAACAGAGCGAGAGTGTCCCTCACCGCTTCACACAGCACCGTCTTTTCCGGCCGCCTCCACCGCTACTCCCACTAGCGATCCCCTACCTGACCCTCCCCAGCCATACCTCACCAGGGCACACGCTACCGTCAGGCTCCCACGGACTTCTCGTGAGCCCCTGGAGACCGGGGAACTCGACTCGCTCCGCATGCCCAGTGACAGGGCCGTCGCGTACCTCGCTCGCCGGCAGCGCAACGAGACGGCGGCGCACCTGCTCGCGGACGGGCGGCTGACGCTCATGTTCTGCGCCTTCGAGGGGCCGCCCATGATTCTGCGCCTCTACGGGCGCGGCCGCGTCCTGCGTCGTGGAGCCCCGAGTACACCGACCTGCAGGCCTCCAACTTCGGCGACGTGGAGCTCCTGGGCGCAAGGCAGAGGGTGCGGCTCGACATCGAACTCGTGCAGACCTCCTGCGGCCATGCCGTCCCGCGCTCTACGACTTCACACGGGAGCGCCCCACATTCACGAAGTGGGTCGAAGCCAAGGGGCCGGAGGGCCTGGAGACCTACCGATCGAGGACAGCGGCCCCGGGAGCCCCGTCACCGACACGTCAGGGAATGGGGCCCCTGTTGCCCTGGCCCGCGGCCGGCACGCCGCCTCCGCTCCCGCCCTGCGCCGCGTCGTTGGGAAGGTCGCCTGGGAGGATGTCTATCTCCTGGGCGCGCGTCACCCGGCGGGCCAGTTCGTCGAACTCCAGCTCCAGCAGGCGGCCAGGCTGGTCCGCGAGCCCGAAGCGCAGCCGCCAGTAGTTGGGGCGTATCTCGATGGCCTCACGGGCCTCGGCCAACATGAGGCTGTTGTTCCGGGCGTATTCCAGCCCTGCCTGGACGACGTCTCGCTGTCCGAGCTCCTGCTGGACGGAGTACGCCGAGGGAGGCTCGGGCGGCCGGCCCGTGCCGGTCGTACCGCACGCGAGGCCGGCCACGAGCGCGGGCAGCAGGGAACCAAGGGGGAGGAGTAGGCGGGGCGGGGGCATGCCTGAAGGTTGAGCATGCGCCATGCCACTCGCAGCCGAGGGAGCGGACGCGCGGACCGCGCAGAACCTGCGCCTGCCCGGGCCTCCAGCGCGGAGCCTGCACCCCGAAGCCGGCGGGAATGCGAGGCACCGGGCATGCGCACCCCGGGCGCGCGTCGAAGGGACGTCCGGCCGGGGGCGGGCGGCATCGCCCGGCCTGCCGCATCCGCGGCCAGCCCGGCCCCCGCCTGGCGGGAGCGGGGGCGGCGGGAGACTACTTCCCCGCGGTGGGGGTGATGATGCGCTGCTTCTCCACCACCTCGTCGATGAGGCCGTACTGCCGGGCATCCTCGGCGCTCATGAAGTAGTCGCGCTCGGTGTCCTTCTCGATGCGCTCGATGGTGTGGCCCGTGTGCTTCACGATGAGGCCGTTGATGTAGGCGCGCAGGCGGAGGATTTCCTTGGCCTGGATGTCGATGTCCGTGGCCTGGCCCTGCGCCCCGCCCAGCGGCTGGTGAATCATGATGCGGCTGTTGGGGAGCGCGTAGCGCTTGCCCTTGGCACCGGCCAGCAGCAGCAGCGCGCCCATGGACGCGGCCTGCCCGACGCAGATAGTGGACACCGGACACTTCACGTACTGCATGGTGTCGTAGATGGCGAGGCCCGCCGTCACGGAGCCGCCGGGCGAGTTGATGTAGAGGTTGATGCCCTTGTCGGGGTCCTCGGACTCCAGGAACAGCAGCTGGGCGACGATGATGTTGGCCACGTCGTCATTGACGGGCGTGCCCAGCATGATGATGCGGTCCTTGAGGAGCCGGCTGTAGAGGTCGTACGCCCGCTCGCCGCGGTGCGTGGTCTCAATGACGAAGGGGACGTTCATGGCCCCAGTACCCTAATCTTCCCTGCCCCGGCGCGCCCGTCCCTTCTTCCCGGAGCGTACGTTGCCCCACGGTTCGGGCCTGCTCCCCTACCCGTCCAGCCCCAGCCGCGCCGCCTCCCCCGCTCCGAGCATGGCCCTGGCGATGAGGGCGAAGTCCTCGCGGCTCACCTCCAGGTAACCCCGGCGGAACGGATAGCCCCACCGGACCTTGTCGGGGATGAAGGCCAGCCCGGGCACCAGCGGGCGGATGTCCACCTCTCGCGCGGTGGAGAGAAAGTCCACGTCACGACGAAAGGGAACGAACCCGTCGCCCATATCGAAGGGGTAGGGCTCACCTTCCCCCACACGTCCCAGGGCGGTGAAGCGCTGGCACGGCGCCTGGCCGTCGAAGGACTCCTTGCCGGAGTAGTAGGCAATCCAGTCCCCGGGCCGCATGCGCTTCAGCGGCGCCGCCTTGCCATGGCAGAGCTGGCAGAAGCCCCCCTCCACGCCCCGCTGCACATGCTCGCGAGAGGCGACGCCGACGAAGTAGCGGGCCGGCTCCTTATCGGAACCGCCAGGGGCTCGGGCCTCCGGGGCGCGAGGCAC
The DNA here is from genome assembly GCA_035645295.1 of Archangium sp. Lineage (GTDB taxonomy): Bacteria > Myxococcota > Myxococcia > Myxococcales > Myxococcaceae > Archangium. The sequence goes on from DASQMW010000251.1 coordinate 4,126, forward strand.
GGGGGCCGTGCCGGCACGTCCTGAGGTACGAGGCGCTCGGGCCTCCGCGGTCTTGCGAGAGGGGCTCATGGTGCATCCTCCTTCGGGTCTGACTCATCGAGGGCGACGAGTTGGTGGAGCAGTTGGCGCAAGCGCTGGCGATCAGCGGCAGGCAGGCGTTCGAGCGCCTCCGCTTCGCAGTCCCTCAGGAGCTGGAGCACCCGCGCATGAGTCGTGGTGCCCTTCCGGGTGAGCTGGACGCGGTAGGCCCGGCGGTCGTCGGGGTCGCGCTGGCGCTCCACCAGGGCCAGCCGCTCCAGCGTGTCCACCAGCATCACCATGGTGGTCCGGTCGATGCGGTGGAGCGTCCCGAGCACCTGCTGGGACAGCGCCCCCTGTTCGCTCAGCGTCATCAGCAACCCCGCGTGGCGGGCCTCCAGGCCCAGGGGGGCCAGCCGCGCCTCGAAGCGCGCCGTCACCTGCTGCGCCGCCTTGCTCAGCAGGAAGCCAAGCGAGGCACGCACGGGCTCCGCCAGTCGGGGCGGCGACTCCCCGGGCGCGAGCCCTTGTGCCCTTTTCGTCACCATTACTGATAATCAGTAACACTGACGATTTCGACGCACAAGCCCCGGAGCCAGGGTCCGAACGCGGCCGGGAGGAGTGAGCACCCACCGGCCGCGAGCGCCGGGGGTCAATCCTGCTGGCCCGTCATGGCCTCCGGGCGGACCCACTGGTCGAACTGCTCGGCGGTCAGGAGGCCCAGCTCGATGGCGACCTCCTTGAGGGTCTTCCCCTCCTTGTGGGCCTTCTTGGCGATTTTCGCGGCGT
>DASQMW010000252.1:0-58614 GCA_035645295.1 Archangium sp.
GCTCCAGGGCCCGGCGCACCCATGGCGTACCCGGCTGGGAACGAAATCCCTCGACCACGCGCCAGACGCGCACGGGCGCCGCGGCGCGCGGGGTGAAGGGCACCTCGCGCACGGAGATGCCGGGGAACATCTGCTCCACCAGCCCCCGCGTGCCCGCGCCCCCCACGCCCGTGGCCAGCACGCTCCACCGTGCACCGGCCGCCGACAGCGCCAGCTCCAGCCTCCGCAGGGTGAACATGCGATGCGTGGAGGCGAGCGGCGTGCCCCGATCCACGCGCGAGAGCAGCACCAGCCCCACCGAGCGGGCCCACAGCCGGCCACAACCGCCCCGCGTCTCGGAGAGCGCGCGGATGCCTCCGGCGGATAGCTGCTCCACGTCCAGGAAGACGGCGGCCGGCATCCGGTTGCCCGCGAAGGCCTCGCGCATCGCCGCCTCGCCGGCCAGCAGCGGCCCCGAGGGCCACGAGCCACTGCGCGAGATGGCCTCCAGCACCGCGTCACGCAGCGCCGCCGGCTCGTCGCTGATGACGAGGCACGGCAGGCCCTCGCGCTGGAGCGCCAGCAGCACGCTCGAGGTGAGGAAGTAGCGTTCCGTCGGATCGGGCAGGTCGCCCACCAGCCAGCCCTGGTTGGGCGAGCCCCACGCGGTGGCGATCTCCTCCAGCGCCCGAGGCGGAGCCCCGGTGGCGCCCGAGTCCCGCCATGCGGCGGCGCTCCAGGCGGGAGCGGAGTCCGCGATGGCCGTGCCCTGCGTCGCGAGCAGCGGGCGCGCCTGGGCCTCGAGGGCGCCCAGCTTCCGCCACATGCCCGGGACGTCCGCGCGCAGCGGAGCGGGCGTCTGGGGCTGGGGAGCCTCCTCCTTGGCGGGCGGAGGCGGAAGGCGCTCGGAGCGCGTCCACACCGCGAGCGCCACGCACAGCATGGGCAGCACGGCGGCGAGGTCGAGCAGCATGCGGGGCTTGTCCTGCCGCCACGGCGCATCCACGGCGATGAGGGCCAGCACCGGCACCACCACCAGGACGAGCGCCAGCGGGTCCGCGAGCGGCACACGGAAGGACGCGAGGCTCTTGTGGCCCGACTCCTCGAGGGCAAACACCACCGTCGCGAGGAGGAAGGCCACGGCATGGGGCAGTGCCAGCAGCAGGACGGCGTCCAGGGGGAACCAGGTGAACTTCACCTGGGGCACGCCCGGCGTGGTGCTCTGGGGCAGCGCCGTGAGCGCATGGAGCCAGCCGAGCGGTCCGCCCTGCATGGAGGCACTGGCGGCCTCCACCAGCCGGGTGATGAGCACCAGGGCCAGGGTGACGAGGACGGCCTTGCCCACGGGAAGGGCGGCGCGGCGCCAGCGCGAGTTGGGACCGGGGCCCACCAGGAGCGCCGCCAGGGCCCAGGCCACCACGGGCGTGCCGAGCAACAGCACCCAGACCAGCAGATACAGGACCGTCGTCAGTTGCTGCGACAGATGCGGGAGTTGCAGCGTCATCGCGCACCTCGCGGAACCATCACGGGCTGCGGGGTGGCGCGAGCCCCTCGGGACATCTCTTCCACGGAGAAGCCCTCCCAGGTGCGCAGGAAGATGACGCGCGCGGCCTTCGAGGGAGACCAGAGGATGGGCAGCCGCGTGGGCACGTCGCGGAGACCGGCATCGAGCGTGTCGCGCCCCGCGGAGGGAGCGATGACGAAGCCCTCGCCGGGACGGACGCCGAGCACCGGGTCCCCATGCGCGTTCAGCGGCTGGCACGGTGGAGCGAGCACCGCCCCCATCCGCGTTCCGAAGTCGCGCAGCACGTCCGCGGCCTGCTGGCCCGCCTCCTGATCATCCATCACGCTGCGCTGGGCCATCGGCTGCACCTGACGCCGGCTCAGCTCGTCGATGCGCGCGGGGTCGCCGCACGGCACGTCCTCGAGCAGTCCGCCCTCGGGCCAGGCGCCTTCGAGGAGACGGTCCGCCCAGACACGGTCCTCCGAGATCTCCCGCCGGGAGGCGATCCACCGGCTGATGACCTCGGGAGGCACGAGCGAGCCGTGGAGCAGTCCGCCCGCGCCGAGCAATGGCCCCAGGTCGTCCAACCGGGCCTCGGTGGCCGGAGTCACGCCGAGCGCCAGCAGCTCCTGACGCTTGCGATCCCTCGCCTCCAGCAGCGCGTGGCGGACAGCCTGTAGCCGGGCCACGGCGTTCTCCAGGGCGAGGATGGCACCGCGGCGGGCGCGCTTGCGGCGCACCACCAACTGCAGCTCCGCCTGCTTCGCGCGCCGCCCTCCCCCCCCCCGGCTGACCAGCGACTCCAGCGCGTCACGCCGGAGCTTCAGCACGCGGCGCACTTCCTTCCGGGTGTGATTGCCGACGAAATAGAGCCACCCGCCCCCGGCACCCGCCGCGGCGAGCACGCCGAGAATCCACGGCAGGGCCTCGCGCCAGTCGAAGCCACTGGCGGCCGGAGGGGCCGTCGTCGAGAGCTGGGGGCTCGAGAGCGTGGCACCGCCCGGAGGCGCGGCCGGAGTCATCACGGCCAGCGTGCCGAAGGAGACCCCCAGCAGCACGGCCAGCGCGAGCGCCGCCGCGGCCGCCAGCGCCATCCGCTTCGAGGGCAGCTCCAGCAGAGCCCGCTCCAATTCCTCGCGGTGCGGGTCCACCGGAGGGCCCGCCGGTTGTGCGGGGTCCAACCTCCGCAAGGCGGACTCCTCCTGGGCCTGCTCGTCGTGGAGCTGCGCGATGACGCGCTTGAGCCCCTGCTCGACGGAGGGAAGCTGGGACAGGCCCGATGAGGGCCCGAGCGAAGCGTCGAACACCGCCTGGATGCCCTGCTCCACCGAGGTGGCCACCTCGGCCTCGGCACGGTCGAGCGCGCGGAAGGTCTCATCGGTGCGGGCCTGGTCCACGGTGGTGGGCGAGGTCTCCACCGAGGCCGGTTTGAAGAGCCCGGAGTGGTTGGCGCGGATCTCCTCGGGCGTGTCGAGCGGGCCCACGCGGATCTCCGCAGGCAGATCCACGGGAGAGCGGGACAGCTCGGCGGCGAGGCGCCGGGAGAGCTGCGCGGCATGTCCCTCGACGAAGGGGGCCAACCAGCGATCCTGCTGGAGAGCGGACACGGCGCCCATGGCCAGGGTGGCATCGGTGCCGGGCTGCTGCACGCGCTCCACCAGCACGCCGAGCCCGTCATACGCGGCCCGGGCGGCGGCATAGGTGCGCAGACGCGACTCGGGCAGCTCCACCGAGGCCAGCGAGACGAAGCTCACGAGGCCCTCGTCGCGGGAGGGATGGGCCAGGCGGCGGGACACCTCGTCCTCGGTGCGCAGCCCCGAGGCCACCATGCCGAGCGCGAAGGAGGCGCAGGTGGACACCATCTCCTCGGAGGTGAGGGTGCCGGCGGCGGTCTGCTGGGACACGACCCAGATGCGGGCCAGCAGGGGGAACACGGGACGGGCGCGGGCCCAGCTCTCCAGGGCGGCCAGCCGCGCGAAGACGACGGAGGCCCGGGGGCTGGACAGCGCCGGCACCTGCACCACGAGGTGCAACGTGGCGGTGCGCTGTTCCGGCGGCCGGTCCGGCGGGAACATGGTGCCGTAGCCCTCGGCCAGCAGCCGTGCGGCCTGCTCGCACGCGGTGAGCAGATCCTCGTCACCGCCCTGCAGCGCGGCACCGAAGGCAATCACGTCCAGCCGCTGGTCGCGCCGCTCGCCCGAGCCACGGCCCGCGCGCAGCAACTCCTCCAGCAGGGGCTGGAGCCCGGCGGCCACGCCCGAGGGCTCGCAGCGCAGCACGCCCAGCAGGGGCGAAGAGGCCTCCAGGGACTGTAGCGTGCGGCCGATGACCTCCTGGCCGAAGCGCCCCAGCCCGAGCAGGACGGTGGGGTACGAGACGGCGGCGTCCAAGCTAGCTCCTCAGCTCGGCGGCGAGCGCCTCCACCACGTTGCGCTCGTCCTGGAGGAAGCGGCGCTCGGCATCCTTCTGCTCGGAGACAGCGCGAGCGTAGGCCTCGGTGAGGCGGCGCTGGTGGGCCTGCACCTCCTCCAGCAGCTTGCCGCGCGCGGGCCGCTCCGCCATCGCGGTCACCCACGAGTCACGGGCAGTCTTCTCCAGGTCTCCGCGGAGCACCGGGTCGAGGGCCTCGAAAGCATCGAAGGCACGCACCCGGTCCGGCGCCAGCTTGTTCTTCGTGCCGGCAAAGCTCCAGTGGTAGCCCTCCTCGTCGCGCGAGATGCCGCCGAACAGGGCGCACAGGGTGAAGGCGCGCAGGCGGGCCTCCCGGGCCTCGCGCGTGGCCTGGGCGGAGCGCTCGACGGTGCGGCGCTCCTCGGAGCGCTTGAGCTCCACGGGGTCCAGGTCCGGCAGGCCCGGCGAGGACTCCCACACCGCCTCGATGTGCAGCGGGTAGGTGCGGTTCTTGTCGTCGCGCACGCGCTTGTAGCCGGAGTACAGGTCCGATTGGACGTTCTTGAACCAGTACACGGGGACGCCGAGCAGCGCGCGGTAGAGCACCAGCGAGTCGCGCTCCTCCCAGCCCGCCACGCGGTTGGTGCCGGACACCACGCCCTTGAGGACGCTCCAGAGCGAGCCCTCCTCGTCACTGGCGTACTTGTCGTGCAGGCCGGCGTAGAAGACGTCCGCGGGCGTGACGGTGGGGTCATCGCGGCGCGTGGCGTCGATATGCGCCAGCAGCACGCACTCGTCGGACAGGCGCTTGAGCCGGTCCTCGATGCCGCGGCGCACCTCGGTGGCGGACACGGCGCGCAGCTCGTCCTCCAGCTTGCCCTTGCGGCGCAGCTCCTCCAGGTCCTTCCCGGCCTTGTGCAGGGCGATGTAGCGCTGCTCCAGTTCCAATCCCGAGGCCAGGTCGAGCCCCATCTCCTCCATCACCCGGCCGTAGACCTGCAGGGCCTGCGTCTCCAGCTTGCCGCGCACGTGCTGGACGATCTCGTTGGCGTCGCGGGCGCGCAGCTGGCCACTCGGATCGCGCACCGGGGTGAAGGCCTCGGTGACGGAGTCGAAGATGTCGGCCACGCGGAAGTTGGCATCGCTGTCGAGCTTGTGGCTGTAGAACTCCTTCCACAGCCGCTCGCGGCGCCGGTCGTCGCGGAGCACCTCGGCGTCCAGGTAGTACTGGGCCACGTCCGAGCCCGCGTCCACCGAGGCCGGATCCTTGCGGAAACGCTCGGCCTGGGACTCGGCGTCCCGGGCGCGCTCATCGGCCACCTGGGCCACCTTGCGGAAGGACTCCAGCCGGGCCTCGGCGTCCTTGCGCAGCTCGCTCTCGAAGGACTTCCAGAAGAAGCGCTTGATCTCGTCGCGGAACTCGTTGGCCCAGCTCTCCACCTTGGCCACCGCGCGCAGCTTGGCGGCGGCGAAGGCCTTGTTGTCCCGGTCGGTGATGCTCTGGAAGAAGCCGGGCTGCGCCTGCTTCGTCATCTCCGAGTCGAGCCGGGCGATTTCCTGGCGCAGCTCCGGGCTGTCCAGGTCGGGCGGCGTGCCCTCGGCCTTGAGGTAGGCGCCCTCCTCCGGATCCTTGAAGGGGACGACGAAGGACTGCTCCAGCAGGCGCACGAGGAAGAGCCGCTGGGCGATGGGGTTGACCTCGTACTCCTTGAAGAAGGACTCGAAGAAGCGGCCGGTGCGCACGTCGCCGCGCTGGGCCTCGAGGTACTCGCCGCACACGCGGGCGCGCGACTCGTCCTTGGCCCGCCGCAGCACCGCGATGGCCCGGCTCAGCGACGGGTTGCCCGGGTTGATGGACTGCTTCTCCACGTCCGGGATGTCGATCTGCTCGTCCAGCCTGCCGAAGATGGCCTCCAGCTTCTCGCGGAAGGCCTCGGCCAGGTTCTTCCCGCCCTTCCCAATCTGCTGCTGGATTCCGTAGAACTGGCCCTTCTCGTCGCGGCGCTCCTCGTCCGAGGCGCGGAAGGCCACGTAGCCCTTGAACTTCTCGTCGATGCGGCGGTTCTTCTCGTTGGGCTCCAGCCGCTGGAAGGCCGGGTCGCCATAGGGCACCTGGAAGTCCGGGTGGTCCGCGCCGAAGCAGAGGAACTGCCGGAAGGCGCTCGCCACGTAGCGCAGGCCCGCGTACTTGAGGAGGTCGCGGCGGGGCAACTGCAGCAGCGCGGTGCCGAACGAGCCGTAGTGCACGGAGAAGTGGCCCAGGGCGAGCTTCTTCTGGTGCTTCTCGTAGTTGTCGTACTCACCGGCCTGCGCGCCGAGCAGCGGCGAGAAGATCTGCAGGTAGCAGGCGTCGGCCACTGCGTTCTCGTACTTCTCGATGGAGAGCTGGTCGGGCCGGTCGATGAGGTAGGTGAGCGTGAAGGGGCGCTCGCCGACGACCTGGCGGTCGCGGTCCTGGCTGCCCGGGTCGTAGTGGAACTCGATTTCGCCGGAGCCGCCCGCGTAGTCGAGCTGGCGGTTGAGGTACTCCAGCTCCTTGAGGGCGGAGTAGCCGTTGGCGAGGATGTCCGGGTGGAGCTGGGGCTTCACCTTGTCGAGGAAGGCGGTGGGCAGGGTGAGCACGCCCGTGACGCTGGGACGGCCCCAGCCCGCGTCGAGCACCATGCGCCGCAGCAGGTAGGCCATGGGCAGGAAGCCGCCCGAGCCGGTACCGCCGGCGACCGAGCCGTAGAGCATGACGCGGATGACGCGGTTCTCGTTGTCGCGCCAGGGGTTCTCGCGGCGGGTGGACTCGTCGAGCAGCTTCTGGAGGGCCTTGCGGATGCCGCGCCGGTCCTCCTCGAGGTTGTAGTAGAGGCGCAGGCGGCTCTCCATGCGGATCTGCCCGGCGCCGGCGCCCTGGGTGGAGCGGAACTGATAGGTGGAGGGGACCCACTGGGTGACGAGCTTGTCCTCCTGGAGCTCGCGCTGGCCGCGCTTGCGCTCGATGTAGGCGCGCGCGTCGAAGGCGGAGATGAGGAAGCGGTTCTCCACCGGGATGTCCTTGAGCTTGTCGAGGTCATCCTTGTTGGTGTCGATGCCCACGAAATGGGTCATCGACTTGATGCGCTCCCAGTTGGGATGGCGGCGCAACCGGCCGGCGAGCAACTGGACGATTTTCCCGCCGTTACCACCGAGCCCCACGAACAACGTGGGGTTGAACTTCTCCGTCGCGAGCAGCCCCAAGACTTCCCCCTCCGCGGCATCTCCACTGCATGTAGAGAGTACGGGCCCGATATAGCACGTCGGGTCGGGGGCGGGGGTCGAGGGATGGTGCGCTCCGGCAGGGAGATTGAACCCGGAGTCACACTCGGGGTGGGGCTGTGGGGAGTGCCGAGAATCCTTCGAAGAGCCCCGGCATCTCGCCTATGGTCCTACCTCCGCGCCCCTGTCCAGGCGCGATGACTCCAGAGGTGAGGGCAACTTGAAGCTCAAGATCGAGAAGCTCGGCCGCATCCAGAGCGCGGAAATCGACGTGCGCCCGCTCACCGTGCTCATCGGGCCCAACAACACGAACAAGACCTGGACCGCGTACGCGCTGTACGGGCTTCTTCAAGGTCTTTCGCGAACGCTGACCTCGGCACGAATCGACACATCGTTGGGTAGCACTAAAGGGGCTACTGCACTCAGCCAGCAGCTGAAGGAACTGATGAAGCCCTTGTTCGAGGCATTGACCGCAGATCCGGCACCGACGCGGGTCGAGTACTCACTCGCGGTCTCTCGACTGTTCACAGATCCCAACCAAGGATACACCTATGCCCTAGACGATGAATCACTCCGCGCCATACTTGGCATGCCGCATGGGCGATTTTCCAATGCATCTGCTCGACTTGAATTACTCCGCACCGAGTTCGTGACATCAGTCGTGTCCTTCGATCTTGTTCTCGAACGCGCGCTGAATCGACTGCAGGTAAAAACGAATTTCCGACGAAATCTTGAGGACGGAAAAACCGAGGAGTCGAGCACTCTTGCTGGCTATGTCGATGAAGCTTGGACCGAACAAAAAATCTTTGCAGTAGTACAAACGCAGCTTTGGAACCTAATCGAGCATGTCGTGGTGTTTCCTGCGGAGCGCAACGGAATTCTTCCCGTCTGGCCATTTATACCAACGTCGAACAACCTTGAAGTTCCGCTTCCATTCGTGGACTTCGGAAAGTTCCTTGGAATCGCGCAGGCAGCGGCGCCCGCAGTCTCAATGAACTCTTCGCAGGCCCACCTTTCGGCGCTGCTTAGGAAGGTCACAGGTGGGGAAATCGCGTATGTGGCGGATGCCGGCCGCAAACGCTTGGTGTTTCGCACTGGCGGAGCCGAGGTTCCACTCCAAGCGGCGGCCTCGCTGAGCCGGGCGGTGGCAGGCCTTTCCATCTATATCGAGCGGTTCTTCCGTCCAGACGACGTCCTCATTATTGATGAACTGGAGATGAATGCTCATCCGCAGGCGCAGGTCACCCTCACGGAGTTCATCGCGGCGCTCGTGAACGCGGGCGTCCGGGTGGTGCTCACGACGCACAGTCCCTACGTCGTGGACCACCTGAACAACCTGATGGAGGCCTCGCGCGCTCCAGCCGAGAAGCGAGAGGAACTGGCACGGAAGTTCGCGCTGGGCACCCCTTCGAGCTTCATCTCCCCGGAGAAGGTCGCGGTCCACGCGTTCCAGGAGGAGTCTCCCGAAGGAGCGGTCACCGTCAGAGAGGTGCTGAACCGGCAGACTGGCCTGATCGACTGGTCGACCTTCAGCAAGGTGAGCGAGCACATCACCAACCTCTACAGCGACATCCTGCGTGCCTCCGAGGGGGACGCGTGAAGTTCGACCGGCTCTTGTGGCAGTGCTTGATGCCTGGGGAGTACGAGTTCTCGGAAGAGGGCATCACGGTGCGGCTCCCCCCCGAGGCCAAGGAGACCGTACTGATGTTCCGGACGGACTCCGATGCCTTCAGGGATTGGCAGCAAGGAGTGAAGGCCTGCGACCTGGTCTTCTTCTACCGGGGCCCCGCCGTGCCCAAGCCCGTGCTCCTCTTCGTCGAGCTGAAGGGCAGTGACTACGAAGCCGCAGAGGCACAGCTCGAGAACGCCTTCAAGCGAGTCTGGTCGCAGCTCGACACCCAGTGTCAGGGCACGGAGAGCCGGGTCTGCGCAGTGGCCGTTGTCGGGCGCTCCGTGATGATGGACGTCAAGGCGCGCATCAAGGAGGCTTGGCAACAGAGAGGTCTGGAGTTCCGCTACCACTTCGGCGCCCTGGGCAAGACGGTGGATCTCCGGCCCAACCTCGCCGATGCCCGCAGGGTGAAACCGCCACCCCCTGCGGCCCCGAGCGGCTCGCCGGGCCCCGCGGTACCTCCACCCGACCCAGGCGTGACCACCTGAGTGACGAGCCGTTTCTCTCAGGAGCGTCTCCGATGCGAGATGGGTGCTGGGAGCAAGCATGCGGCGTGTAGCCCTTGGCGGCGTGTCCTGTTAGGTTGTGCTGCACCATGCGTCATCCACTACTTTTCCGGTTCCCCCTGCTTCTCGTCCTCGTGGCGTCCGACGCAGTGCCCAAGGTCTGCGAGCCCAAGGAGCGGACCCTGATTCTCTCGGAGCATCCGAGGAGCGAGATTCCCAAGGTGTACGTCGGCGGCCGGACCGCAACCGTCCTCCGCTTGGAGAAGGACTGTGATTCTGAGCGGACGAGCCTGATGGGCTGGCAAGGGTACTTCGAGCCCCTGGTCTGCCGCGATAGGTTCGTGCTCCTCTACCCACTGCGCGACCTGACACCAAGCGACCGGTTCATTCTTCGGGTGATGCTCACGGATGGTACGGAACTCCCCTTCATCGTGACGGCACGCCAGCAGTCCTACGGTGATCGTCAGGTGGACCAACAGGTGAACGTGTTCGCGGACCGCGAGGGATACGATGCGGTGCTCGCCTCCCTGTATGACGCGCTCGAAGACGCTCGTGAACTCCGCGATGAGAACGAGCGCTACCGGAAGGAAGAGAACTCGATCGACCACGCCTACGCCACGCTACTGGCCAATGGCGCGGTGAAAGCGGCGCCCTTTCGCCTGGAGAAGACAGTCACCCTCAAGGATGGAGACACCCACATGGTGATCAAGCTCTTCTCCGGAAAAGGGAAAGCCGCGGTCCTGGTCAACCTCACCAACGCCTACTCCGATGAGCCCTGGCGGCTCGGGGAGACCCGGCTGAGCACTGACTTGACCTCGCGTACGGCCAGACCATTCGCGCTCCGGATGAATCCATCCGAGATCATCCCTGGCGCGTCGGGTTCTCTCGCGGTCGTAGCGGACAAGAGTGCCTTCGTGTCGCAAGAGGGCCTCGTTGACTTGACTCTGGAGATCTTCCGAGGCGACGGGCTCCAGCAGGTAGCCATTTTGCTGGACCGCCGCCTCATTCGTTGATCAGGAACGGCGATCATGCCCACGATGAAGGTGCTACTCCTCTGTTCTGCAATCGTACTTGTTACGCCCTTCGGGTGCGCCACGACGCCCGGCGGCGTAGCGCTGCGCCCGGATGGCACCCCTGGCCCGGAGGCGTGCCCGGCGAAAGCACTCGAAGTCATGCGGTATCTGAAGGCGCGTGTAGGAGACGCGGCACTCGTGGAACTCGATGCCAACCAGATGGGGGCCTGGCCCATCACGATCTACGACGGGCCCATTGAGAGCGTCTTGCAGGACGACCTGGGTACGATCGAGGCTCCAGCCCGCTTGTATGGATGGGTCTGGACGGGCGGGCCACAGGTTGTCATCCGATACTACGAGGCCCATCCCCTGGACGGTGACAAGGTGCCCATCTGCGCCGTAGCCCGGCTTGGGGATGGCCAGTTCAGGAAGCGCCCCGAGTCAAAGCCCGGTACCGCCATCCTCAATGCCTCCGTCGCATCGGCCTTCATCGTCGATTCATTCCGGTAAAGCAGTGCCCTGCCCGCCCCTCGTGCCGCAATGACCTATAATTCGAACTTCGATGTTGAGTCCGTGATGAAGACACTCGGCACCGTGAGCGACAAGTATCCGAAGGGCTCGGCGGAGGACGAGGCCCTCCGGATCGCCGCGGTGGCGCTGCTCTATGTCCAAGACATCGACAAGCTGGAGGACTACCGCAAGTATTTCCTGGACTTCATCACCGGCAAACCGCTGATCCCAGATCAGGCGTTCGCGACAAGAGAAGAAGCGGACGAGTGGCTCGCCAGCGGAGCGGTCAACGGTGGTGAGCTCATCACCATCGCGGGCCAGGGCTTCTCCGTGGCCATTGGCTCGAAAGGATGGAGGTTGCTGCGAACACGGCTGCCGGACGAACCTGAAACATCAGGTTCAAAATAGGAACGGCCAACCTCTCAGCTCCACTTGAGATAGAGACTTCCCAGCCGATACACCGTGTTGGGCGTGTACCCGATGGCCAATTCCTCGGCTGGCACGGGCTCCCACTTGCCGGTGCGCTGCACCTTGCGCTCCAGTCCCGCGGCGGTGACGAAGCGCGTGGAGCCACCCGGCCCCGCCTCCAGCACAAGCACCGCCGCACGCGGAGAGCGCACGAAGTCTCCCCCCGCGTTCAGGCACATCCGGGCGTTGCGGTAGAAGCCTCGCGTCCCTCCGGGCGTCTCGCGCAACGTGAGCGCCGAGGCCCGCTTGAGCCCCATCTCCGAGCCCGCCACGTAGACACTCGCCGCCGGGTCGAAGTCATGCGGCCGGACGAAGCCCGCGACAATCCAGCCAAAGCCAAGCATCCCCGCCGCCAGCGTCAGCCAGGGCCACCAGCAGCGCAGCCAGCCCGTCTCGTCTACTTTCACGACCGCCGGCACCGTCACGGCCGAGGCCGCATCATGCGGATGCTTCGCGGAGAAGAGCACCCCAAGCCCTGACGGAGCCAGCTGGCCGCAGCACCCCTCGGCAACGAAGCAGACTTCATACTGGAGCGGCTGTCCCTTGCGCCCATTGCCCAGGTCCGCCTCCGAGCCCGCGACGGGACCACAGCTCAGCATTCCCTCTTCCACCGTCCCCTGGGCTTTACAGGTGATGGGCACCCGGTCCGCGTTGGTGGAGCGGGACAGGTCCACCGTGACGCACCGTCGCGTCTCGCGGCGCTCACCCCGCCACTGGCCGAAGTCAATCGAGGCCGGATGGGGCACCAGCGCGAGGTCGAGGAAGCCCTCCACCTGCACGTTCCGCCGCACGCGCTGCTCCATCCACGCGTTGCGGAATGTCACCTGCACGGGCGTGGGCGCGCCATCCTGAGACAGCTGCGAGGGCGTCCAGTCCGCCACGAAGCGCCCTCCCCCCTCGTGACGCAGCGGCACCTCCTGGCCATCGAGCGTGGCCACGGCCGCGAAACCGTCCGCCTGGAAGAAGGTCTCATCATCGAACGTCTTCCCCCGGAAGAGCAGCCGCGCGTCGAGCCGCACCTGCTCGCCCACCCGGGCCGTCGCCGGCACCGCCAGCGAGGCCTCGAGGTCGTAACGGAGGATGAGTCCGTAATCGATGTCGCCCGAGCCCTTCGGCAATGACAGCGTCCAGCGGCTGGGTTGGTCCGGCGAGTTGGGCGCGCGGAACACCTGGTAGTGGCGGTGCGGCGGCTGGCACAGCTTCGGCGCGCCCCCGTAGCGCACGCCGTGCGGGCAGCCATTGTCCCCCGAGGCCTGGACCGGAACGTTGCCCTGGGGGCCCTCCAGCTGCGCGGTGTACGCGGGCCCGGGCGAGGCCGACGCCGTGGCCACCAGCACCTCCACCACGTACTTGCCCACCTCGAAGGTCTTCGACCCGCCGGGCGACAGCGAGCCCGTCTCCGGCCGCGAGCCCAGCACGCGGGCATAGCCCCGGGTGAAGGCCTCGATCACCTCGCGCGGCTTCTGCACGAAGACCAGGTCCTGCGGATTGCGCGCCAGGGGCTCGAGGAACTGTTCGCCCGTCTGGCGCATCTCGTCACTGCCGAAGAGCCCGATGACCAGCGTCTCGAAATCCGCCCCCTCCGAGACACCCAATATCCGGGGACCCTCGGACGGGTCCTTCAAATCCTGCGGCACACCATCCGTGAAGAAGAGGAACAGCCGGTTCGGCAGCGTCGAGCTCCGCAACCGGTTCCCCGCCTCCTCCAGCGGGCGCTTGAAGAAGGTGCCCTGTGCATAGGGCAGCGCACGGATGGCGTCCGCGTCCCGGGCGGGACGGGGCGGATCCCTCTCGCTGTCGCCGAAGGCCAGCACCCCGACGCGGTCGGCCGAGCCTCGCGCCAAACCCTCGACGATGAGCGTCCCGAGCACCGCGGCACGCTCGGGGTCGTTGGGTGGGTACCGGCGGCCGTTGTCATCCCGGGACTCGACGCCCATGGAGCAGGAGTTGTCGAGGATGAGGACGATCTCGTTGCCCCCGCCCGCCGCTCCGGAGAGGAGCAGGGGCAGGACGAGTTGCGCGAGCGTCATCTAGAGCTCCACCTTGAAGTACGTGCCCCCGGCCCGGTACAGCACCGAGGGAGAAGGAACATGGCCCTGGGCCAGGTCCGCCACCGGCTCCCACTTGAGGGTGCGGCGATCCTGCTGCTCCAGGGGGCCGAGGCCCGTCAGCACCACGCCAGCGCCCCGGGTGGCGCGCAGGACGATGACCGCGTTCCGGATGCGGCCGTTCACCTCACCGTCCCCTTGCAGGCCCAGCCGCGCGTCACGGTAGAAGCCGGGGCTGCTGCCAGGACACGCCTGCAGGAGGATGGCGGCGGACTGGCGCATGCCTCGATCGCTCCCGGCCACGCGGATGGCCGCACCGGGTGGGAAGCGCGCGGGCTGGGTGAAACCGGCGATCACCACACCGAAGCCGAGCAACGCCAGCGTGGGCCACACCCAAGCGCCATGGCAGCCGAGGAAGCCCCGCCCCTCGACCTTCCAGCGCAGGCGCACCGTCTTCTCCTGCGCCTTGAACTCGGGGGTGAGCGGCACCACGCGCAGCACGGCCGAGTCCGGTGACACCTCCCCGGCGCAGCGTGGCACCTCCAGGCAGATGTCGAGCCGCCGGTCCTTCGGATCCAACGCCTCGATGCCCAGCGAGGGCTCCAGGCCGCGTGCATCCGCCTGTCCCAGCGCGTTGAGGAAATGGAGCACCGGACGTGACTGGCAGCCACCGAGCCCCTCGGTGCGCAGCTCCCAGCGGTGCTCCTCGGCGTTTTGCGAGCCGCTGAAGTCGAGCTTCTGGCAGGCCTTCGTCATGGAAGTGCCCGCCGCGACAGTGCCGAAGTCCAGCTCCGCCGGCAGCTCCAGCTTCAGCGGAGGACGCACCCGCACCTCGTGCGCGGGCATGGCCACGGGCCCTTTCGGCGTCTGGAACACGATGGACCAGCTCCGGTTCCCGGGCTCGCCGTAGGTGGAGGAGAACGTGTACCGGTCATCGGCCCGGGGCGGCCCCCGGTAGCGCTCCTCGCCCGTGTCCACCACGCGGGCCTCCACCTTGGGGTCCGCGAGCAACGCGTCCACCTGCTGGCGGCCCGTTCCCGGCTCCGGGCGGAGGAGCCGCACCGTGCCCTGGCAGGGAAGTCCGACGTAGCAGGTGCGCGGCAGCTCCGAGGTGTCGAAGCCGAGCCCCAGGTCGCTCACCGTGGCGGAGACCTCCCCCGCCGGGCACACCACGCGCTCGCCCACGCGCCCACCCGCGCTGAGCCGCACCTCGCGCGGCTTGGGGGAAGCGGGCGGAGTCCACGTGGCCGAGAGCGCACTGTCCGCGCGGAGCACCTGCGGCTTGTCCCCTTCCACCTGCACGGTGAACTCCAGCGAAAGGCCCGCGGGCGGCGAAACCACCGGCACCTGTCCCGCCGCATCGAAAAGCCGGGCGCTCAGGGCGATGGACTGTCCCGCCACGAGCGCCTCGCGCTCGGTGGGCTGCACCACGCGCGCCCGGAAGCCACAGACCTCCACCTTCAGGTTCTGGGCCTCGGAGGCCGCTGCACGGAGCGTCTCGTTATCGCCGAGCGGCGGCGCCTCGGGGAGGAACTCGATGCGCACGGAGCCGGAGGGCGGGAGCGAGAATCCGGCCGACACGGTGCCGTCCGGCTGCACGGTGCCCTTGTGCTCGGTGCTCTGCCCGCTCGCGTCGGTGACGCGGAAGCTCCCTCCGATGATGCGGCGCAGCGCCCCGGCCTCATCGCGGACCGCGCCCACCACGGTCACCTTGTCCCCAGCGGTATAGGGGCCAGGAGAGATGCGCTCCACCCGGGCCTCGAGCTGCATCGGCGGGGGCGGCGCGGGGGGCGTGACGTGCTCGCCGTTGATGACGTGCTCCACCACGAGACCGGCGCTGTGGCGCTCCCCGTAGAGCCGCGCGCAGTCGTATTCATTCGTCCGCTGCCAGGTGCCCTGCTTGCTCGCGATGAACTTCGAAATGCAGGTGTTGTCCTGCTCGTCGTAACAGGCGAAGCACTCCCGTCCGTTGGTGACCCAGTCGTGGAAGTGCCATTGGGCGTGCAATGCGCGCACGGCCGGCTGGTCACACGCGGCGACGACGTTCGGCGGAGTCCCCTCGTACCCTCCGACACAGTAGGTCACCCCGGCCTGCGCCCCGGCGGGCACGGACCACAGGAGCGACACGAGGGAGAACAGCGCCGCGAGCACGCGGAGCATCACTTCCCCCCGGATTCCGTGACACGTGGATCAGCGGACGGAGCCGGTCCTGGGGTGTGCGGCGTCCCCATCCCCGTGGGAGCTCCGGACTGAGCGACGCCCGCGTCCTGCTCCGTTCCACCATCGGTCTCCACCACGGTGGAGGAGCCCTGAGCAGGCGCTGGCGGCGACGGTGTGCTGGCGGCCCCCAGCCCCAGGGCGATGCCCACGCCCATGGTCAGAATGCCCGTCGCGAGCAGCCACCACAGGGGCACCCGGCGCCCGGAGCCCCCTGCTGACATCGCCGCGGCCGCAACCGCTGGGACCACCGGAGCGGCGGGCTCCCTCCTGCGTGGCTCGGCAACCGGCTCGGCCCGCACGTGGGGCGCGGGCTCGGGCGCGAGCATCGGCATGCCGTCCGGAAGGGTCTCCCGCCGCGCCTCCTGGGGGCCCTTCACCCTGCGCGGCACCTCGGGCTGTCCCGCCACGAGCAGGATGACCGTGATGTTGTCGGCCCCACCGCGCTCGTTGGCCGTCTGGATGAGCCGCGTCACCGCGTCCTGGTAGTCGCGCCCCTCGATGAGCGGGTACAGCTCGTGGTCCTCGATGAAGTCGTACAGCCCGTCGCTGCACAGCAGCACCACGTCGCCGGAGCGCAGCTCCAGCGGCTCCGTCCAGACCTCGGGCTTGAAGCTCTTCTGCACGCCCGGGCTGCCCCCCAGCGCCTGCACGAGCACGTGTGAGTCGGGATGATTCCGGGCCTCCTCGGCCGTGAGGATGCCGTTCGTGATCAACTGCGCGACCCGCGTGTGGTCTCGCGTGCGGTCGATCAACCCTCCGTCGCGGAACTGGTAGAGGCGGCTGTCGCCCACCCAGCCCACGTAGCAACGCGAGCTCATCACCCAGGCGATGACGCCCGTGGAGCCCATGCCCGGCGCGCCCCGGGTGACCACGGCATCGAGCACCGCCTGGTTGGCCTCGACGAACGCCTGGTAGATGGCGGCAGGCGGGTGGTCGGCCGCGCTGGTGGAGAGCACCTCGACGAGGCGATCGCTGGCCACCTGGCTGGCCACCTCACCGGCCTCGTGGCCACCCATGCCGTCACAGACGACGAGCAGGCGGGAGCCGTCCGGCTGAGCGGCGACGCGGAAGGAGTCCTCGTTCTGCGCGCGCTGGCGCCCAACGTCGGAACTCCCGTGGATGTAGAGCGGGAGGCTCATTCGTCATCTCCCCTCGCGGGTGCGTAGAGGGTCCTCGCCTTCGCCCGAGGGGCTTCGGCGGACGGCTGGGGGTCGGCGGGGGCCGAGGGCGGCGCCGCGGCGATGGGCACCCCCGAGGAAGGCTCGGCGGGCTGGAGCCCGGGCTGCACCAGGGTGAGCTCCAGGTGTTGCGACAAGCGGATGCTCTGGCCGGGCCTCACCTGGACGCGCTCGCCCGGATTCAGGCGGCGCCCGTCCACGAAGGTGCCGTTGGTGGAGTGCTCGTCCTTGACGAAGACGTTGCCCGCCTTGAAGAGCTGCACGGTGACGTGGTGGCCGCTGAGCTGGGGCAGGTCGACGGGGAGGTCCATCTCGCCACGCCGGGCCCCGATGGTGAACGTGGACTTGTGCACCCGGTAGAACGGCTCGAGTCCGGGAGGCCCCTTGCTCACCACCAGCCGCGTCTCCGGCAGCGTGGCGAAGGGATCCTTCCACACCGCGGGAGCGGCCGGAGGGAGCTCGGGCTGCGCGGGAGGAGGCTCGGCCGCGGGAGGTGGAGCGGCGGGCTGCGCGGCCACGGGCGGCGGGGGATTCACCGCCGGAGCAGCCGGCTCCGAGCGGCGCCGGAACAGCAGCACCATGAGCGCGATCAGCAGCAGCAGACCCAGGCCGATGAGGAGGGCCAGCAGCCACCAGGGCAACCCACCCGGGGCCGCACCCGCACCGGGAGCCCCGGCCGGGCCACTCGCACCGGGAGCGCCCGTTGCTCCACCGGGCTGCGCCGGGCCACCGGGAGTCCCCATCGCGCCGCCGGGCTGCGTCCCTGTTCCGGGGCTGCCAGGTGCCGTCCCCGGTTGCGTCGGGGAACCAGCGCCCGGCGTGGCACCCGGCTGGGCCGTGGAGCCGGAAGTGCCGGGCTGGGCTCCGGTGCCAGTCTGCGCCTGGGAGGCCCCCATGACGACCGTCCCCGGACAGGCGGCGGTCGCGGGGCCCTCGGCCCTCTGCCGGAAGGCGATCGGGTCGCTCCAGGCGGTGGGGGTCTGGCCCACGAGGGCCTCGACGGAGAGCCGATCCGAGGTCTGCCCAGGCTTCACGCCACAGAAGGCCACGTCCAGCCAGTAGAGGTGCTCCAGCGCGCCCACAAGCCCTGTGACGGCCTGCCGGGCATCGACGTCCCCCTCCTGGATGTAGCGGCCTCCCGAGCCCTCGGCGAGCTGGGACATCTCGTCGAGCCGCTGCGCGATGCCCTTGCCGGCGCTCTGGCCACTGAAGACAACCAGGTGGATGCGCACGCCGCGCTCGCGCGCCTCGCGGGCGAGTTCCTTCACCTTGAGCGCGGCCGACTCCTCGCCGGCATCGGTGAAGACGATGACCTCGCGCGAGCCACCGCGCGGGAGCGGCTGCTTGTGCGCGGCCTCACGCACCGCCTGCTGGATGTAGAACTTGAGCCGGGTGACGAGCTGGTCCGTGCCACGTGCCTGGACCCGCTCCAGACAGGCCCGGAGCCCGGCGGCGGTGGTCTCCTCACAGTGGGTGGACTTGCTCTTCCCGAACGTCATCACCGCCACGGTGTGGTTCTGGGACCGGGCGCCGAGCTCATCCGAATAAGCCTTGGCGAGCTCGAAGGCCTGGGGCCAGTACGCGGAAAAGGACCTGGATTGATCGAAGGCCAGGACCGTGTAGCGGCGCTCCTTGGGGGAGTCGGCCATCCGGGCCACCGCCTTCACCTGCGCACCCGCCTGCTCCACGGCGACGCGGAAGCGATCCGGCGAAGCCCCCGACGACCGGAGCTCCTTTTGGAGGGAGGGATCGGTGACCTCGAGCTGGAGCCGCATCCGCCCGTTGGAAGCGGGAGGCGCCGCGAGCACGGTGAGCCCGTTGTCGGCGGCGGCCGCGGGGGCGCCCACGAGGAGCGCGGCGAGCAGACCCGCGAGCATGATGACGGTGCGGTGCATGGACCTCCCCCCTCGGCCGCTCACGGTGAGCGGCGGGACAGCAACTGCTCGGGGACGATGACGAGCACGAGGGTCGTCCCGCCCAGGGTGATCACCGACTGGTTCTGCAGGACGATCTGCTCTCCGTGGACGACGGCACCGTTGACGATGGAGCCATTGCTGGAGACGTCGATGAACGAGGCATCCTCGGCACGGATGAAGAGGAAGGCGTGCTGGCCGCTCACGCGCCCGTCGTCGATCATCACGTCGCAGTCGGCGTTGCGGCCGAGCACGTTGCGCCCGGCGCGCAGCGGGTGGACACGTCCGGGGTCGGTGGGTCCGCGGTACTCGAAGAGGGCGCCACGGACGAGCCCCGCGGCGGCCGGGCTCTCACTGCTGGTCTCCACGATGGTGCGGGCCTTGGGGCGAGGAGCGGCGGCAGCGGGAGCGGCGGGAGCAGGCGCGGGAGCCGGCGGCATGACAGCGGGTGCCGGGGCCGGACGGGGGGGCGGAATGGACGCGGCGGCGAAGGGATCGCGCGGGTCGAAGGTGGGCCGGGGCGGAGGCGGATTGGCGAAGAAGTCCGCGCCCCGGTGGGCGGGAGGAGGCGGAGGCGCCGCCGGGTCCGGCTCGAAGACGGTGTGACGCTTCTGATGCGGGTTGGCCGGCTGGGGCGGCGGCGGCGCGGGAGCACTGGCGCCCGGGGCGGGCCTGGGAGGCGTCAGGTCCATGCCGCACATATCGCAGTAGGCGGCACCGGCATCGTTCTCGTTCTGGCAGGAAGGACAGCGCATGAGGGGCGGTCACGACTCTAGGGCACGCCCCGGAGGAAACTCCAGCCGGACGAGCCCCCAGGCGCCTACGAACGAGGGAGGCGGCGATTGCAGACCTGGGAGCGGGCCCGCGCGTTCATGCGCCGGAGAGGAAATCCGCATGCGTCTACACCCCACCCGGCCACGCCTCCTTCCCGCCTTCACCTGCCTGCTGCTGATACTCACAGAACGGCCAGGCGTGCGCCCCGGCCTCACCTTCCCCGTGCGGCCTTCCGGGACGGCTCGTCAGCGGCGAACACCGACTTGAGCACCTTGCCCGTGGCCGTCTTCAGCCGGGCCACGTCCTGCGGCGTCCCTTCCGCCACGATGCTCCCGCCCGCCTCGCCGCCCTCGGGCCCCAGCTCCACCACGTGGTCCGCCGAGGCGATGACGTTCGGGTGGTGCTCGATGACCACCAGCGTGTCCCCGCGGTCCACCAGCCGGCGCAGGAAGGCGATCAGCTTCGACACGTCCCCCAGGTGCAGGCCCGTAGTGGGCTCATCGAGCACGTACAGCGTGGGCTCGTGGCGCGTGGACGCGGTGAGCTCCGCGGCCAGCTTCAACCGCTGCGCCTCGCCGCCGGACAACGTGTTCGAGCCCTGGCCGAGCTGCAGGTAGCCCACACCCAGGTCGGACAGGCAGGACAGCGGCGCCGCCACCTTGGGGATCGCATGGAAGACGTCCTTGGCCTCGTCCGCCGACAGGCGCAACGCGTCGCCGATGGTCAACCCGTGGTAGCGCACCTCCAGCGTGGCCGCGTCGAAGCGCGCTCCGCCGCAGGCCTCGCACGGGGTGACGACGTCCGGGAGGAAGGACATCTCGTGGGAGATGGCGCCCTGCCCTTCGCACGCCGTGCACCGGCCGCCGGACGTGCTGTTGAACGAGAACCGCGTGGGAGAGAAGCCCCGCAGCTTGGCCTCGGGCGTGGCGGCGAACGCCCGGCGCAGCTCGTCCCAGAGGCCCAGGAAGGTGGCCGGCACCGAGCGCGGCGTGCGCCCGATGGGGGACTGGTCCACGGCCAGCACGCGGCGGATGGCCTCCATGCCCGTGAGCGACTTGAAGGGCCCCGGGCGCGTCGTCACCAGCCCGAGCTTCTCGCGCAGGGCCGGGTACAGCACGTGCCGCACCAGGGTGCTCTTCCCCGAGCCCGACACCCCCGACACCACGGTGAGCCGGCCCACGGGGATGCGCAGGTCCACGCCCTTGAGGTTGTTGGCGCGAGCCCCCTTCAGCTCCACCCACTTCTCCGCCTGGCCTCGGGCCGTGCCCGCCAGCACCGCGGGCTCCCGGAGAGCGCGCGCCGTGGGAGCGTCCTCGACCTGCAGCACCTTCTCGGGCGGACCCTCGGCGAGGATGCGTCCGCCGCCACGGCCACCCGTGGGTCCCAGCTCCACGAGGTGGTCCGCCGCGCGGATCGTGTCCGTGTCGTGCTCCACCACCAGCACGGTGGAGCCGGTGTCCACCAGTGCTCGCAGGTTGGACAGCAGGCGGTGCGTGTCACGCGGGTGCAAACCGATGGTGGGCTCGTCCAGCACGTACATGGCCCCCGTGAGACCCGCGCCGAGCTGCGCGGACAGCCGCAGTCGCTGCATCTCTCCACCCGAGAGCGTGGACGCGTTCCGGTCCAGCGACAGGTAGCCCAACCCCACCCGGTCCAGGAACTCCATGCGCCGCAGCAGCTCCTGGCGGGACGGCTCGCCGAGCAGCGCCCGGTCCCCGCGGAACTTCCACCCACGCACCTGCTCCAGCGCGGCGGTGACGGACTGCTGCACCACCTCGTGGTAGCGCTGCCCCTCCAGCTTCACGGCGCGCGGCACCGGATCCAGGCGCGAGCCCTCACAGGTGCGGCACGGCTCCGAGCGTCCCTCGGCCAGCGCCTCGGCGCCTCCCTCCACACCGGTGCCCTCGCAGTCCACGCACCGGCCCTGCTTGGTGTTGAAGGAGAACCACCGCGGATCCATCTCCGGCACGGAGAAGCCGCAGACGGGGCAGGTGCGCTCGCTGGACAGGAGCGTCTCCTTGTTCCCGTTGGAACGGACCTTGAGCGCGCCCTTGCCCCAGGTGAGAGCCTTGTCGAACACCTCGCGCGGCAGCTTCGCCAGCTTGCCCTGGTACATGACGAGGTCGATGTCGTGCTCGCGCGACTTCACGAGCTGGGGGGGTTGATCCGTGGAGACCACCTTCCCGTCGGCGATCGCGGTCTCGATGCCCGCGCGGGCGGCGGCGGTGAAGACATCCAGGTAGGTGCCCTTGCGCGCGCGCACGGCGGGAGCCAGCACGGTGCCGTCGCCCTTCATGGCGCTGAGCTGCGCGTAGAGGGCCTCGGCCGTGGTGGCGGCGATGGGCTCACCGTCACGCGGGCAGTGGGGCTGGCCCAGCTTGGCGAAGAGGAGGCGCAGGTAGTGGGACACCTCGGTGACGGTGGCCACGGTGCTGGTAGCGCCCGCGCGCGAGGTGCGCTGCTCCAGCGCCACCGACGGGGGAATGCTGCTGATGCGCTCCACGTCCGGGCGCGGCATGGTGGGGAGGAACTGGCGCGCGTACGGCGTCAGCGTCTCCAGGAAGCGCCGCTGCCCTTCGGCGAACACCACGTCGAAGACGAGCGAGCTCTTGCCCGAGCCGCTCGGCCCCGTCACCACCGTCATCTTCCCCAGGGGAATCCGGCAGGACACCTCCTTCAGGTTGTGCTCGCGCGCGTGCTCCACCTCGATGGCGGGAGCCATCTCCACCGCGCCCTTGCCGCGCTTGTCCGGCACCACCGGTGCGGCCAGCTCCCCGCGCAGCGCCGCCGCGGTGAGGCCCTTGCTCCGCGCCAGCTGCTCCGGCGTGCCCTCGGCCACCAGGCGCCCGCCGTTGCGGCCACCGCCCGGGCCCAGGTCGATGATCCAATCCGCGCCCCGCATGACCACGAGGTCATGGTCCACCACGACGACACTCGCGCCGCGCTCCACCAACTCGTGCAGCGCGGCGAGCACCTGACGCACGTCCGCGTCGTGCAGGCCGGCGCTCGGCTCGTCGATGAGGAAGAGCGAGCCCTCTGCCTTGCTGGCCAGGGCGCGCGCCAGCTTGAGGCGCTGGGCCTCGCCACCGGAGAGGGTGGACAGGGGCTGGCCGAGCGGCAGGTACCCCAGGCCCAGCCGGGACACGGGCCCCAGCGCGCGCACCAGCGGCTTGTCGGCCGCGAAGCGCGCCAGCACCTCGTCCACGGTCAGCTCCAGCACGTCCGCCACGGAGAGGCCATGGTGCCGGATGGCCAGCACCTCTTCCTTGAAGCGGCGGCCCCGGCACACCGGGCACAGCAGGGACACGTCCGCGAGGAACTGCATCTCCACCGTCTCGTAGCCCTCACCCGAGCAGGCCTCGCAGCGCCCCTTGTCCACGTTGAAGGAGAAGTGCGCCGAGGTCAGCCCACGAACCTCGGCCTCGGGCTCGGAGGCGAAGCGCTCGCGCAGCCGGTCCCACGCCTTGGTGTACGTGGCCGCGTTGCCGCGCGAGGTGCGTCCCAGCGGCGACTGGTCCATGAAGGTGACACGCTCCACCGCCTCCAGCCCGTCCACGGCGTCCGCCTCGCCGGGCAGCTCCACGTCCTTCTCGCCCAACGCGCGCCCCAGGTGGCGGTACAGCACCTCGTCCATCAGGGTGCTCTTGCCCGAGCCACTCGGCCCGGTGATGGCGCACAGCACGCCCAGCGGCACGCTCACCGACACACCCTGGAGGTTGTGGGCCCGGGCATTGCGCACCACCAGCTCGCCCGTGCGCTTGCGCGGCTCGCGCTTCACTTCGCCCGTGCCCGCCAGCAGCCGGCCCGTGGGCAGGTCCGCGCGCTTCGCCAGCGCCTGCGGCGTCCCGTCGAAGCACAGCTTGCCACCGTGCTTGCCCGCCCCGGGCCCCAGCTCCAGCACGCGGTGCGCGGAGCGGACGACGAGCGGATCATGCTCGATGACGAGGGCGATGTTGCCCCGGGTGGCCAGCTCGGCCATGGCCCCGGTGAGCGGCCCCACGTCGGCGGGGTGCAGACCCACGGTGGGCTCGTCCAGCACGAAGAGCGCCCCCGTCAGCGAGGTGCCCAACGCCGCGGTGAGGGACACGCGCTGCGCCTCGCCGCCGGACAGTGTGCGCGCGGGCCGGTCCAGCGTCAGGTAGCCCAGGCCCACCCGCTCCAGGTAGCCGAGGCGCCCAGCCAGCTCACGGCGCACCAGCTCGCCCTGGCCCGTATGGGTGCGCAGGGCATCCAACCGCGCGCGCGCATCGGACAGCTCCAGCCCGTGCCACCCGGACAGGTCCAGCCCGCCCACGCGCCAGGCCCGGGCGGACTCGTTGAGGCGCGCGCCCTGACAGCTCTCGCACAGCGTATAGGCGCGGTAGCGCGAGAGCAGCACGCGCACGTGCATCTTGTACGTGCGGCTCTCCATCCAGCGGAACCACGCGCGCACGCCCGGGTAGGAGCGGCCACCGTGGTAGTCCCCCTCCCCTTCCAGCACCCGCTCCCGCTGCGCCGGGGTGAGCTGATCCCAGGGCCTGTCCAGCGGGATGCCGTGCTCGCGCGCGTAGCGGAACAGCATCTTCCGCTCCCACTCGGACGTCTTGCCCGACCACGGACGGATGGCGCCCTTCTCCAGGCTCAGCGTTGTGTTGGGCACCACCTTGGCCCAGTCGATGCCAATGGTGCGGCCAAAGCCCTTGCACGGGGGGCAGGCTCCGGTCGGCGACTGGTAGCTGAAGAGGCCGGGCCGGGCCTGCTCGAACTCGCGCGAGCACTTGGGGCACACCAGGCCGCGGCGGATGCGCCGGGTGCCCGAGGGCGTGAAGGCCACCGCCTCGCCATTGCTCATTGCCCACGCTGACTCCAGCGCCGCCGTCACCCGGCTGAGTTGCCCCTGGGAGAGCTTCAACCGATCCACCACCACGTGCGCCACGCCGGCCGAGTCGGTGGCCTCCGCGGGCCGCAACGACTCCAACTCGCGCACTTCGCCCTGCACCACCAGCCGGTGGTAGCCGTCCTTCAGCAGCCGGGCGCGCACGTCGAGGAACTCGGCGGTGTCCGCGATGCGCAGCGGAAAGGCCAGCACGGCCAGGGCCTCGGGCTCGGCGGCGAGGACCGCGGTGGCGGCCACGCGCGCGTCGGTGCGCACCGCTTCCACCCCACAGGTCGGGCACACGGGCATGGCCTCACGGGTGAAGAGCGCGGACAGGTACGCCTCCACGTCGGCCAGCGTTGCCACCGTGGAGCGCGAACTCTTCACCGGTGCACGGCGATCCACGGCCACGCCCGCGGCCACGGGCTCCAACGTGTCCATCGGGGGCCGCTCCAACCGCTCGAGGAACTGGCGGGCGTACGGGCTGAAGCTCTCGACGAAGCGGCGCTGGCCCTCGGCGTAGAGGGTGTCCAGCGCGAGGCTCGACTTGCCAGAGCCGGACACCCCGGTGAGGCACACCAGCTCGCCTTCGGCGAGGTCCAAGGACAGAGACTGGAGGTTATGGGTGCGGGCGCCAACGAGGTGCGTCTTGTGCATGGGAGGCGCTGATTTAACGGCGCAAGTCGGGCTCGCCAACGGAATCTGTGACGTGGGACCGGGCAGGCATCCGGGCAGTCCAGACAGTTGTTGACCGGTCTGCGTGCGCATTTCCATTCGACCCTCTATGGGCGAGGTGCCGATCTAGCCTGCTGATCCCCCAACCCCCCCGAGGCCTGCGCATGAGCAGCAGAGTGAACCTGCTCGCACCGAAAGTGCGGATGAATCCCTATCCCCTCTACGCCGAGCTGCGCCGGAACGCCCCCGTGAGCCAGGTGGATCCAGGCGGGCTCTGGGCTGTCGCGCGCTACGCGGACGTCGTCACCGTGATGAAGAATCCGCAGCTCTTCTCCTCGGAGGGCATCCGGCGGACCTACCGCCCGGAGTGGATTCCCGACTACCCGATGGCCGACTCCATGCTCGTCATGGATCCACCACACCACTCCCGGCTGCGCTCGCTCGTCAGCCGGGCGTTCGGGTGCTCGGTGATGACCCGGCTGGAGCCACGCATCCGGGAGCTCGCTCAGCAGATCGCCGCCGCGCTGCCTCCAGGCCAGACGGTGGATTTCGTGGAGGCCTTCTCCATCCGCTTGCCCATCGCCGTGCTCGGAGATCTGGTGGGCATTCCTCCCTCGCTCCACGCGCGGCTCAAGCACTGGGCCGAGGTGATGACCCAGTTCACCAGCGTGGGCCCGGAGGACACCGGACTGCAGGAGCGGATCCGCGCCGCGGTGGCCGAGGCCCGCGAGCACTTCGAGCAGGTGCTGGAGGAGCGCCGCCGCGCGCCCCGTGAGGATCTGGTGAGCGAGCTGCTGCGGGCGCGTGTGGACGGCGAGGCGCTGACGGCGACGGACCTCATGGGCTTCATGTTCCTGCTGCTCATTGGCGGCCTGGAGACGACCGTGCACCTGCTGAGCACCAGTGCCCTGAAGTTCCAGGAGGACCCCGCGTTGATGGCGCGGCTGCGCGCGGAGCCAGGCCTCATCCCCCGCTTCATCGACGAGATGCTGCGCCACAGCGGCCCGGTGCACGGGGTGGTGCGGCTGGTCACCGACGACGTGGAGTTGGGCGGCGTGCGCGTCCCCCGGGGGGCGCGGTTGCTGCTGCTGCTGGCCTCGGCCAACCGCGACGAGACCCAGTTCGCGGACCCGGACCGCTTCGACCTGGACCGCCCTGGTCCGCAGAACCTGCCCTTCGGCCATGGCGTCCACTTCTGCCTGGGCGCCCAGCTCGCGCGGATGGAGGCCCGGCTGGCCCTGGAGGCACTGCTGGCCCGCTGCACCCGGCTGACGCTCGGAGAGGCGCCGGCGCGGTGGAACATCTCGCTGGTGATGCGCGGCCCCACGCTGCTGCCGCTCGCGGCGCACCCCGCCTGAATCCTCGGATACCCCACGGCCGCCCCGGGCCCGCCGGGGTGGCCCCTCCTCGGGCTGGGCTACGATGAAGCCCCTCTTCATCACCCCCGAGGTAAGCCGATGAGCAGTACCAATCGAGTGAACCTGTTGACCCCCGAGGTCCGCGCGGATCCCTACCCCGTCTACGCCGAGCTGCGCCGCAACGCGCCCGTGAGCCAGGTGGATCCGGGAGGTATGTGGGCCGTCTCGCGGCACGACGACGTGCTGTACGTGCTGAAGAATCCGCAGCTCTTCGCCTCCGAGGGGTTCCGTCAGGCCTACCGCCCGGCGTGGATCTCCAACTACCCGCTGGCGGACTCGGCGCTCGTGATGGATCCGCCGCGCCACACCCGGCTGCGTGCCCTCATCAACCGGGCCTTCGGGGTCTCCGTCATCACCCGTATCGATCCCTTCGTCCGCCAGCTCGCGACACGGCTCGTCGCGGCCATCCCCGAGGGCCGCTCGGTGGACTTCGTGGAGCACTTCGCCACCCCCATGCCCATGGGCGTCATCGGCGAGCTGCTGGGGCTGTCCCCCGAGGTGCACCCGCGCCTCATGCACTGGGCGGAGCACCTGGCCACCTTCACCAGCATCGGCCCCCACGACACCGAGAAACAGGAGGCGATGCGCGCCACGGTGAACGAGGCCCGCGGGCACTTCGAGCAGGTGCTGGAGGAGCGCCGGCGCAACCCGGGCGACAACCTGGTGAGCGACCTGCTGCGGGCGCGCGTGGAAGGCGAGTCCCTGTCGGACACGGAGCTGCTGGGCTTCATGTTCCTGCTGCTCATCGGCGGCCTGGAGACGACACTGCACCTGCTCAGCCACGCCGCCCACCGGCTCTACCTCCAGCCGGAGGTGATGACGCTGCTGCGCGAGCAGCCCCTCCTCATTCCCCGCTTCATCGAGGAGGTGCTGCGCCACGAGCCGCCGGTGCACGGGATGATCCGGCTGACCACCCAGGAGGTGGAGCTCGGCGGGACGCGCTTGCCCAAGGGCGCGCGGGTGCTCACCCTCATGGGCTCGGCCAACCGCGACGAGTCCCACTTCCCCAACCCGGATCTCTTCAACCTGGACCGCCCCGGTCCGCAGAACCTGCCCTTCGGGCACGGCATCCACTTCTGCCTGGGCTCCCAGCTCGCGCGGCTGGAGGCTCGGCTGGCCGTGGAGGCACTGCTCGCCCGCTTCTCCCGGCTCACCCTGGGAGACGCACCGGTGCAGTGGAATTCCTCGCTGATCGTCCGGGGCCCCACGAAGCTTCCCCTGGTGGCCCACCCGGCTTGAGCCTGGGGAGTGCCCGGCTGCCCTGCCTTCATCGGGACACCCCCCGCACGTGATGCCTGCCCGGTCTCGTGGGCGTGTCCATGCTCTACGGAAGGCAGGAGGCCCCCCATGTTGAACGTCGATACCGATATCTCAACCGCTCGGGCGGTCGCCGCCCGAGCAGCCCCAGCACTCGCCATCCTCGAAATGCCCGGCCGCCAGGGGGTCGGCTTCGTGGCCTCTCCCGGGGGCCAACTCGTCACCAACCTGCATGTGGTGGCCGGCGCCGACGAAATCCACGTCCTGCTCGCCGACGATCAACTGCTGCAGGTGGAGCGGGTGATCGCCCTCGACGAGAAGCGGGACCTGGCCGTGCTGCAGTTGCCCATGCACGGCCTGGAGGCGCTCCGGCTCGACGGCGGGGTCCACCCGGGCGAGGGAGACGTGCTCTTCATCCTCCTCCCAGCCGGCGGGGGCATGCTGGGGCTGATGGAGACGCGCGTCCACGCGGTGCAGGTGCTCGATGAGTCCCTCACCTTCCTCGAGCTGGAGGCGGGCCTGCCGGAGGATGCCTCGGGCAGCCCGGTGATGGATGCCTCGGGTGCGCTGGTGGGCGTGGCCACGTGCGCCTTCGCGGACGGGCGGCCCGTCACCATCGTCATCCCCTCGCGCTATGTGGAGCCGCTGCTGGAGTGCTCCGGGACGCAGCCGCTCTCCACTCTCGCCCTGGCCCGGCCCGTGGCCTCACGCCAGCGGCAGGTCCCCACCCACCCGCTCTCCATGCTGGAGGGCTGCGCCACCGACAGCGTCGAGGAGATCGCCTTCGCCATCATGCAGTCCATCCAGCTTGGCGCCCCCGCCTACAACCGGGGAGACCCCGAGTCCTGCTACCGGACCTATGAACGCACGGCCGAGCGCCTCATCCAGGAGCGTCCGGATTGTCCCGGGGCCCAGGCCGCCCTGCGCGACGGGCTCCAGCGGTGTGCCCGGCTCGATGGCGCGGACGCCTGCGCCTGGGCCCTGCGCGACACCTTCGACGGACTGCTCCACGTCATCGACCGCTGGCTCCAGGCCCAGGCCGCCTTCGCACGCATGTCCGCACCCAGGTCGTACCTTCAGTGAAGTGCCTCGCGAGGTCCGCCGCCGAGGGAGGTGACCCATTGGGGATTCCGTTCAGTCCCTGACTCCATGGGTCCCCTCACTCCGCCGCTGCAGCTGTGGGTAAATCCCCACCCACCGGGGCGGCGCTGACCCGTAGTAGAACGTCGGTTGGACGCCACCCCCTCGGTGAGGAGCACATGCGAGCCCTGCTCGTTCCATCCGGGAGCATCGAGCTCTCACCCGTGGAGCTCCTGCTCCGTCAACTCGGTGTGACGCCGACCCATGCCAGGGACGAGGAGGCGGCCATCACGGCCTTCCGTCTGTCCCCCTTCTCGCTGGTGCTGCTGGGCATGGATGAAGCGGGAGACCGGATCGTGCTCGTGCGGGCGCTCCGGGCCTGCCCGAGGGGGATGCAGGCCTCGATCGTGCTGGTGGCGCACCCCGAGCAGGTGGAGCAGCTGAGACCGCTGCTGGACGCCGGAGCGGACGACTTCCTGCTGCTGCCGCTGGACGAGGCCTCGGCCACGCTGCGGTTGCGGCTCGCCGAGCGCCGGTCCGCCGAGCGGCCGGAGCCGATGCCGGACGACTTCGAGCTGGACGGGCTGTGCGCGGTGCTGCTGCGCGAGAGCCCGGTGCCCACCTGCATCACCACGCGCGAGGGCGCCGCCTTCGTCGAGGTGAACGATGCCTGCACCCGGCTGTTCGGCTACGCGCGCGAGGAGATGCTCTGGCGCACCGCGAAGGACCTGAACCTGTGGGAGACGCCCGTGGAGCCGGATCGCCTGGGCGCCATCTTCCGGGAGCACGGGGTGGTGCGCGGGGTGGAATCGCGCGTGCGGTCCAAGAGCGGGGAGCTGCGCCACGTGCTCGTCTACTCGGGGATCGCCGAGTACGCGGGCACGCCGCACGTGGTGACGATGTTCCCGGACCTCACCGAGCGCAAGCAGATGGAGGCGCGGCTGCTGCTGGCGGACCGGATGGCCTCGGTGGGCACGCTGGCCGCCGGTGTGGCGCACGAGATCAACAACCCGCTGGCCTACGTCACGGCCAACCTCGGCTACGCGCACGAGGAGCTGGTCCGCCTGCTGGAGCGCGGGGCCGCCGCGGCGCCGGAGGGCGCTCCCGCCGCGAGCCCGCTCAAGCCGGTGTGCGTGGCGCTCGGTGAGGCGCTGCACGGCGCGGACCGGGTGCAGACGATCGTCGGGGACCTGAAGACGTTCTCGCGCGAGACGCAGGAGCCCCTGCGGGCGGTGGACGTGAAGAAGGTGCTGGACCGCACGCTCAACCTGGCGTCCGGGGAGATCCGCCACCGGGCGAAGCTGGTGAAGGAGTACGGGGACGTGCCCCCGGTGCGCGGCAACGACTCACGCCTGGGCCAGGTGTTCCTCAACCTGCTGGTCAACGCCGCCCAGGCCATCCCCTCCGACGGGGATGCGGATTCTCATGAGATTCGCGTCACCACGCGGCTGACGGCGCCCGGGCAGGTGGCGGTGGAGGTCTCGGACACCGGAGCGGGCATCGCGCCGGAGCTGTTGGGCCGCATCTTCGATCCCTTCTTCACCACCAAGCCGCCAGGGGTGGGAACGGGGCTGGGCCTGTCCATCTGCCACAACCTCATCCACGCCATGGGAGGAGAGCTTCACGTCCAGAGCGACCTGGGGCGGGGAACCACCTTCCAGGTGCTGCTGCCCTCGGCCACCACGCCGGTGGAGGAGCCCGTGCCAGAGCCGCGACCCGTGGCCACCGCCGGAGGGCCGAGGGGGCGCGTGCTGGTCATCGACGACGAGCCCATGCTGTGCTCGGCGGTGGAGCGGATTCTGAGGCCGCACCACGACGTGGTGTACACCACGCTGGCGGCCGAGGTGTTGCCGCGGCTGGAAGCGGGCGAGCACTTCGATCTCATCCTGTGCGATTTGATGATGCCGAGGATGAACGGGATGGACTTCCATGCGGCGCTGCAGCGGCTGAGGCCGGATCTGACGGGCCGGGTCATCTTCCTCACGGGCGGGGCCTTCACGGCCCAGGCGAAGACGTTCCTGGAGCGGGTGCCCAACCGGCGGGTGGAGAAGCCCTTCAACGCGCGCGCCCTGCTAGCGGTGGCACGCGAGATGATCTCCTCCCCGGGTTGAAACAGTAGCCAGTCACGGCAGTTCCGCGTGGCCTGAGAAGGCACGCAGCCGGGTCAGAGATTACAGCCTGACCGGAGAAGTCGGCAGCGTCTACCTACTGGTGAGTGGTTGCCGCCGCGGAAGGTGGACGAGGTGGTGACGGTGCGGCCCAAGGGGTGCAGCCGGTGCGGCGGAGCGCTCGAGCAGAGGGAGGACGGGCCGACGGCGTGGCGGCACCAGGTGGTGGAGTTGCCCGAGGTGAAGCCGCGCGTCACCGAGTACCAACTGTGCTGCGGGCACTGCGCGAGCTGGGAGGTGTGGACGCAGGCCGAGTTGCCCCAGGGGGTGCCGAGCGGAGCCTTCGGCCCCCCGGCTCACCGCGGTGGTGGCGTTGCTGACAGGCCGGCTGCGGTTGACGAAGCGGCTGGTGCAGGAGTGTTTCTAAAACGTGCCTTCGTGGGCAGCGACAGGTGGAGCGGTTACAAGTGGGTAGACATCAACCTGCGGCAGCTGTGCTGGGCACAGCCATGCACGCGCACCTGCATGGCCAGGCTCCTCCCTCTCTCCTGCCTGGCTCTTGAATGGCGACCACCGCCCGGACTCTCCGAGGCGGTGAACGCTTACCTCATCGGTTGTGTAGGCGGCTCAATAGCGGCGAAGGATGCCGTTGGTTCCGAAGCCGCCATAAGACGGAGGCTTGGACCCGCCGATGTAGAGACGGTTGAGGGCGAACTCCACGGGGCCCGCCGCTTCGTTCCATTCGGTGCTCATGCTGTCGATCAGCTCTCTGTCTCCCAGGACATTGAACCGGTGAACGGTGTATTCGCTATCATCGTCCCTGCACGAAAAATCCATCGCGCAGCCGGAGGCGCTGCGGTTGACCTTGAAGCTGCCGGTGACATAGGCGACTCCACGATTGTCAACGGCCACCCCGCGCGCAAAATCGTCGGTCGAGCCGCCATACTGCCGGACCCAGTTCGTCGCTCCGCTGCTGGCGATGAGTCTGAAGATGAAGGCATCGAAGGACTGGGGGCTGGAGGGTTGAGAGCCACCATCCACGCGCCCGTTCGTGATGCCGACGACGAACAGTCCCCCGCTGCTGTCCGTTTTGAGGTCCGTGACATACGTGTTGAAGCCCGCCGCTCCAATCCCTTGCGACCACAGAACGGCCCCGCTCGAGGACACCTGCGCGATGTTCGTTTGGATCCCGACCGTGGACCCCACATAGATTCCGCCATCCGCCGCGATGTGGATGGCACTGACCTGTCCGTTCGGAATGAACGTCGCGTTATACCAGAGCTGATGGCCACTGGCGTTGAATTTAGCGAGGTAGGCGTAACTCTGGGAGTTCCCAGCCTCGTACGTGCTGCCCCCCACGTAGATGTCTCCGTTGCCCTGGTCGACAGCGATGCCCCGAATGGTCTGACTGTTCACCCGCGTAAGCTGCTTGACGAAGATGGGCGTTCCGGTCCCGTGATTGAATTTGGCCAGGAAGGCGTCATCGATCCCACTCCCACTGGGATTGCTATAGCCAGGAAGCGAGCCTGCGGTCTCGCCGATGATGACCACCGAGTTGTCGACGTTACTGAAAGCCGCCCCGGTGGCGGAATCCCGTCCATTGTTACTGCTCAGCGCCTGTTGCACCGACCAGGCCGTTGAGCCGTCGGAGTTGATGCGCCGCAGGTAGGCGTCCCCATAGCCCTTGGGATTCCCCTCCACGCTGCCATCGGTGCTTCCGGCCACGAAGGCCGCGCCATCCCCGCTTTCCCTCTTGTCCACGGCGATGCCGCCAACGGTGGTCGTCCCGCTGCTGCCCAGGACGTCAATGGTCTGGGGAGCGGGGTCCACATCGGCGCGCGTGCTGCCCGTGCGAAGCCCGTTGAGATAGATGTTTTCGGTGCCCGGAATCGCGTTGTGGCGGTACAACCCCTGCTTCAGGTATGCGCCCATGAGCCCCGTCTTACTACCGTCATCCGCACACTGAGCGGGGTTGTAGTCGAAGAGCGTCTGGTGCCGGCCCTGGTAGGCGAGAGAGCCGTTGTGCCACAGCTCAATCACTCCGCCGTTGGGCGCGTTCCAATTGCAGCTCCCACCCCCGTTGTCGCAGGCCGCCGTCGCCCATTTCACGCGGAGGACGAACTGATGCCAACGCTCCCTCTGGAGTCCCATCGTCCGGGGGAAGGTGGGCCACAGCCGGACGGAGTTACCCGGGTAGGCGCTGATATTCTGGAGCGAGAAGACGTAGTCGCTCCCCCTTTCGGCGGAGGTGCTGGTGTCCGAGCGCGTGATGCCGATCTGCACGTTGGGAGAGCCGCAGCTCCCCACGGAATGGAATTGCAGGATGCTGTGCCAGTAATTGAGCCCGCTCGAATAGGTTCCCGCCTCGGGGAACTCCGCGGCGCTGGGCACGAAGGCGTTGAATCCATAGTAGACGTCCTCGTTGAGCCCATAGGTCTTCGCGACGCCACCGATTCTTGGGTAGACCAACTCATTACGGGCGTTGGAGCCCCAGGGATTGGACAGGGCGGGTGCGGTGTCCCCCTGGGCCACCCGCGCCCGCAGGGCCGCACCGGCAGGGCGGAAGATGGTGCCCGTCGAAGCCGCGGGTTTCGGCGGCTCGGCCAGGAAGAAGCGACAACCAGCGCCGTCTTCACCGGGGTTGGGGCAGAGATTGCCAGTGGTCGTCGTCTGCTGATTCCTGATCTGCAGGCCATCCGGGCACGTCCCGGCTCCACCGTCGACACCCGAGTAGGAGCCGCATTGAACCTGGGCGTACTGGTATAGGTTGTTGCTGCTGTAGTCGCCTCTCCAGGTAATGTCGGCATGGCTCGCCTGATAGGAGATAAAGACTAAGACAACACTGATGGCCATCCACATTCTCGTGGTCGTCGGCTTCATGGTGTACCTCATGCGTGGGGGACGGCACGCGGAGATGAACATGGTTGAGAGCGGAGCCGTTGGCCTTTCTCGCGATGCCACGGATTTGCCATGGAGCCGTGTTCATTTTTGTCCAGTCAGTGCCAGGAGATAAGGGTTTGCCCGTAGCGGTGATCCGCCACCCCACTGTCCTCCTTTCCCCCATGCGTCGGAAATGCGGGACACGCTGAGGGAGTCCCATCAGGGTTTTCGAAATCAGTCCCCGTCGTCTCCCCCTTTCACGGCGGCCCGGCCGCCCTTACGCCCCTGAAAAAACCCCGTCTCATCAGCACTGGCAGCCTGTGCGGCCTGCACGCAGGCGAGGGCTTCGGCCGTCGCTGGCGCGAGCGCCCGCGACATCTCGCCCTCCACGTTGCTGACGCTGCCCACCGACAACTCCACCCCCAGCATGTCGGACAAGGCGTCCTTCACCAGCCGCTTGGACAGGCGGTACTTGCCCACCAGCAACGAGGCGAGCGCCGCGAGCCCGTCACCGAAGACGCTGCGCGCGTGCGCGGGCAGCTCTCCGCGCGTCACCTCCCCGCAGTCAGGGCACTGCAATGCACGGCAGCGGTACTCGGTGACGATGGCCGACAGGGGCGGCACCTCCACTATGTGCTGCACCTGCTCGGGCGGCAGCAGCGCGCGCTCATGCTTCTTGTGTCCAGGCTGGCCTCCGGGACGTCGGCCCGTGGGCCTCTTGCTCTGGCGCGGGGTGCCGGGTGCGTCCGAGGAGGGTGGCTTGGAGGAGTTGCTCGAGTTGAGTCCCAGCCTCTCCTTCAGCCGGCCATTCTCCTCGTGCAACCTCGCATTCTCCTCCGCCAACTGCGCGATACGCGCCAGCGCTGCTTCCAGCCTCTTCTCCAACTGCGCTATCTGCACGTCTCGGGCATCCACCTGCAACCATGCCCCGGCTACACCACGCCAGACGTCCCCTTGTCCAGCGCCACTTCTGAGGTCACATCGTGCCCGTCTCCTCTTCAACCAAGCCAATCCGGTGAACGGTTACACGAATGGCTCGGAAGGGCGGTTCGAATGCTCACAATGGCATGCACTGGAAAAGCTGCCAGAGGATTGCTCATGCGGCAAGACACACGACAGGGAGCAACTCCTGGATGATCTGATCCCGCGAGTTACATGAGCCCCAGATATCAATCCATCGCTGGCCAGACGCTATATAGCTGCGGAGATTGCTTTGAACAGTAGACCGTCGCTCCCGTGGATGACTCAGGCGAGTCCCCGCTGTATGCTTGTGCCGCTTGCGGCGCTCACTTCAATGAGACTGACATTCGACAGTGTGAGCACTGCAATGAGCTATGGATGGGTTACAACACGGAAGACACGGCCTTTCGGGGTTGTGAATTCTGTGATGGAGCGAGCTTTAGCGATGAATAAAAGGGTTTGAACAGGCGCCCCCAACGTCGAAAGAGGGACTCTTTCGCTCTCTCATATTGGGCCTCGCGCACTGACCTGCGGGCACGGCATGTCGCGCCGACTCGCCCCAGTTCAACACCCCTTCAGACGCGCGAGTCGCCCTCGATCGGCTCGTGTCCGGAGACGAGGAGGGCGGTGCGCTGGAGGCGCTCGGTGCTCAGCCGCGAGAGCGCCTCACGCACTCCGGGCTGCACGAGGATGTGCTTCTCGAAGGACTCCCGGTCCAGCCGCAGCAGCGTGCACGGCGAGTCCGTGCGCACGGTGGCGGTGGCGGGCAGGCCGAGCATCATCGAGAGCTCGCCGAACACGTCGCCCTCGCGCAGCACCGGGTACTGGCTCTCCTTGCCATCCGGGTGGCGGTGCGTCACCCGGCACCGGCCCCGGAGGACCAGGTAGAGCGCCTCGCCGGGCTGGCCCTGGACGAGCATCGTCTTGCCAGCCGGTTGGGTTTCGAGCTGGAAGGCCTGGGCCGCGGCCTCGCGCTGCCGGGGCGTGAGGGTGGCGAAGAGCTTGTTGCCGCGCAGCACGTTGGCCAGCAGCCGCTCCTGGTGGAAGGAGCGCAGCACCCGCCCCACCGAGGCATCCCGCTGGATGAGCCGGGCCACCATCGCCCGCGTCAGCTCCAGCACCACGGTGCGCTCGGCGGCCACCACACTGGCCAGCCGCGGGCTCTTGGACAGCAGGGCCATCTCCCCGAAGAAGTCCCCCTCGCCCATGGCGGCCACCTTGCGCCGCTGGCTGCCCTCCAGTTGCCGCACCACGTCCACGCGGCCTTCCACGATGGCGAACATGGCGGTGCCCGGCTCCCCCTCGGTGACGATGGAGGCCCCCGCCTCGAAGGTCTTCAGCTCCAACCCCTCCAGCAGCGCCACGAAGGACTCCTGGCCCAGCTGCGAGAAGATCGGGATGCGCGGCAGGGCCGCGAGCGCCTCGGGCTGTGCCGCCTTGGACGGCTCGGGAACCACCGCCACCGGCACCGTCTGGATCACCCTCGCCGGCGTCTCCAGGCGCCGCGCGTAGAGCTCCGCCAGCCGCTGCTGCGTCCGCCCGTGGCCCGGATCCAACTGGAGGATGACCTTGCACATCGCGATGGCACGCAGCAGCCAGCCCTGCCGGGCCCAGCCATCCGCCACCGACGCGTACGTCTCGATGGCCTCCTGCTTGCGATTCAACCGCTGCAGCAGCTCCGCCACCTTCTGGCGGCTGGCCAGGTCCTCCGGAGCGGCATTCGCCACGAGCTGGTACTCGGTGAGCGCTTCCTCCAACCTCCCGCTGGCGAAGAGGTGGGCGGCGTTGTCCTTGTGCTCACGAAGATTCCCGGCCATGGCGTGACTCCCTGATGAACTCCCGCGGCGCTTCCCGGCCCGCGAACATCTCCCTTGTCCCACGCGGGGCCCGGCCCGGAAGTGACGCAGCCAACAGTCCGGGAGTGAGGCCCGTCACACCGTCGCGGAAGGATCGCGCCACTCCAGCCGGTAGAGCGTCAGCGCCTCCTTCTTGCCCTTCACCTCGACGGGGGCCAGCTGGATGAAGGGCCACTCCCTCTCGC
Organism: Archangium sp.; assembly: GCA_035645295.1. Lineage (GTDB taxonomy): Bacteria > Myxococcota > Myxococcia > Myxococcales > Myxococcaceae > Archangium. The sequence goes on from DASQMW010000252.1 coordinate 36,694, forward strand.
GCCAGCGCTCGAACGTGGTCGCGTTCATGCAGATCTCCCCGTCCCCGGCGGCGGAGCACACCCGGCTGGCCACGTTGGTGGCATCTCCGATGGTGGCGTACTGCACGTACTGCTCGGAGCCGATGTTCCCGGCCGCCACGCGCCCCGTGTTCAGGCCCACGTGGATCTTCAGCTCGGGCCGGCCCTGGGCCCGCCACCGCGCGTTGAGCTCGGCCAGCGCCCGCTGCATCTCCACCGCGGCGCGCACGGCCCGGTCCGCGTCGTCCGGGTGCGAGAAGGGCGCGCCCCACACCGCCATCAGCGCGTCACCGATGTACTTCTCCAACGTCCCCTCGTGGCGGAAGACGATGTCCGCCATCACCGGGAAGTAGTCATTGAGCAGGTCCACCACCTGCCGGGGCTCGAGCGTGGAGGAGAGCGCGGTGAAGCCACTGATGTCCGAGAAGAGGATCGTCACCTCCGTCTCGATGGTCTCCAGCGGCCCCCCCTTGGCCATCTGCAGCTTCTTGAGGGTGGCCGGAGGGAAGAAGCGCAGGTAGACGTTGCGCAGCACCGCCTCCTCCTTGAGCCGCTGCGAGAGGAGCGAGTTGTCGAGCGCGATGGCCGCCTGGTTGGCGAAGGCGGTGAGGAACTCCAGGTCCTCCTCGCTGAAGCCGTTGGGCCGCGAGAGGTTGTCCACGTACAGCACGCCCAGCACCTCGTCCCGGGGCTTGAGCGGGGCGCACATGGAGGCCTGGATGGACTGCAGCACCACCGAGGCGGCGTCATCCAGGCGGGGATCCAACCGGGCGTCGGAGAAGAGCGCCGCCACGCTGTGCGAGCGCACGTAGTCGACGATGCGCTGGCTGTAGAACGGGCCGGAGGGGGCCTCGCCGGCCGAGGTCCGGGCCACCCGGGGAACCAATCTCCCACTGGTGGCATCCACCAGCAGGATGGCCGCCCGGTCCACCTCCATGATCTGGAAGACGAGGTCCAGGATGCGCTCCAGCAGCGCATCGATGGAGCCGGGCGAGGAGAGCAGTTGGCTCACCTTGAGCAACACCTGCAGCTTGTCGTTGGCCCGGTTCTCCAGGCTCGCGTGCCGCACCTTCAGGGCCGAGCCCTCTCCGGGCTCCGAATGCCGCTCCAGCAGCTCATCCATGGAGCCGGGAGAGAACCGCGTCTGGAGCGGCTGCACCTGCGTGGGCGAGAGATCCAACGGCAGCGCCCTGGAGGAGGACACCAGCTTGAAGCGCACCTCGCCACAGCGGAAGGCCTCGCCTCCCCGCAGCTCGTGGCGATCGATCCGCGCCTCGTTGACGAACGTCCCGTTCTTGCTGTTCAGGTCGACCAGGAGGATCCGCTCGCCGTCCCGGTCGAGCCGGGCGTGCCGCCGCGACAGGCTCTTGTGGAGCACGCAGATGGTGCTCTCCTCCGTACGGCCGATCGTCACGGAGCCTTCGGGGAGCTCGAACACCTGCTCATCCAGCAGGCCCGGATTCATGATGAGCTGCATAGACTCTGGAAGTTAGCACCCGGGCGCGAGGCCCGGACTAGTTCGCCTTCGCGGCGGCGAGCGCGAGGGGTTGTGACGAAGCGGCCGAGGACCCATGCACCTCGATGGAGGCGGTCTGGTCCGAGCTGGACACCCGCTGCTCCCGGCGCGCCACGAGCTCATGCACGGTCAGCTCCGAGCTGGAACCGGGCAGGCTCCTCGTTCCCAGCGACAGGCACTCGAAGCCCGCCTCCACCCGCGCGGCCAGATGCGCCCCGAGGAGGATCTGATCCCTCCCGGCCAGCACGGTCAGCCGGGCCGCGGTATTCACCGTCTCCCCGAGCACCGTGTAGTCCAGCCGGCCCAGCCCCTTGGCGCCGATGCTGCCGCAGATCAGCTCGCCCGAGTCCACGCCGATGCAGAGGCCATGGGCATACGGAGAGGCATCGCCGGAGCGGAAGGCCATGGCGCGCAGCTGCTGCCGGGCCGCCAGACACGCCTCCAGGGCCCGGCCCAGGTGCCCGTGGCCCCGGAACACGGCCATCACCGAGTCCCCGACGAACTTGTCCACCACCCCGCCCCGCGAGAGCAGCTCCGGGACGATGACCTCGAAGTTGGCGTTCAACCGGCGCACGGCCGCCTCGGGCTGCTCCTGGCTCAGCACCGGCGTGAAGTCCTCGAGGTCGAGGAAGGCCACCGTGGCCTCCACCCGCTCCCCGCCCATCATGTCCGGGCCCTGTGTCAGGGGGATGGTCCGCTCCAGGACGCCGCCGTGCACGAACATCCGCAGCAGCTGGTTCTCCTCGGCCGAGCGCACCATCTGGCGGAACTCCGCCACGTACCGGAGCGCCTTGGTGAGGGTGGCGTCGAGGTCCTGGAAGTCGAGCGGCTTGACGAGGAAGTCGAAGGCCCCGCGGTTCATCGCCACGCGGATGTTGCTCATGTCGCTGTAGGCGGAGACCATGATGACCTTGACGAGTGGATTCACCTCGCCCACCCGGGCCAGGAAGGTGAGCCCATCCATCCTCGGCATGTTGATGTCGGACAGCACGACATCGGTGTCCGGGTGCTGGCGCAGCTTCTCCAGCGCGTCCTCGCCATCGGAGGCGAAGATGAACGTATAGACCGAGTCGCGGATGTGCTTGCGGAAGCGCTGCTTCATCAGCAGCGCCACGTCCGGCTCGTCATCGATGACGAGGATCTTCGCGGCCCGGGAGGGGCGACTGGCCTCCACGAGCGAGGCGAAGGCCGCGGCCAGCTCCCGCGCGGACTGGAAGCGGCGCGTGGGGTCCGCCTCCAGGGCGCGCGAGAAGAACGCATCCACGCCCTTGCCCAGCTCGGGCACCAGGGTGGACGGCGGCTCGTCGAACGTGATGGGGCCGCTGCGGCCCAGCTCTCCGAGCGCATCCGCCGAGAAGGGGAAGCGGCCCGTCAAGGCCCGGTACGCCACCACCCCCAGCGCCCAGACATCCGTGCGGTGGTCCACCCAGGCCTCGCCCCGCATCTGCTCGGGGCTCATGTAGCGCGGGGTCCCCATCACCCTGCCGGGCTGCTCGGCGGAGGCCGCGGCGCCAGCATCCAGCCGCGCCAGCCCGAAGTCGAGCACCTTCACCACCTCGTCGCTGTCGACCCGGGCGAGGAAGAGGTTGGCCGGCTTGAGATCCCTGTGGATGACCCCCGAGGCATGGGCGGAGGCCAGGGCCCGGGCGATCTGATTGAGCAGCGAGGCGACCACGGCCGGGGCCAGCCGGCCCTGCCGCTCCAGGCGCGTCTCGAGATCCTCCCCCTCGAGCAGCTCCATCACGATGAAGGGCGTGTCACCGTCGACGCCGTAGTCGTGGATCTGCACCACATGGGGGTTGCGCAGCTGGGCGACCGCCTTGGCCTCCTGCTCGAACTGGTGCCGCGCGGAGGAAGAGGCGATGCGCTCGGGCGTCATCAGCTTGAGCGCCACCCGCCGTTGCAGTTGTGAGTCGAGCGCCACCCAGATGGCACCCATGCCGCCACCCGCGACCCTGCGCTCCAACACATACCTGCTGCCGATCCTGCGTCCCGACATAGATGAGACCCACCTCGGTGACTGGCCGGGATTGCCAATCCCGGCGCGAGGGGAGGCTGAATCCACCACTCCCCGTGTCCACTTTGGAACATCATCGCACAATTACGGAGGGGGTGTAGAGCGGTCCTGGAACTCCCCTGCTCTCGCCCGGCTGGAACTGTTTCGGATTCAAACAGCGCAAATCCTGCGCGTCCCAGTCCGGGCGGGGCGCCTGGCGGGGGCTCGTTCAGTCCTGGCCGGGTTCCGTGGCCGCGGGCAAGATGACAGGTGGGCAGACCACCAGGAAAGCAGCACGCCATGTCCTACTCGGAGCTCCTCTCCCAGGTTCCCCTCTTCTCGTCGCTCGGGTCCGACGACCTGGAGCGGCTCTCCTCGAGCCTGCAGCTCCGGCGTTACGACCGGGGGACGCTCCTCTTCCAGCAGGGCGACGTAGGGACGGACCTCTTCATCATCCGCCAGGGCGAGGTGACCATCCGCCTCAGCTCGCCCGATGGGCGAGAGGTCTCCCTGGCGCTGCTGCGGCAGGGCGATGCCTTTGGCGAGCTGGCGCTGTTGGACGACGCGCCCCGCTCGACGGATGCGGTGGCGCGCGAGGAGACGGCGCTGCTGAGTTTGAATCGCGAGGATTTCCATCGATTCCTGGAAGAGCGGCCCCAGGTGGTGCCGGTCCTGCTGGCCGAGCTGAGCCGGTTGGTGCGGCGCGTCACCCAGACGGTCCACGACGCCAACTTCCTGGATGCGCGCGCCCGGCTGGCGCGCGTGCTGCTGGACCTGGCCCAGAAGCAGGGGCAGCCCGGCACCGAAGGTGAGGGAGTGGCCATCACTCCCCGTCTCACCCAGACCGAGCTGGCCAACCTGGCCGGGCTCACCCGCGAGAGCACCAACCGGTGGCTGCGCTTCTACGCCCGCGAGGGACTGCTGTCCTACGAGGAGGGGCGCATCACCCTGCTGGAGCCCGACAGCCTGCGGCTGAACGTGGAGTGAGTCAGCGCACGTAGACGTTGCGCAGCACGGAGATCATCGCCGCCACGTCCGACGCGGCGGCCATCTCGCGGATGGAGTGCATGGACATCATGGGATTGCCCACGTCCACGGTGCGGATGCCCAGCTCGCCGGCGGAGATGGGGCCGATGGTGCTGCCGCACCCCAGGTCCGTGCGGGTGACGAAGTTCTGCGGCGTCACGCCCACCTCCCGGCAGCAGAGGGAGAACCAGGCCGCTGTCTCTCCGTCGGTGGCGTAGGACTGGTTGACGTTGGACTTGATGACCGGGCCCCCGCCCAGCACGGGCGCGTGCTTGGGCTCGTGCATGGACGCGTAGTTGGGGTGCAGCGCGTGCGCCATGTCCGCCGACACCAGGAAGGAGTGGTGGATGGCCCGGTGCAACGCGTCCCGCCGCCCGTCCGAGTGCGCCAGGGTGATGCGCTCGAGCAGGTCCTTCAGGAAGGGGGACGCTGCGCCCTGGGCACTGACGCTGCCGCACTCCTCGTGGTCGTACAGGATGACGCCACAGGTGGCCTCGCGCGGCCCGCTCATGGCGAGCAGTGCGGACAGGCCCGCGTGGCTGCTGGCCAGGTTGTCCAGGCGCGCCGAGTGGAGGAACTCGCCAAAGGCGCCGGAGCGGGTGGGCGGCTGCAGGTCATAGAGACACAGGTCGAAGCCGAGGATGTCGGCCGGGTCCACCTGGGTGCCGCCACGGGCCAGCTCCGCGACGAGCATCGCCTTGAGGTCCACCGCGCCCGAGCGCTCCAGGGCGAGCACCGGCACCAGGTGCTCCTGCGCGTTGAGCTTGAGGCCGTCGGTGTTGACGGAGCGGTTGAGGTGGATGGCGAGGTTGGGGATGCGCAGCAGCGGGCGGCGGAAGTCCACCAGGTGGTGCGTGAGGCGCCCGTCCTTCGCGGTCACCACGCGGCCGGCGAGCGACAAGTCACGGTCCAGCCAGGTGCTGAAGAGGACGCCGCCGTACACCTCCACGCCCAGCTGGTGGAAGCCGGAGCGCTGCACATGGGCATTGGGCTTGAGGCGCAGGTTGGGCGAGTCGGTATGGGCGCCCACCAGACGGAAGCCAGCGCGGTCCACGGGCACGGTGCCCAGGTGGAAGGCGGCGATGCTGGTGTCCCCGCGGGTGACGTACACCTTGTCACCGGGCCTGAGGTCCCAGGGCTCGCGCTCATCGAGGGCGCGGTAACCCTGGGCGGTCAGGCGGCGGATGCTCTCGCGCACCGCGTGGTAGGGCGTGGGCGAGGCATCAATGAAGGCCAACAGGTCATTGGCGGCGGCGTCGGTATCGGAGGGAGTCATCTCCCCCAGGCTAGCGCCGCCGCCGGGCCTCGCCACAGGAAAGGCGAGGCCCTGCCGGGTAGCGGCTAGTTGGCCGAGCCCGGCACGGTGGCCTGCTGACTGCCGGCGGGCTCCGCCCCCTGGTACACGGCCGGCAGCGAGGCCGACACCGTGCTCACATAGAAGATGCCGTGGTAGCCATGGCGGTTGCGGCCGCCGAAGAGCTGCACGAAGTAGCGGTCGCCGTTGTCCTCGCCCTTGGTCTGCTTCACCCCGCAGTCCAGCTTGTCGTCCGGGGTCATGGCGCAGACCCACGCCGTGCCGCTGTTGTAGGCGATGTCCAGGGAGTACACGTTGGAGAGCTCACCGGCCAGACGCAGGCCCATGGGGCGGTAGTCCGGAACCCCGGGCAGGCCCTTCACCTGGCGCGGGTGGACGTTGGCGCTGAGCACCAGCAGCGCCCGCTTCGGGGACTTCTGGGCCACCTTCAGCACCGTGCCCGCCATGAACTCCTCGCGCGCGTCACCCCGCAGCGCCGGCTGATCGAAGGCGAAGAGGTTCACGTCCAGCCCCTGGCTGCGCAGCTTGCGCAGGGCCTCGATGAGGTAGACCACGCCCTCGCTGTTGCGGCCATCCGGGTACGGGCTGCGCCAGAAGGGGCTCTCCATCAGCTTCGCCCAGTCGTGCTCGGTGCCCGCGCTGGTGAGGAAGGTCTCCAGCCGCTCCTGGTTCACCGCCGGAATCTCCAGGCCCACCGTCACGGGGATGCCCTGGGTGGCCACCTGGCAGGCGCTCTGGGCGACGAAGTGCGGCACCTGCTGCGTGCCGTGCAGCTCGCCCAGCAGCACCACGTTGCCGGGACGCGCCAGCTTGCCCAGCCCCAGGATGGGCACGCCGCACTCGATGTTCTCCTCCTGCGTCACCACCACGTCGGGGCTCTCGCTGGACTTCTTCGCGTGCTGCATGAGCTGCGGGGAGAGGTTCCGGAACACCTTCCACTCCAGCACCATGTCGCGCGCGGACTGCTGGGACTCGCCGAGCACGGCGTTGTCGCCCGTGACGTTCTGCATCGCCAGCATGGCGGTCGTATCGCTGCCCACGCCGGACGGGTTGTCCGCGGTGCGCCCGTCCACGCCCCACAGCAGCTCACTGCCCGGGGCCTTCAGCGCCTTGTTGGCGCTGCGGGTGGTGCGGGTGATGACCAGCTTGGTGCGGTTGGCGCCCTCCGGCCGGGCGACGACCAGGTAGCGGTGCCAGTAGGCCGCGATTCGCGAGCCCATGAACTCCTCGCGCCACTCCGTCTCGAGCTGGGCGCCGCCCGGGACCTCACGGAAGACGAAACCCCTGGACGAGAAGTAGTTGCGAACCTGGGGCCACACCTCGTCGACGGGATACTCGTAGATGGCCTCCTCGTCAGGGGCGAAATCCACGAAACGCCCGGCACACCCCGACAGCGCGGCGACGAGCAGCAGCAGACAACCGAAGGTCATCCGTCTCATTCAGTACTTCCTCCTGGGTTCTCGCATGGGCGCCCGCCAAACAAGCGGCGAGCGCGGGTATTCACTTGGAATCACTGGCCCGCGCGCCGCCCGGACGCACGGCGGGGGGCGAGGCGGACACCGCGCCCACGTAGAAGACGCCGTGGAAACCGGCCTCGCTCGGCCGCTCGAAGAGGGAGACGAAGAACCGGTCCCCGTGGTCCTGGCCCTTCGTGGCCCGCTCGCCACACTCGATCGTGTTCCCCACGGCGCAGATCCACGCGGTGCCACTGGCGAAGGCCACGTCCAGCGACACCAAGGAGGGGAGCTGGCGGGCGAGCATGTAGCCCATGGGGCGGTAGCCCAGGTCCCACGGCACGCCGGGCCGGGTGCGCGGGTGGATGTTGCCGGTGGCGATGAGGAAGAAGCGCTCCGGGCCGGCCTCCACCTGGGACAGGACGCTCCGGGCCATGGCGGCCTCACGCGCCTCGCCCTGCAGCTCCGGGTGATCGAAGACGAAGACCTCCACGTCCAAGCCCTGGGCGCGCAACCAGCGCAGCTGCTCCAACAGCTGGGCCACCGCCTCGCTGCCGCGGCCGTCCGGGTAGGGGCTGCGCCAGAAGGGGCTCTCCATCAACAGCGCCTGATCATGCTCGGTGCCCGCGCTGGCGATGAACCGCCGCACGCGCTCCTGGTTCTCCACCGGCATCTCCAGGCCCACCGTCACCGGGGTGCCCCGCGAGGACACCTGGCAGGTGCTCAGCGCCACGAAGCGGGGCACCTCGCGCGTGCCGTGCAGCTCGCCCAGCAGCATCACCCGGCCCTTCGGCGTCTGCCCGGACAACCCGAGAATGGACATGCCGCACTCGATGGTGCTCGTGCCCGGCTCCTGCTTCGTCGCCGCCAGCGTGCGCCCCTCCAGGCCCTTCTTGCGCGCGTCCAGCTCCGGGGCGATGCCATCCCTCAGCGCCCACTCCATCCCGAAGTCCCGCGCGCCCTGCAGCGACTCGCCCGCCGCGCCCATTCCCTCGGGCACCACGACGCTCAAGACGGACTCCTGGGCCACGAAGCGCAGCTTCGGCTCGCTGTGGGGCAGGCGCACATCGTACTCCTCCGGGCGGACCTCTCCCCCCGGCAGGCCGTCATTGCCGGGGCCCGGCATGCGGCTCACGTCCCAGTCCGGCTGCTTCGCCTCGGAGAGGGGGGAGCCGTTGGGGCTGCGGCTGGTGCGGATGACCAGGACCCGGCTGCGCGACGGGCCCTCCCGCTTGCCCACGACGGTGTAGCGGTGCCAGTAGCCGGCGATCAGCGAGCCGGCGAACTCCTCGCGCCACTCCGTCTGCATCACGAAGTTGGGCGCGTCCTCCCGGTATTGGAATCCGCCGTTCCGCATCCAGGCCTGTACGGAGGGCCAGACCTCCTCCAGGGGGTGCTCGTAGACGGCCTCCTCCTGTGGATCCATCCGGAGGAAGGCCGGCCGTGAGGTGCACCCCACCAGCCCTCCCACCAGGAGAACCGACATGAAGATGGCCGCTCGCATCCATACCTCCCTTCGGGCGGAAGGCCCGCAGACATTGAACGAACTCGTCGCGCGGGCATACTGCCTGGATTCGGATGGATTTTCGCGAGCTGTGTCCTACCCGCCCCCACCCTGCCCCAACTCCTCCAGCAGCCGGCGAGCGTTGTAGACCTTGCGCAGCCCCTCGAGGATGCCCTGGCCGTGGACGGACACGGAGCGGTTGACGGACTCGTCGAAGCCGTACTCGCCGCCCAGGGACTGGATGTTGCCGTCGAAGACGATGCCGACGATCTCCGCGTCCTTGTTGAAGATGGGCGAGCCCGAGTTGCCTCCAATGATGTCGTTGGAGCTCACGAAGTTGAAGGGTGTCTGGAGGTCCAGGCGCGGCTTCGCCTGCAGCCAACTCGGGGGCAGGCGGAAGGGATCCTCCCCGGTGGCGCGCTCGTAGAGACCCGCGATGCGGGTAATGGGCTCCACCGTCTTCCCGTCCTCCGTGTAGCCCTTCACCTGCCCGAAGGACAGACGGAGCGTGAAGGTGGCATCCGGGTAGGTGCTGGTGCCGTAGGCCTCGAAGCGGGCCCGGGCGATGAGCTCCCCCTGCTGGTCGATGACGGACTCCACCTCCTCCTCGAAGCGCTTGCGGACGGCGCGCGACTCGCCATCCAGGGCGCGGACGAGCTCCAGCATGGGGTCCTTCGAGGCGCGAATGGCCTCCGGGCCGCCCTGGTAGAGCTGGCGGCGCACCTGCGGGCTGGCCAGCCGGGAGCCGGACACCACCTTGCGCGCGAGGGCCTGGGGGGACTGCTTGCCCAGCACCTGCTTCACCACCGGATCATCCGGCCCGAGCTGCTCGCGCAGCTTCGTCAGGTAGAAGGTGAGCAGGGTCTCCTCCAGCTTGGGGTAGACGGGGGCGGGGCTGAAGAGCTGCTGCTCCAGCTCTGGCTTGCGCGCCTCGGAGAACTCCTCCAACCGCAGCTCGTTGGGCTTGGAGAGCTCGTCGGCCGAGCGGGCGAGCATGCGCGCGTAGCCGAAGAGGTCCGAGCCCGCCCCGGCGCCCTGCTCCAGCAGCCGCAGCCGGATGCGCATGGCGCGCAGCGTATCCGTTGCCCGGGCGATGTGGTCCCACGCCTGGCCGTAACGCTTCTGCCGCTCGGCATCCGCCTTCACCCAGTCGCGCAGCTTCTGCTCCTCGGCCATCTTCTTGGTGAAGAAGTCCCGGTCCACGAGCGCCTCACGCCGGCCCACCAGCGCCTTGTAGGCGTTCTCGATGCCGAACTTGAGGCTGTTGGAGATGCGGGTGAACTCGGGGCCACGCTGCTGGAACTCGTCGAGCAGTCCGCGCATCTGGGCAATCTGGAAGAGGCGCTCGGGCAGGGCGTAGTCGCGCTGGTAGCGGAGCTGCTCCACCGTCAGCAGGCGCGAGGTGCGGCCCGGGTGCCCGGCCACGAAGGTCAGCTCGCCTGGCTGCGCGCCCTTGGCGGACCAGCGGAGCCAGTGGTCGACCTTGGCCGGCTTGCCGTCCTGGTACACGCGCACGAAGGCCACGTCATAGTCGTAGCGGGGGAACTCGAAGTTGTCCGGGTCCCCGCCGAAGAAGGCGATGGCCTCCTCTGGGGCGAACACCAGCCGCACGTCCTGGAAGCGCTGGTACTTGTAGAGGTTGTACATGCCGCCCTGGTACAGCGTCACCACGTCACAGCGGACGTCTGGAGCGGTGGCGCACGCCTTCTCCAACCGGGAGATCTCCGCGCGCTGCGCATCCCGGAAGGCCGCGCCCTCCTTGCCCTGGGTGGCCTTCGTCAGCGCGTCGGTGACGTCGGAGATCTCCAGCAGCTTGTTGACCTCCATCGCCGGGCACTGGCGCTCCTGCGGCGCGCTGGCCGCGGAGAAGCCCTTCACGATGAAGTCGTTCTGCGGGGTGGAGAGCTGCTGCACGCAATCGCGGACGCAGTGGTGGTTGGTCATCACCAGCCCGGTGGGAGACACGAAGCTGGCCGAGCAGCCACCGGCGATCCGGGCCGCGGAGAGCCGGACCTTCGTCAGCCACTCCTGGCTCGGGGAGAAACCGTAGCGGGACTGCACCAGAGGGGAGGGGAAGTTGTTGAAGGTCCACATCCCCTCGTCGGCGCGGGCGAGCCCGGCGGAGAAAAGGACGAGGACGGGGAGCAGCCGTGTCATGTGCGGAGTCTCCTTCGAGTGCAGCTCGCGCCGGATGGGTCACCCACCCGGGGAGCCGGGTCAAAGACTCGCACACGGGAAGCGTCCGCCTCGTCTGCCCGGACACGCTCGAGCCGGGAAGGTGACAGCCAGCGGACGGAGCCGGGCAGCACCCGCTCGCGTCAGCCGTTGGCCGCCTTGGGTTCGGGGCGCGGGAAGAGGCGGCAGCGAGCCCAGCCGCATTTCAAAGCCGCGCTTCTCCACCAACGTGAGCACCTGACTGACGTGGTCCCCAGTATGCCCCCACGTAGCCAATGCCAAGGACGTGGAGCTCACCGCACTCACGCCTTGGGCGACACAATCAACGCCCATGCTGCGGCCTGTCCGCGGGGCGCCCGCACTCGTCATCATGACAAGTGAAACAGAAGTTATATGTAGGATGAATCAAACTTCACTTGTCATGATGACGAGTGACGCGTCGAGAACGTCAGGCGGGCACGAAGCGCACGAGGAGCACCGCCGCCAGCAGCAACAGGCAGGAGCCCAGGGCCAGGACAGCATCCCGGCCCTGCGTCGCGCTCCCCGCGTAGGTGGCGGGGCGCAGGCGGGCCTCCACCACGTGGGCCAGCCCCAGCCCGAGGCTGAACACCAGCAGCACCAACCATGAGCGCAACAGCCCGGAGCGGCTCCCGCGCCGCAAGTCATTGCACAGCGAGCGGTGGCGCGGGCTCAGATCGCTCAGGCGCACCGCCTGTTTCTCGCCCAGGCTGATCCCGAGCGCCTCACACCCCAGCAGCCGCGTCAACCGCAGGCTCCACTCCGAGGCCACCGCGGTCCCGGCGGGGAGCCCCGGCAGCGGAGGGGGCGCCATGGGCCCCGACACCTTCTCCGCGTCGGCCAGCACCTGCGCGGGAAGCCCGGGATGGGTGAGCACCAGCTCGGAGACCGGGCGCGCCGCGCGGGCGAGCAGATCCACCAGGCCCGTGCTCGAGGGAATCCAGGAGACCGGCACCGCGCCGAGCAGCGTGATCACCAGCATGCAGCCCACGCCCACCGGCGGCCCCACGAGGCTGGGCGAGTCCTCGTCGCGCAGGGCGAAGCCGAAGGCCCCTCCCAGCAGGCCCCACCAGACGAAGAGGGCCAGGATCGCACTCCAGTCCACGCCCTCCCCCGCTCGCGGGAGCGCCCCGAGCAGCAGCCCCATCCCCACCACGGTCATCGCGGCGCAGAGCCCGGCCCAGACACCGTGGAAGAGGTTGGACGGCAGCGAGTGCTGGTGGAAGGCCCGCGCGTGCAGCCTCCAGGCGAAGACGGCGCCCACCGGGAAGAAGGTGGCCACACTGACGAGGAAGGGCCGCCACAGCGAGGCGATGCGATCTCCCACCAGGTTCTCGCAGGCCCCGGCGAGGAACACGAGGGAGAGCGTTCCAATGGGGCCGAGGATGCGGCGCACCCCGCCCGGCGCCTCGCTCGACGCGGGCTTGGAGGCCTCGGCCTCACCCCGGACCTCGCGAGCCGAGGCACGCACGTGCTCGACGAGGAAGTCCAAGACGATGCCCAGCGTGGCCCCCACCGCGGGCGCGCGCACCACGCTCACCCAATCCTGGAGCCAAGCCTGGATGACGACCCACATCATCCACGCCAGGATGACGCCCGCGCTCCCCAGCAGGCCGCCGTACAACGCCTGCCGCAACCGGACATCCTCGGTCACTGAATCCAGCGTCGCCACGGGTACGCCTCCCTGCCAGGGCGAGCATACACTGAGGGCACATGGATTCACCGGGCGGGCTGGACGATGATGGGCGCCCAGCCCTCCTCGGAGACTCCCGTTGTCCGCCCTGCCCTCCTTTTCCCCAGCGCCGTCCCCTTCCACCTCCGAGCCCACCGGAACGCACGAGCGGCTGAGCGGAGCCCGGCGGGCCCTGGTGCTCTTCGTGGTCCAGGGCCTCCCCCTGCTCGGCTTCTGTGCAGGCGTGTGGCTCTACCTGGGTGAGGGCGTCAGCGGGTTGGACCTCGGCCTGCTGGGGGGGATGTACCTGCTCACCATGGTGGGCATCGAGGTGGGCTTCCACCGCTACTTCGCGCACCGCACCTTCGAGACGACGCGCCCCGTGCGCGCCCTCTTCCTCATCCTCGGCTCGATGGCGGGACAGGGCTCGGCCCTGCTGTGGAGCGCCGTGCACCGCACGCACCATGCCCATACCGATCAGCCAGGGGACCTGCACTCGCCGCTGTTCGGCCGGCCGGGCTTCTGGGGCGGAGTCCGCGGCTTCTTCTGGGCCCAGTTCCTCTGGTACCTCGAGGTGCCCGCCATCGGGCGTTTCGGCCGCCTCCTGGACCGCTACCGCGCGACACCGGCCGACCTCCTGACGGCGAAAGAGGACGACCAGGCCCACCGCATCGCGCGCACCCTGCCGGATCTGCTGCGCGACGAGCCGCTCGTGCGCCTCAACCAGCGCTATGGCACCTGGGTGCTGGTGGGCTTCGCGTTGCCCGCCCTCGTGGGAGGCCTCGTTACGCAGTCCTGGGACGGTGCACTGCGCGGGTTCGTCTGGGGCGGGCTCGTCCGCTACTACATCGTCCAGCAGGTGACCTTCGCCATCAACTCGGTGGGCCACACGATGGGGGTCCGCTCCCTGAACAGCCGCGACACCAGCCGCAACAACGTGGTGATGGCGCTGCTGACGCTCGGCGCGGGCTGGCACAACAACCACCACGCCTTCCCGGGCTCGGTCCGCACCGACTTCCGGTGGTGGCAGGTGGACCTGGGCGGCCTGCTCGTCCGCCTGCTGGCTCGGCTCGGGCTGGCCTGGGATTTGCGCGAGCCCTCTCCCGAAGCCCTCCTGGCTGCCCGGTTGGAGCGCTGAACGACACACGCCCGTCACCCGGGACCAACTGGCCGCCCGGGACCGTGCTCCCCACCTTGCTCCTCCAGAACGGTGGAGGAGCAACGGATGGCCTCGCGCACCCTGACCCTCACCTATGCCCTCTCCGTCCTTCTGGCGTGTGGTGGACATGGGCTGGAACCGCTCCCCATGGATGAGTCGCCGGGCGAGTTCCCCCCGCCGGAAGCCCCAGCACCCGAAGCCCCCACCGTGGAGCAGACGCCCGCCGCGCCCACCTGGGTGACGGTGCCTCCTTCCGATGCGCGCATCCAATACACGGGGCGGGTGGACGTCTCCTCGGCCTCCGCTGCGTTCTCGTACCCGGGCGTCTCCATCAAGGTCCGGTTCTGGGGAGATGCCCTGGAGCTGCTGCTGAATGAGCAGGGCCCGGATGATGCGACGACGACCAATTACTACCAGGTCACGCTCGACGGGCAGGCGCCGGTGAAGTTCCCGGTCCGCGCGAGCCAGACGGTGTATGAGATTGCCCGGAGCCTCCCCCTGGGCGAGCACACCGTCGAGCTCATCAAGCTGACGGAGAGCGATGTCGGCCGGAGCGCGCTGCGGGGCTTCCGGGTCCGGGGCCAACTCCTGTCGCCACCGGCCCGGCCCACCCTGAGAATCGAGTTCATCGGGGACTCCATCACCTGCGGTTACGGCAACGAGGTCTCCATCCCGGAGTCCAACAACCCGTCGACGGGGTTCCACTCCGTCAACGAGAACATCACGAGAACCTACGGCTGGCTCACCGCGCGCAACCTGGGCGCCGAGGCGGTGATGGTCTGCAATTCGGGCCGGGGCATCTACCGCAACAACACGGGCGATACGGTGAACACGGTCCCGCGCCTCTACGGCCGCGTCTTCCCCAACCAGGACACGCCACGCTGGGACTTCACGCGGGCCCCTCCGGGCATCGTGGTGCTCAACCTGGGAACCAACGACTTCTACCCGGGAACGCCGAACGCGGCCCTCTTCCGGGCCGCCTACACGGACTTCGTCACCCGGCTCCGCAGCCAGTACCCCCAGGCGAGGATCATCTGCGCCGTGGGCTCCATGATGAACGACTGGTACCCCGTGGGGCAGCTCCACTGGAGCACCCTCCAGGGCTGGGTGTCCTCCGTGGTGAAGGGCTTCAACGACCGGGGCGACGCCCGCGTGCACTACCTCGCCTTCACCCCGCAGACCGGGCCCTATGGCGAGGACTGGCACCCGTCCCCCGCCACCCACCAGGCCATGGCCACCCGGCTCACGGAGTTCATCCGCGCCCTGCGGTGACTCGCCTCCACGCCAATCCCTGACGGCCGTGCGCAAGATTTGCGCATCACCCGGCGCACGGCCCCATTTGCTTCCGACTGGCGTTGTGCAGAATTACAGTGTGATGGATTGAATCTGTTGCATCACTCGTCTGCCCAGCGAGCAGGCATCAAGGCCGAGTGTTGAGCAGCAAATAATTTTGATGGATGCTCATTCCGCGCGAATGGCAGCCCCATCGCGCGGACGTCGTTCAGGAGCCCGCGAGCACGACCCATCTCAATTCCTCTCCGAGCGCCGGGGCCCTGTGCCTCGTCTGGCGCGACGGGAGGGCTGCATCCCGAAATCAGTCATTCCCCCCACCGCTGTCTGTCTTCAATTCATCGAGAGAATCCACCCCGTGAAGAAACTCCTCGTGTTGGCTGAAACCCTGCTCCTCATCGCCGCTGCTGGTTGCGGCGCCCCCGAGACCTCCGCCACCGAGGCAACACCCCAGTCCTTCACGACAGCGGCCGATGGACTGACGGTGCAGAACTGCACGCCCCTCGCCACCAGCTCGGCGATTGCCTCCAACCATGACGGCAACGTGCCGGACAACACGCGCGACGATCGGCTCGACACCCGCTGGAGCAACCTCGGCAAGGGCTCGTGGATCGACTACGACCTGGGCGCCGCGAAAGCCATCTCCGGAGCGGCCATCGCGTGGCACGCCGGCAACACGCGCGCCAACCACTTCACCCTGATGGTGTCCTCGGATGGGATGAACTACACGCAGGTCTACTCCGGCACGAGCAGCGGGACGACGACGGCGGCGGAGACGTACACCTTCGCCGCTCGCAGCGCGCGCCGCCTGCGCATCTATTTCAATGGCAACACCGTGAATGACTGGGCGAGCATCGCCGAGGCCCGCCCGTGCACGGGCCCCACCGGCGCCAGTGTGGTCTGGCGCGGCGACTTCGAAACGGGTAACAACAGCCAGTGGGACCGCACGCAGATGGTCAGCGCGGACCGGCTGCAACTGGTGTCCTCGCCGGTGCGCCAGGGCCGCTACGCCCTCAAGTCCACCGTGCGCCAGGGTGATGATCCCATCAACGCCAGCGGCAACCGCAACGAGCTGGTGAGGATGACGCGCGAGCCGGTGGGCTCGGAGTACTACTACCGCTTCAACACGATGTTCGCCTCGGACTTCCCCAGCGTGAAGACGTGGCAGGTCTTCGCCCAATGGCACCACGAGGGCTGCTGCGGCTCGCCGCCCCTGGAGTTCTACGTATTTGGCGAGGAGATGCGCCTGAACCTCGGCGGAGACCCCGGCGTCATCGTGTGGAAGGCCCCGCTGGTGCGCGGGCAGTGGCAGGACTTCATCCTCCACGTGAAGTGGTCCCCCGACGCCCGGGTGGGCTTCGTCGAGCTGTACCGCAACGGCCAGCTCGTCCTGCCCAAGCGGAACATCGCCACCCAGTTCCCCGGGATGCTCAACTACCTGAAAGTGGGCCTGTACCGCAGCGACACCGTCACGCAGACGGGCGTCGTCTACCACGACGGGTGGACCATGGCCCGCGAGCTCGCGGACGTGCTCTGAGCCATTCCCTCTCCCCCTGGGAGAGGGAGGCGGTGCACGGTGGCGTTCCGCCGCGGCCAGTTGGAAGATGCACCTCATGAAACGACTGAAGGACGTCTGGCACCGGGCGCGCGGCCGCTGGTGGGTGCGCCAGGTGATGGACCTCGCGCTGGTGGGGCTCGTCTTCATGGCCGTCATGGCCTGGCAGACCCGCCGCCTCCCGACGGGCGCCCCCGCGCCGGACTTCACCCTGCGCACCCTCTCCGGCGCGCAGGTGCGCCTGTCCGAGCTCCAGGGCAAGCCGGTGGTGCTCGCCTTCTGGGCTCCCTGGTGCGGGGTGTGCAAGGCCGAGGCCTCCACCCTCTCCGCCCTCCAGGGCACGGTGGGCGGCTCCGCGCACGTGCTGTCCGTGGCCGTGGCCTACGAGGATGAGGAGGACGTGCGCCGCTTCGCGCGCGAGCACTCGGTGGACTACCCCGTGCTGCTGGGAAGCGAGGAGCTCCGGCGGGCCTACGGCGTCGATCAGTTCCCCACCACCTTCTTCGTCTCCTCCGAGGGCCAGCTCGAGCGGGCAGCCGTCGGCTACACCACCCGCCTCGGGCTGCTCTGGCGGATGTGGCTGTAGCGGCACCCGCTCACGTCAGGCTGTCCACGACGTACCAGAGCAGGGCCGTCCCCAGGCAGCAGGGGACCATGAGGTTGCCCGCGTACATGGAGGAGAGCACCATGCTGCCCTCGCCCGTGGGCAGCAGCAGCAGGGTGAGGGCGGCCACCCCCCACGTGACGCCGAGGCCGAAGGCGCGCCGCACGGGCCGCTCGCGCGGGGGCAGACGCTGGAGGATCTGCTCCCGGAAGCCATCGTCGGAGGTCCCGGAGGGCAGCTGCCGCTGGAGCAACGTGTCCAGCCAGACCTCGTCATCGCGGCCGTTCATGGGACCTCCTCGAGTTGCCGGCGCAGCTTTTCCTTCGCGCGCGCAACGTGGGTCTTGAGCGTCCCCACGGGGCAGTCGAGCACGACCGCCGCCTCCTCGTGGGTCAGTTCGTTGGCGTAGGTGAGCACGAGCGCGGCCCGCTCGCGGGGCTTGAGCGAGGCGAGCGCCTTCTCCAGATCGTGCCGCTCCAGGACCAGATCCGGCAGGGCCAGCCCGGAGTTCCCGGCCTCCAGGGCAAGAGGCTCCTGGGGGGCCTCGCGGCTGCCGCGGTCCCGGCTGAAGAAGACGTTGCAGGCGATGCGGTAGAGCCAGGAGGAGAACTTCGCCCCGCCCCGGTACCCGCGCAGCCCCCGGTAGGCACGCAGGAAGGTCTCCTGCGCCAGGTCATCCGCCTGAGACAAATCTCCCCCTGTCAGCCGGCGCAGCAGCCCGCGCACCGCGGATTGGTGCCGCGCCACCAGCTCGCCAAAGGCGCGCCGGTCGTCACGCAGGAGCACCCGCGTGATGAGCTCGGCGTCGGTGGGGGCGTCAGGGGGAGAGGCCATGGCGCGAGGGGTCTACTGCTGGGGCTCCGGCGACAGCGCGGCCGCCAGTGCACCCCGTCCCTGCTGCAGGCGCCAGACAACCATGTGCCCCACGCCGATGAGCAGGAGCGTCACCCCCACGCCCCAGGCCCCCGACGCACCGGGCAGGGCCGCCAGGAAGATCGTCAGTCCCAGCCCCGAGGTGGACAGGATGATGCCCCGGCGCAGATCGGACGGCTTCTTGCGCGGAACCGGCGCGAGCAGCCCCTGGGGAATGTCCGCCCCCTTCTCCACCATCAGGCGCACCGTCTCGTGGAGCTGGCGCGTCCTGCGGTAGGCGGCCACCAGCCAGGCCAGGAAGCCCGTCAGCATGCAGCCGAAGAAGGACATGCTGACGATGGCGGTCGTGGGATCGAAGTCGGCCTGGGAATGCCGCCGCGCCTCGCGCTCCTGGAGGAGCGCGTAGAGCTGCCCTTGGGTGAGCCGCCCTTCCGGATCGATCCGCCGCGCCTCCGCCTCGAGCTGCTGGATGTCGGACTCCAGCTTCTGCCTCTGGGCATCGAGGTCGCTCTGGCGGGCCTGCAGTTCCTCGCGCTGAGCCTCCAGGTGGGGCGGCAGCGGGGCCTTCACGGCGGAGCTCCCGTGAGGGGCGGGAGGGGCCGCGGAGGCCTCGGGCATGGGGGCGGACAGGGCCCGCCCTCCCGCGAGGGTGGCCAGGAGGCACACCGAAAGCAACCAGGTCTTCATCAGGAATCCTTCCGTCGGTTTTACGGACGTTAGGACTCCCGGACCCGATTTATTGGATTCACCCCCGTGTTTTTTCCCAGGCGGGCCCCAGTCAGGGGAGAACCCGCACCACCCGGAGCTTCGCCGTTTCATGCGGCGCCCACGCGACCACCGCGCCCTCGGTGGGGGCGTGTGGCTGCGCAGCGCGGGTGGCGCGGTCCGAGGAGCGCCCGTGCATCGCCCCCGGAGTGCTGGCATGGTGCGGCCCCGATATGAGAACGCGCGACCGCCTGCTCCTGCTGATGCTGGGGATCGTCTGGCTCGGGCTTCCGGGCTGCTCCTCCACCCCCGCGGACCCTGCCGAAGAGGGCCCTCGTTACGACGGAGGCCCCGTCTCGTGGCACCGGGACGTGCTGCCCATCGTCCAGGAGCGCTGCCAGGGCTGCCACACCCAGAATGGAGTCGCGCCCTTCGCGCTGGAGACGTACGGCGAGGCCTCCAGGATGCACGCCGCGCTGGCCAACTCGGTGCAGGCGCGCCGGATGCCGCCGTGGATGCCCGCGGAGGGCCCCCACCGCTTCCGGGACTCGCGGCGGCTGACGCAGGGCGAGGTGGACATCCTCTCGGCCTGGTCCGAGCGGGGAGCGCCCGAGGGAGACCCAAAGGACGCCCCTGCCCCGCGCGAGCCCACGCCGCCCCTGGCCTGGACGGACCTGACCATCGGTCCCCAGGAGCCCTACCTCCCCAAGGACGAGGCCGCGGACGACTACCACTGCTTCCTGTTGGATCCCCACCTCGAGCAGAGGCGGGATTTGATCGGCTTCGAGGTGATGCCGGGGGTGCAGCAGCAGGTGCACCACGTGCTGCTCTTCGCCGCCCCCCGCCAGACGGCCCTCGACCGCGATGCGCGCGAGGCGGGCCCTGGCTGGACGTGCTTCGGCGACTCGGGCATCGCTGGAGCCTCGCTGCTCGGGGCCTGGGCTCCGGGCTCTCCGCCCACCCGCTACCCGGAAGGCACGGGCGTGCGCGTGGCCGCGGACGCGGTCTTCATCATGCAGGTCCACTACAACATCACCCAGCGGAAGACCGTCACCGCGATGCACGGCGAGGCCCAGCCGGACCTCACCCGCATGGCGTTGCAGTTCGCGCGTGAACCCGTCTCCAAGCGCGCCTCGCTCTACGCCCTGGTGGACGGTGGGTTCTCCATTCCTCCAGGGGCCACCGGGTATTCTCACCACTCCGAGCAGTACGTGCCCGCCGGTACCCTCTGGGGAGTGCTGCCGCACATGCACACCAAGGGCAGGCGCATCCAGGTGGAGTTGGGCGGGGAGCGCCTCATCGAGATTCCCGCGTGGGACTTCCACTGGCAGCAGATGTACTTCTACAAGCAGCCGCTGCGCGTGCCGCTCTTCAGCCAGATGAAGCTCACCTGCGCCTGGGACAACCCCACGTCCCGCACCGTGACGTGGGGCGAGGGCACCGACGACGAGATGTGTCTGGCCTACCTGTACATGACGGAGTGACGCGCTCGCGCGAGCACAGCGAGGGACACCGATGCGGCAGCAAGGAACATGGATGCGCTGGGGGGCGCTCGCGGGCGCCCTGCTCTGTAGTGGCCTCCCGGAAGCCCGGGCCGAGGCTCCGGACCCTGGTACGCCGGTGGCGAGCACCTCCCAGCGGCGTGGAATCCTCACGGTGCGGGCCTCCTGGCGGACGGGCGTTCCGGACTACCTCGGCGGCTCGTTGACGGTGAACGCCATTCCCCTGGTGGACGTGGAGCTGGGTGCCACGCTCGTCAACCCCGTCGTCGGCTCCCAGTACCTCCGGGCGGGCCCACGCTGGAGTCTGTACGAGGGCCGCGACGACGCGGGAGGGGGCCTGTCGCTGCGGTTGTCGGCACTCGCCGGCGCCCGGGGTACCTCCGCCTATGACGTGCGACAGGGCGGCTGGCGCGCGCAGTGGGGGCTCAATGCCGTGGCGGCGCTCGAGGGCACGTACTGGCTGGCGCGCTACTTCGGCGTCAGCGCGCAGCTCGTCGCCGGAGGCACCACCTACTTCCCGCTGCGGCAACCCGTGCAGGTGCTGCTCGGGCCCCTGACGCCCGACGCGCGCTTCTCCCTCGGCCTGTCCTTCTGAGAGCACGCGCATGTCCACGGAAGGCGGAGCCGGTCTCCCCGGTACGAAAGACAGAGTCCTCTCCTGGTGCGTCATCGCCGTGGCGAAGACGGTGGGGGTGGCAGCCAGGGGCCTCGCTCCGGTCCTCCGGCCCATCCTCCGCCGGCTTCCACCCGACCCGGCCATCGAGCGGACCTGGAAGAACGCGGAGCACCTCATCGCCGCGTGCCGAGCCTTCCAGGCGAAGCACGGCCAGCTCCCCGAGTCGCTGGAGCAACTCGTTCCGGAGTTCCTCCCCGCGCGGCCCCCCGCCCGGTACGAGCACCCCGAGTTCGGTTGGGATTACCACGTCAGCGACGATTCGAAGCGGCACGTGCTGAGCTGGACGTTCCGGGCCCCCTTCGGGCGTCACGTCTACCGCTTCGAAGAGGACCGGTGGCTCGTCGTGGACTGAGCGTCAGCTCTTCCGGCGCCCCTGGAGTAGCGCCCCAGGCAGCTGTCAACAAGGAGCCGATGAAGGAGAAGACGCCGCGAGTAGACTGGGCCGAGTTGATCAGGAGGACGTTCGACTCGACGTGCTCGTCCGCGTGAGGTGTGGAGGAAGGCGGAGTGTATTGGCGGGTCGTGAAGGGAGCGGGTGAAGTGGGAGCGATACTGGAGCAGATGGGATTGCCCCCGGCGGGGCGAGCTTGGCCCCGCGCAAGGGCCAAGCTAGGAGCCTGACGGAGTATCGACCAAAAACGACTCCTACATACCAACTGTGGCGGTGCGTTTAGCTCGCACTACCCGATATGTAGTGGGTCGTTGGAATACTCCGACAGGCTCCTAGGAGCGTGTCGGCGAATCGGCCAGAGGTAGGGTAGCGCGTAGAGGGAGCCATATGGCGCCCCAGGTGCAGATGGCGTGGAGCAGCGACCGCCGTGCGGCGACCTGCTGCGCTACGCCGCCTGCGCGGCCAGGCTGGG
>DASQMW010000253.1:0-17517 GCA_035645295.1 Archangium sp.
CGCCAGATATCGTCTCCCACCGCGCACGGCAGATCGAAGCCCACCACCGTCCGGCCCTCGGGCCCCTCGCCGCCCAAGAAGTTCTTCGCCTCGAAGAGCCGGTTGGCCGGGAGCCGCTCGTCCGCGAAGTAGTGCACGTCCTGCGGCGTGCCCCGCTGCGTCGCGAGCAACAGGTACAGCAGCGTCAGCGCCCGGTAGCCCAACCCCTCGGCCGCCTCCGGCCGCCCCGTCCACTCGCACAGCAGCGTCAGCGGCACCGTCGCCACCACCGACTCCGCTGGCAACTCCCGCCCCTCCACCACCACTCCCCTCACCCGCCCGCGCTCCAGCACCAGCCCCTCGGCCGCCGCGCCACAGCGCACCTCGCCCCCGGCCCGGCGGATGCCCTCCGCCAGCCCCTCGGCCAGCGCGCCCGCTCCGCCCTCCGGGTAGAAGTACCGCCGCCCCGCGGACGAGCCTCCGCGTCCGAGTGCCGCGCGCACCACCGCCAGCGGGCCTCTCTTCTGCACGCGCGCCCGCCCGAGCGAGGCATCCAGTTCCTCCGGCGCCAGGCCCCACACCTTCCTCGCCGCGGGCCCGTACAGCACCTGCACCGCGTGCCGTCCCAGCCGCCGCGCCGCCTCCGCTCCGAAGTGGCTCCCCTCTGGTGGACTCAGCCGCGCCATCACCGCCGACAGCCCGTGCCTCGCCACCTCGGAGAGCCCCAGCCCTCGCACGATTCCGAGCAGGGACAGCGGGTACGGCAGCCGCTTCCCGCCCACGTGCACCATGCCGCTGCGCGCCCTCACGTGGAGCGCGCCGCCCAGGGCCGCCCGGTAGAGCTCCAGCACCTCCGGCCCCGCCGCCTGGTGCAGCCGGTGCGGGCCGTAGTCCACCTTGAAGCCCTCGAAGTCGAACGAGCCCGACAATCCGCCCACCTGCGCGGCCGCCTCGAGCACCACCACCCGCTTCCCTGCCCGGACGAGCGCATGCGCCGCGGCCAGTCCCGAGGGCCCCGCGCCGATGACCACCGTCGCGCTCACCCCGTGCCTCCCACCGCCGGCAGCTCCAGCGCCGCGAGCGTCCTCGGTGCCCGGCCCGCGCGCAGCCAGCCAATGCCTCGCGCCACCGTGCGGCCCATCAGCCACGTGTCCCGCACCGGCCGCCACTTCGAGCGGCCCACGCGCGCGTGGTAGTCGATGGGCAGGAAGACGATGGGGTCTCCCGCCGCCGCCAGCGCCAGCGTCAGCGTCGTGGTGAGCGAGAAGCGGTCCGGCAGCACCGGCGCGAGCGACAGCAGATCCGCCGTGCGCAGCACCCGCAGGCCCGAGTTGAGATCCGGCGCCTCGAAGCCGCCCAGCCACCGCACCGCGCCCCGGAAGAGCGCCTTCACCGCCGAGCGCGCGAAGGGCTCGGAGGCCCCGAGCTTCGGCCGGGCGCCAATCGCCTGCCGCGCGCCTCCTCGCACCGCCGACAGCAACTGTGGCAGCGCTGGCTCCGGGTACGTCCCATCCGCGTCGATGAGGGCCAGCAGCGAGCCGCGCGCCTGGGCGGCTCCGGCCTTGATCGCCGCGCCGTAGCCCACCCCGGTCAACGTCAGCACCCGCGCCCCGGCCTCGCGCGCCACCGCGCCCGTGCCGTCCCGCGAGCCGTCGTCCACCACGAGAATCTCGTGCGCCTCCCCCGCCAGGGCCTCGCCCAGCCGCCGAATCACTCCGGCGATGGCGCGCACCTCGTCGCGAGCGGGGATGACGACGGTGATCATCCCGTGGTCACCTCCGAGGCCGGTCCCGGCCGCCACATCTCCCACAGCGGCCACACCAGCATCGGCAACCACCCCACCGCCGCGCCCACCACCGACACCGGCATCAGCCAGCCCCACTGAGGCCCCACGAAGCGCACCAGCAGCGGCGCCAACAGGTGCACGAACGTCGCCACCGAGGCCACCGTGATGACGCCCACCTTCAGCCGCGTGGACAGCGCCGTCAGCATGAAGAGGTGCCCCACGATGAGCAGCACCACCGGCACCGTGAACAGGTGGAAGTGGAACGTCTCCATCACCTGCCGCGCGGGCTTTTCCAGCCTCATGGGCACGGCGGCCGCCGTCTCACCGGGCAGCTCCAACGCCGGGCCATCCGGAGGCAGCTCCAGCGCCGGGCCTCCCGCCGCGTCCACCGTGGGCGCGGGCTCGGCTTGCGCGGCACCGCCCCGGTAGTACTCCGCCGAGCTCCGCCCGGACAGGCCGCCGAAGGAGTCCGCGTACAGCCACACCGAGGACACGAAGCCCAGCACCAGGAACAGCAGGAACCCGGTGTAGAGGACGCGCGCCTCGAGAGAGAGGCGGGTGATGGGAAACGGCCGGGCGTACTGACGCACGAGAAAGCTACCCCTTGGGGGCGCTCAGAGCGGCGGTCTGGGCGCCGCTCAGCGCCCCGGGCTTGAGAATGAGCTCGTCCAGCAGCACGAGCGCGCGGCGAACTCCCATGGCCATCGACCTCGACGAGATGGTCGCTCCCGTCACCACGTCGATGTCCACCCCGGCCCGCACCGGATCCTTCACCGTCTTCCCCTGGAACTGGCGGCGGAAGCGCGAGTCGGTGATCTCCTCACCATACGACTCCCGGTACACCATCACTTCGTGGCGCTCGACCGCCCCCGCCGGCGACAGCTTCACCGCGAAGGTGATCTGCTCGTGCTGGCCCATCTCATCGTCGATGATGGCGTAGCCGTCCACGTGCTCATCCGTGGTGGCCACGAAGATGACGTACTCGGGCTTCGCCGGCTTGTAGCCGAGCCGCCCCTGCACCGCGGCCAGCTCCGCCGGGCCGAGCTTCACCTTGCGGTAGGTGACGCGCTGGCTCTTGGGGAAGAACTCCTTGAGAACCTGCGGCGTCGTGAAGAACGTCCCTGCCGCCCGCGCGGGCAGCGATGCCCCGAGCCACAACCCCACCACCAGTGTCAGTGCCAGGTGCTTCACAAGGATTCCCCTTACCACGCTCATGGCAACTCTCGAACCGCCTGGATGACGGCCTGCCTGACGTGCGAGCGCCAATCCGTCCGGGCGCGATAGAGATTCTGCGACGTGGCGCTCCGGCGCTCGTCGCTCGACAGGACCCGGCCATCCGGGCCCACCATCATCCACTCCAGCTGGACCTCGGCCCGCCCGAGCGGCTGCACCGCCGACAGATCCAACCGGGTCAGCACCAGCACCACCGCCGCGTCCGCGCCGTACTGGCGAGCCAGGGCCGCGGACTGCTCCGCCGTGGGCGCGGGCCCTCCCGTCAGCTCCACGCCCAGCACCGTGTAGCCCCGGGAGCGCAGGGCCTCGGCGCCTTCCCGGGCCACCACGTCACGCGGCTCCTCCGCGCCGAACACGTCTCCGGTGAAGCCTCGCGGCGCGGGCTTGTCCACCACCGACGCGCCCACCACCACCACCCGCGACGGAGCTCCCTCCGGACGCACGGTCTTCCCGCCACACGCGGCGGCGAGCAACACACTGGTAGTGAGCAGCAACGCGCGCATCGGTTCCCCGGCTCTCAGAAGAGGTAGGCCACGCTGGCCATGAACTCCCAGTGGCCCTTCTCCCAGAAGTCACCCTGCCACGCGTGCGGCTGTACCCCATCGCCGCCGCTCTTCTCCCAGAAGAAGCTCGTTTTCAGCACGTAGGGCGGCAGCGGCCGGAAGTTCAGGCCGAGCGTCATCCGCGCCACGTCTCCCGCGGTGATGAACTCCGTGTCGGTGTTCTTCTCCTCGTAGCGGAGCGAGGCCGTGAAGTGGCCCTCCTTCCACTCGTCCGGCAGCAACCGGAAGAAGGGCTCGATGCGGAAGCGGTAGTTGGCCTGCCCGTAGAAGCCGAACATTCCCGTGGGCACCCGGTCGCGCGTGTTGGCCGTCGAGTTGTTCGGGAAGCCCTGCACGTAGCCCGGATCGATGAAGGCGCGCACCACTTCGCCCGTCAGGTCCAGGGCGCCGAGCCGCCAGAAGACGTCGGCGTTGACCATGCTCACCCGGCGGCCCTCGAGGTCATACGCCCCCGTGTAGCCGGACAGGCCCGCCTCCAGGCCCAGGAAGGGCGAGACGGACACGCGGCCGGTGAAGGCCTTGTCGTTGTTGTTGTCCTCCAGGTGGCTGCCGCGCGCCGCCCGGAAGCCCTGGCCATCGAGGATCTTCGCGTCCAGGCCGTTGATCGCGTACACCTCGTACGACAGCCGCCAGTCCTGCCCCAGGTCAAAGCCACCCAGGAAGCCCGCGCCGGACTCGAACCAGGTGGTGGGGACGATGGTGGTGTACGCGATGGGCCGCTCGGGCAGCTCCTGCGCTGGCGCGTCGTGCCGCAGGTTGTACGCGCCCACCGGCACCAGGATGACGCCCGCCCGGAAGGTGGCCCAGTCCGTCAGCATCAGGTCCACCACCGAGAACTCGAGCAGCACCTCGCCCGCGCCCAGGATGCCGTCGCGCTTGAGCGGACTGCCCGCGAACTCGAACTCGATCTCCGTCGCCGTGGAGACGCGCTCGGAGATGTGGCTGTAGACGAAGAGCACGTACCGGTGGTTGCGGAACGTGGACACGCCCTGCTGCGGCAGGATGAAGTCGTGCTCGGCGTAGCCGCCAATCGTCGTCCGATCGAGGATCGCCGCCGCCCGCTGCGCCAGCGTGGTGGTGGGCTGGAGCCGCTCGGTGAAGGTGTCCTGCCCCGCCTGCCCGGGCGTCTCCGCGTTGGGCACCGGCACCGCCGTGCCCGTCCCGGCCGGATCCTCCAGGCCCTCCAGGTCCAGCCGCGGGCCCTCGTCCTGCTTCGGTTTCTCCGCGGTGTCTACACGGGGCGAGTCCTCCGCCGGCCGGGCGGGCGTGGAGCCCTCTTCTTGCGCCAGACCCGTCAGGGGCGCGAGCAGCAGGGACAGCAGGAACAGGTGATGGCGGCGCGGCACGGGGGCTCTCGAAGTCACACGGAGGAAAGGTCGAGGCCGGGATCCCGCGAGCAGGATCCCGGCCAGGGGTTTCACGCGAGGCGCGTTACGCCTTCACGTCGATGCCGAAGGCCGTCTCCAGCTTCAGGAGCAGGTCCTCGGCGGGGAAGTCGTTCACCCAGGTGGTGTCGTTCGCGTCCACCTTGGTGTACGCGGCCTGGATGGCGGCGCGGATCTGGCGGATGGCCTCGTACTTCGCGGCCCCGGCGCTGGCGGACTTGAAGTACGGCTCCAGCGTCACGAGGAAGCCATCGGCCTCCACCAGCTTCACCAGGGCGTCGTTCGGCTTGCTCCGGTTGCCCGCGATGTCCACGAGCTCGTGGCCCACCGAGTACACGAAGACGCGCTGCAGCTTCTCGTCGAAGCTCTGCACGAACTTCGCGTAGTCCTCGTTGGCGCCGAACGCCATCTCATCCGCGTTCTGGGCCTTCAGCGCGGTCTCGATGGTGCAGGACCCCTCGCGCAGCATGTCGAAGAGCTCCACGTTCGTCGTGGTGCCGTTGTTGGCGTCGCGCCGGGACGCCAGCCGCGACAGGCCCTTCTGCCCGGCGGCCGTGTTGGCCGGACCCGAGCCGAAGTAGCCGTAGGCCTCGTCATAGTGCTTGTAGGACGGCTCGTAGAGCTCCTCCATCACCGACAGGTAGAGGAAGCGGTAGAAGCCGGCCTTCTCGAAGCGCTGCTTCGCCAGATTCACGTCCAGCGCGGAGGAGGCCTCGCGCAGGTCCGTGATGGCGCCCAGGATGGCCGTGTCGATCGACTGGCCCACCTTGGCCTCGTCACCCGAGAAGTGCTTGTCCTCGCGGCCCAGCACCTTGGCCTGCAGGCTGGTCTCCGTGCTCGTGTAGAGGGCCATGACCGCGTCGGCCTTCGCGCCCACCGAGGGGAGGTCCGCCGCCGCCGCCGTGTACAGGGCGATCATGTCGTCGATCGCCTTGAGCCGCTTGTCCTGGGACGAGTGGTTGTTGACGTCGAACGCGAGGTACTCCGTGGCCGTCGCGGAGCACCGCTCCGACTTCACCGGCTCCTCCGTCTCGTCCGGCGGCTGCGGGCAGCCCGCCAGCAGCGCCGTCGACAGGAACATCCCAAGACCCAGAACCTTGATGCGCTTCATGGTGCTTCTCCGTTACTGCGTTGATGCGGTGGGAGTACCCCGGGGCTACCGGGGTGCCGAAATCACTCGCCCGTCTCGCGGTCCACACAGCGGCCGCGCAGGCACGTCTTGTCCGAGGTGCACTGGTTGTCCGTCTCGCAGCACACGCTCAGGCAGGCACAGCACACGGTGCCCTCGGGCGCGGTGCCCTGCAGGCACTCGGGTGTCGCCTGGCAGTTGGGGGGATCCACGCACACCACCGCCTTGGGCGCGTTCGACTCGCCGATGTACGAGACCGTGCCGTAGTACGAGTCCACCACCTTGCGGCCCGGCTCGCCCATGTTGGTGTCGAAGTACTCGTAGACGCCCGGCTTCGGGAAGGCGTAGCGCCAGTAGGAGTACGCCTCTCCGCCCTCGTTCCCCACGTTGTAGGGGCGCACCAGGTTGGGGCTGAAGAGCGGCGAGGGCGAGGACAGCGAGGTGACGTTGGTGGGCACCTCGGGCTGGTAGTTGCGGAACTCGACGATCTGCTCCGGCCGCATGGACAGCCCGCCCGCCCGGGAGAACTCCACCATGCCCGGCGCCAGGGTCATCGCGTACTGCTGCCCGATGCACGTGGGCGCGATGGTGCGGTAGCGGCCGGCGATGATGCGGTTGATGGACACGGAGACGCGGGGCGAGCCCTTCGCCGAGTCCTGGACGGGCTGGAAGTCCGCGGGCTGGGGGCCCTTGCAGGCGGCGAGGCAGAGCGCGAAGGCGAGGAGGAAACGGGCGCGCATCAGAGGACCTTCTCGGGAGGAGCCGGCGGCGCGGGCCGGTAGTGGAAGAGGACGATGTCGTGGGCGTGCGAGCGCACACGCCGGCCGCACGTGAAGCGCGACACGGGCTCCAGGTGGGGCGCGAGCGCCTCGGCCCCGGGAGCGGTGGAGGTGACGTAGACGTCCGCCCCGGCGGCGGCCACGCGCGCCACCTCGCGGCGCAGCTGCTCGCCCGTGGCGGGACGGCCCGCGCGGACGTGGGGCACGTAGTGCTCGAAGAGCCGTGCCTCCTCGCCGGTGAAGAGCAGCGTGCCGGACGGGGCCAGCGTGGAGGACACGTGCGCTACCAGGCGCGTCGCGGGCGAGGGCTCGCGGCCCTGCTCGAGCGCCACCGGCAGCATGACGGCCACGGTGCTCACGGCCAGGGCCCCGGCCACGGGGAAGGACACCCGGGACGGCCAGGAGCGGGCAAGCACCGCCACGCCCACCGCGGCAAGCAGCGCCAGCGCGAGCACCACGGGCAGGGCATGGCGCGCCTTGAGCAGGTTCTGCCCGAGGAACATCCACGCCGCATAGGGGACGCCGAGCGCCAGGGCCAGCAGCGCCACGCGGCGCTCGGTGGCGGACAGGGACGCGCGCAGCCCCGCGTGGGCGAGCGCCACCAGCGCCCCGGCGAGGCCGAGCGCCAGGAGGAGCCGCGCGGTCAGCACGGGCAGCGAGTCACCGCCCACGCCGGGCCAGGGCAGTCCGAGGCCTGCGGCCAGGATGTCGAAGCCGAAGTGCTCCAGCCGCCAGCCGAGGTCCGGGCGCACGGCGACGGTGCCGCCCCACGTGCCCGCGTGGCCGAGGAGGAAGCCCGAGCAGATGCGCAGCAGCTCCGCCGGGCCCGTGAGGACCACCAGGGGGATGAGCCACGCGCCCACGCCGATGCCGCTGCCCACGAGCGCCGCCAGCCGCCGGCCGCGAGGCACCACGAGGGCCAATCCGAGCAGCGCCGGGAGGAACGAAGGCCGGGCCCCGAGCGCCACGCCCGCCACCGCGCCCGCCAGCACCGCCGCCCGAGGCGCGGAGCCGCCCGCCACCAGCGCGGCACAGGCGGCGAGCACCAGGAACGCGAGGCCCGCCCCATCCGAGCCAGGGGTGGCGCCGAAGAGCACGGGGAGGGGCAACAGGGCGAGCAGGGCCGCGGCCACCAGCGCCCCGGCCGCCCCGAGGTATGGCCGCAGGACGAGGCCCAGCGCGCCAATGGCCACCGCTCCGAGGACGAATCCGGGCAGGGCCAGCGCGAGCACCTCGGAGGCACCGGCGGCCGAGGCCAACCGGGCCAGGGCCACGTACACCGGGTAGCCCGGGAAGTGCGGGGCCTGCGCGGAGAGATCGAAGCGGTTGAGGGAGCGCGCGAAGTTCACCGCGTCCAGGTCCGGCAGGAGCCTGGGCAGCGCGAGCACGCGCGCCATCACTCCGGCCCCCACTAGAAAAGCGAGAGCACCCGCGAAGGCCCGGGAGGTCATCGCCCCCTGCCCCGTTTCCCCTGACGCGTCGGACGCGAAGTGAATGATTTTGAGATTCATTCTCAAAAACCGAGAACCAAGGAAGTACTACGCCCCCGGGGAGGAGGTCAAGTTGAGGGGATCAGTGGCATCAGTAGGCCCGCTCATGTGACAGAGGAAGGCCATGATGCTGAGTGCCCTGTTGGTGGTGGTCCTGGCCGCTGCACCCGCGCCGCGAGTCCGTACCGAGACGCGTCCGATGATGGGGACGACGGTGACGGTGACACTGGTGGGAGGCACGCCGGAGAAGGCGCGCGAGGGGTTCGACGCAGCCTTCGGAGCCTTCGAGCGCGTGAATCAGGTGATGAACGAGTGGCGCCCGGACAGTGAGCTGTCGGCGGTGAACCGCAAGGCGGGAGATGGGGAGTGGGTGTCGGTGCCCGAGGACCTGTGCGCGGCGCTGCGACGCGGGGTGAAGGGGGCGGAACAGACGGGAGGGCTATTCGATCCGACGTGGGCGGCGCTGCGGGGCATGTGGCGCTTCGGGACGGACCTGACCCCTGCCCTGCCGGACGCAGCCGAGCTGGAGAAGCGGTGCGCACTCATCTCGTACAAGGACCTGGAGTTCGCACCGGCGGCGGACGGAGGGGTTCCCGGGTGCGGAGTGCGGCTGAAGCGCGCTGGGATGCAGCTGGGGCTGGGCGGGCTGGCGAAGGGCTGGGGCGTGGACGAGGCGGTGAAGAAGCTGCGGGGCCATGGGTTCAAGGACTTCTTCGTGCAGGCCGGGGGCGACTTCTACGCGGCGGGGAAGAAGGCGGGCCGGCCGTGGAAGGTGGGGATCCGGGATCCGCGCGGCGAGCCGGACAGCGTCTTCGCGGTGCTCGAGGTCTCCGACGCGGCGTTCTCGACGAGCGGGGACTACGAAAACTTCTTCGTGCTGGAGGGCAAGCGCTACCACCACATCATCGATCCGCGGACGTGCTACCCGGCGGAGGCCTCGCGCTCGGCGACGGTGCTCGCCCCGAGCGCGGTGGACGCGGAGGTGCTGACAAAGTCCGTGTTCATCCTCGGAGGCCTGGAGGGACTGGCGCTCGCGGAGAAACACGGCGCCTCCGCGGTGGTGGTGACGGGGGACAACCAGGTGCGGGTGTCACCCAAGTTGGAGAAGAAGCTGAAGCGTTCAAAGCCACCGAGCCCTTAATCCCAAACCACACTTATCATGTCCTACATCCGAGGCATGAAAAACATGAATTATACCCCGCGCCTCTGGGTTGCCGTGCTGGTAGGTGGGCTCGTTTCGGGCTGTGCAGCGGCCATCGCGTGCCGACCGGGAGAGTCCACGGTGGATTGCTGCATCAAGAAGTACCCGTTGACTGCGATTGAGAGTTGCACCGCCAGCCGCTCGGACGTGATCCGGATCCTACGGGACATTTCGCTGAAGATCGACGATGAGGAGTTCGAGAACAACAAAGACCTTCCAGAGTGGAAGCAGGAGTGCATCAAAAACTACGTTCATTGCGTAGACGACAATTGGGGCAGTCCCTGTTACGACTGTATCCGCCGCTGTGAGGGCCAGTACAAATGGCCTGCGGATATATGCCCTCCACCGGAAGACGAGTGATCATGTCGGCCAAGATCAATTGGGACTCGATTCGTGAACTAGCCCGGCGAGTGTTCAAGCAGGGCGAGCCGTTGGAACTGACGGAAAGCACGCGGATAATCCTGCTCAGGACGGCGCAAGAGGTGGGCATCAGTCAGCGGGAGGCAGAGGATGCCCTCCGAGGCGTGAACACGGCCACCACGCTGCTCGAAGAGGCCATGCGGCGCATCAACGACGGCTCTGACCGGGTTACCAAAGCACTACGCCAGAGTTCCGACCTTCGTGACAAAGGGGACCTTGATGGGGCGTGCCAGCAACTGCGGGACGTGCTCGCCGTGGAGGTTGTTCCTCTCTACCGCAAGCAGGTTGAAAAGAGACTCAGGGAGGTGACCCAACTTGCGGAAGTAGCCGCAACCGGGCGCGTGAGCGCGAACCTGCCTGACCGGGACCAGCTCGCCGTTCTTGAACGCCGCGTTCAGCAAGGGCACGCATTAGAACTCACTGACGACCTAACCGCCCTTCTACGCCGGACCGCGCCCACGGCTGGAATCAGCGAGGCCGAGACGGAAGAGGCTTTCAAGAGCCCGGGAGGCGCAGAGGCCATCATGGCAGTGATTCTCTCTCGCTTCCGGGACGGCAAGAAAAGGCTCACTCACGCGATGTTCCGGATGACGAGCCTCCGGGACGCCGGGGATTTCGAAGGTGCTCGCCAGCAGATGCGTGACGTGCTCGCCGTTGAGACCGTGCCGCGATTCCGTCAGGCGGCCGAGGAGCAGCTACTGGGCCTCGACAGCCCGCCTCCGGAGCCGTAACCCTCAGGGATTCTTGTGAGAGCACCTATGGATTCCAGAATGGATTCTTCAGAATGATTTGGTTCCGAATTAGAAGTAGCGACGAAGCAAATCCTGCCTGGGCGCAATGAATCTTTCCAACTCAAGCCCAGACCAATATTTCACCTCGAGCCCTCTTCTTGCAGCTATTGCATCCATCTTATCATAGAGGGTCGAATCAATAACGGAATTCGTCATTACACCAAACCCCCCAGCTCCGTACTGCTCCACAACATCCGACATGTCGACACGACCCGCCCCCAACGAGCGAGAATTCGACAAGTACTTACACTGAAAAATCCACTTAACACCAGGCTTCCCAAGTCGAGAGCGCGTCCAGATTTCAATATCCCTCCCCCCATCCCTTGAGCGAGTTTTTCCGTGCTTTCGAATTGTCTGCTCATCAAAAACACCCACTCGCCTAAGCACATCGTAACAGAGCTCCTCGAAGCGCTCCTCGTCAATCAAATCCCAATTACACAAGGGCGACAGAGGAAGGCCAACCAACTGCCTCAACCTGTCCGCAGAACTCTCCAATTGCACAAGAATATCTTGCAATTGCTCTGGTCGTAGCGTCGCCCCTAAACCACAAAAAACCACAAGCTGAACGTCGTCGCGACTGGCCACCACCGCTTGACCATCTTCGGTCATTCTCCAAGACAAATCATGCCAACTGCCCGGTTGCTGAATTTTTCCCGATTTGGGCTTGCGCTTCTTGCCCTGCAAATGCTTTCTCCAACACTCAAGCGCACCTTCTATCGATTGAATTGGCGCATAAACCGAGCTTCGGCCGCTCAACAAAATAGGAGAACCGTCGTTAAGCCGAAGAGACTCCGCCGGATAAAGCTTGCATCCTGTTTCACTAAATCCACCATACCGCGACAATAGTCTTTCCGCCTTATCTCTGTCCGACAGCACGATCCACACACCCTGGGAATCTGTAGATGTATATAAATCATACCCGAGTTCCCTGCTCAGGGCCGACTTCCAGAATCCATAGCGCCAAGTGGGGAACTTCTTATTCCAGGATTCCTCCTCCTCGTAATACAGGGTTCCATGTATGAAATTCGCAACAAAGCAGTCTGCTAGCTCCGGGAGACAAATTGGAGAGCTGCCGTCGAAGATGTTTTCCTCGATCTCGACTCTCGCCTCTGGCATTGTGAATTCATCATACGACAGGCATCCCTCCGGAAGGTCTTCCCGCCAGAATTCAAAATCTATCGCCAGCTGAATCAGCTCGCGAGCCCACCCTTCAAAATCCAAGGGCCACATTGAAAATACAACATAGACTTGATAATAGCTCAGGAGTTTTGTTTCGCTGCTTATCTTTTTGCAGTATTTGGACAGCCTCTCTCCGACACACAGAGCCTCTATGTAGTCATATGCAATATTTACGGGATCGTTCGTGGAATCAATGTTGCTCAGATGGAATTTCAGTTTTACTGCGCAATCACCCGAACTGCGCTTTTTTGCCAGTTCAACTAGAGCCATGACTGTCGTGCCTGGGAGTTCTTCCAATCCCAGCGTGTCCGACTCAAGGATATCCGTGCCTTCTGCCTGAGCTTCATTTTTGACACTGCTCATTGCATCCTCCAAGAGACTTCGACAAAATCCATAAAATCCATGCCTGCGGGTTTAGGTTCCAAATTTGAGGCGAGCAAGCAGCGTGCTCTTTTCGCGCTCCCACGCTCGATCAAAATCTTCCAAAGAATGAGCCTCAGCTCCAGGATGTGGTCTGACCATCAGCGATTGAAGATGGGCGATGATCGCTTCCTTCGTGGCCAGAAATTCTCTTTCGACCAAATGACCATAGACAGGGCTAATCGAACAGGCCCTGAAGGTAGAAGCGACCGTCCCGCGCGTCCCGGAACACCCACGCCGGTCCCAGTCCCTCGAAGTGCACCCGGTAGTAGTCGCGGCTGTACGGACGCGCGTCCCACCAGTCTCCGCTCAGCCGCTCCGGGCCCACCAGCGCCATCACTCGGCGCCTCCGCCCTCCGAGCCTCGCCGCCAGCAGCTCCCCCGAGGCCGTCATCTCCACGTCGATCGTGGCCGGTGTCCCCAGCATCCGCGAGGGCCGCTCCCGCAGCACCTCGGGCACCGGCTCCGCTGCCTCCACCTGCTGGAGCAGTTCCCCCTCCAGTCCGCGCCTCATGGGCGGTGGCCGGAAGGTCTGTGCCGCGTACGCGTCCTCGGGCCGGTGCGTGTCCTCCAGCGCCGCCATGAAGAGGGAGTCCTCACCCAACGCCGTCGCCAGCCGCGAGAGCACTACCTCCAGCGCCGCGTCTCCCTCGGGGGCGTCTCCCAGCGCCAGTTGCTGGCCCCGGTCCTCGCAGTCCTCCTCCACCCGGAGGATCAGCCCCGCCACCGGTCCCTCGAGCCGCACGTCCGATAGCCGGTGACGCGTCAGCTCCAGCAGCATCTTGGCCTGCGCCGTCGGTCTCGCCAGCGTCAGCGGCACCACCGCCTGGCCCGACGGGTCCAGCTTCAACGTCAGGTTCAGCCGCACCGCCGCGCGCTTCCGGCCTTCCAGCCGTCCGCACAGCCGGTCCAGCACCGTCTTCAGCGCGAACTGCAGTGGCTCCAGCGACTCGGCCGCCCACTCCAGTGTCAGCCGCTCCTCCAGCACCTCTTCCAGCACCTCCGCGATGAACGGTGTCTCATCCCCGCCCCGGCAGCGCGCGTGCGCCCGCATGCCCACCGCGCCGCCTCGCGCCGTCACCGCCCCCACCGGCAGTCCCGCCACCTCGCCCAGCGTCGTCAGCCCGAGCGCCGCGAACGCCGTCTGCTCCGGGCCCTCCAGGGCACTCAGCGGCAGTGGCGCCAACGCCTGCGCGCTCTCTCCTTCCGGCACCACGTTCATCCGCGGCGCCCCATGTCTCGCCAGCGCCCTCGCGGTGAACTTCTCCGAGGCCACCACCACCCTCCCCCTCCACCCCAGCTCCGAGCACTGCGCCAGCACCTTCGCGCACAGCCCCTCCTCCCCTTTCGCCAGGTTCGCCGCGCTCGCGTCGAACCACAGCCCGTCCGGCTCCGACAGTTGGAAGCCCGGCGCCAGCCCCATCAGCATCTCGCCAATGCCCACCAGCGCCCGCCGCTCCTCCTCCGGCCGGTACGGGAAGTGTCTCAGCGAGGGCTCCAGCGCCGTCGCCGCCGTCAGCGTCATCCCCTGCTTCACGCCCGCCTTCAGCGCACTCGTGGATGCGCACGCCACCCGCTGCTGGCCTCGCACCTCCTCCACCAGCACGAAGGGTCTGCCCGTCAGCTCCGGCAGTTCGATCACCTTGCGCTGCACCGGGAAGCGCGAAAAGTGCAGATACCCCAACCGCATGTCCGTTCCCCTCCCCTCGCCTCAGTGCAGGGCCGTGCCCGCATCCAGGCTCGCTCGCAGCGACGGCATCGGCGTGTCCCGCCCCGGCCGCTGCCACAGGATTCCCCGGTGTCCCTCCGATGGGGGCTGCTCCCTCGGGAGCTCCGGCACCGTCACGTCCTCCGCCGGCGGCAGCTCCGCCCCCCATGGGGACTCGCCTCCCTCCAGCTCCGGATAGAGCGCCTTCCACGGCACCAGCGTCCTCGAGCCGATTCCTCCCTGCCGGCTTCGCACCACCTCCACCGACAGGCCCTCGTCGTCTCGCGCCTCCGTGCGCAGCCGCATCATCCCGTCCCCAGGGGCCTCCGGTGCCGTCAGCAGCAGCAGCAGGCTCCCGCCTCGCACCGCCGCGTCCATCAGCCGCTTACCCTCCGCCGGAGACAGCCGCACTCCGCCCGCGCCCTTCGGGCCCCGCGTCAGGTCCAACACCACGCACGCGAATGCCCCGCTCCGCACCAGCTGCACCGCCGACCACGCCAGCTGCTCCGCCGTCTTCGGCCGCACGATCAGCAGCCGGGTGGGATCCACCCCCGCAGCCACCGCCGCCGGTGGGTAGAGCTCTCCAGGTCCATCCACATACGCGCACAGCCGCCCTTCCCGGTGCGCCGACGCCACAGCCCTCAGCGCCAGGCTCGTCCTCCCCGACGCCGCCTCCCCCCACAGCTCCACCACCTGCCCCAACGGCAGCCCTCCCCCTGGTAGCAGCTCGTCGAAAGCCTCCACCCCCGTCCTCAGCGCCGCCAGGTACTTCCTCGGCGCTGCCTGCAACCGGCGGATCTGCTCCCTCAACGCCTCCACCGTCACCGACACCTTCCCGGCCGTCGCACTCATCACGTCCCTCGTCCCGCACTGGACCTGAAACTGGGTTCAGTATGACGAGCGGCCTGACATGCGCCAGGAAATGTCGCCTGGTGATCAGCCGTGCAGCTGGTTTTTTACGGTTCCTCGGGTGGGTGCGCAGGGCAGGCGACAGACCCTCACCCCGGCCCTCTCTCCCAGGAAGCACGGGGGGTTACACCGGCTCAACCTGAGGTCCGTGGCACCCTCACCCCGTCCCTCTCCCGAGGGGAGAGGGGTGATTGGGGGCGTGGAGTTTACGGTGGAGGGGTTGACGGTGGAGGGGTTGACGGTGGGGGTGGGTCCGCAGGGTTGCTGGGCGCTCAGTTCGCGCAGAGCAGCTTCACTTCCAACTTCTTGTCCGTCGGCCTCCGCGGGCACGAGGACTGGAAGTACAGGCGCGCCGCCCTCTGCTCCGCTGACGGCTCGTACGTCAGATCGCCCCCTACCACGCTGCACGTCTGCACCGACCCGTCCTCCCGCGTCACCCGCACCTGCGCCAACCTCGCGTCCGGCAGGTTCACCACCTCGATGCTCTGCGAAGTCCTCGCCAGTGTCGCGATGGACACCAGCGTCTCCCGGAAGCTCGCCCGGCAGATGGAGTCCAGGTTCTTCAGCCCTGTATCGAACAGCGACGCCATCTCCCGCTGCCGGTATCCCGGTCCGTACGACGTCGGGCAGTCCACGTTGCGCACGAACGTCCCCTGCGCCGTCCGATCCAGCACCGCCTCCGCCCGCTTGTCCGTCAGCCCCACGGGCCCGATCGTCGCCCACAGCACCTCGCGCGTCGCCCCCGTCCCATCCTCCAAGTTCCGGAAGAGCCGCACGTACTCCTGCACCGGCGTCAATCGATCTGCCTGCTCGCTGCACAGGTCCCGGCTCGTGTCCTCCGTCAGCAGCACCCGCGGCGGCCTCTCCGTGGAGCTGCAATCCTCCTCGTCCGACACCACCACCACCAGCAGCCGCGCCCCGTCCCTCAGGAAGCCTCCGTTGCCTCCCTCGCCCACCGGCGTCGTCGTCAGGGGCGGCGTCACCGCCAGCCTCACCGCCTCGAAGGGCGTCTCCTGGCCGCTGCCACTTGTCCCCACCTGCACCATCCGGCGGAACTTCTCCAGCAGCTCCGGATCGCCCTCGTCCAGGTAGCGTTCAGCCGTGGGCCGGCCCCGTTCGTCAGGGACCCGCTGCAACCGCCCCGCCTGATCGGGAAACTCCGTGAACTGCTCGCGGTTATCATAGAAGGCGTTCAGGTAGACCGACGTCGTGATGACCCCCACGCGGAAGTCCTGCTCCACGTCGTTTCCCCGCCGGAGCTCGTCCAGGAACGCGGGGAGCTCGGTGGCGATGGCCGCCTGCTCCTCGGCCATCGAGCCCGAATTGTCGATGACGAAGAGCAGATCCGTCTTCTGCGCCGAGATCAGCGGGGCCTCCGCCTGGCAACGGCCGGGCAACGTGGAGCCAGGCTCATCCACCGGCGTGGTACATGCCACGCCCCACAGGGCGATGGCCAGCAGCGCGCTCGAACGCATGGGATGCATCATCGGGGTCTCCTGCGAACACGGCCCGGCGTAGCGCGCGCCGCGCCGCGACAAAAGGGGGCTCCACAACATGCCCCACCTTCAGGGGATGTGCGAGCAACCGTCCGGCACCCGACGGCCTACACGAAAAATGCAGGTCGCGTTTGCCATGTCCGTTTTGGTTGCTACGTTGAGTCAACTCTCACAGAAGATCGACAACTAAGTAGTTCTACCGGCCCGGATGCTCTCCGGCCAGGCTGGAAACCGAGGCATCGACTACAATGTCCGACGACAAGAAGAAGGGTTCCGGCGCTGCGGCCATGCCGGCCGCGATGGCGCCCCCGGGGATGATCAACAAGGAGGACATTCCGCAGGTTCTGCCCATCCTCCCCCTGCGTAATTCCGTGTTCTTTCCGGGCGGCGTGCTGCCGCTCGCGGTGGGGAGGCAGAAGACGATCGCCCTCATCAAGGACGCCGTGCGTGACGACCAGGTGATCGGCGTCGTCACCCAGCGCCGCGCCGAGGAGGAGGACCCGGGTGCGTCCGACCTCTACACGATGGGCACCGTGGCCCGCATCGTGAAACTCCTCAAGATGGGCGAGGACAACTATTCCCTCGTCGTCCAGGGTCTGGCGCGCTTCCGCGTCATGGACCTGGTCCAGGAGGCCCCCTACCTCAAGGCCCGCGTGGAGGCCGTGGAGGACCGGACGGCCGCCGAGAACGTCGAGGTCGAGGCCCTGGGCATCAACCTCAAGAAGCTGGCGCGCGAGGTCATCGAGCTGATGCCCGAGCTGCCGGCCGCCGCCACCGAGCTGGTGGAGTCCATCACCCACCCGGGCCACCTCGCGGACCTCATCGCCGCCAACGTGGACGTCCCCATCGAGGAGAAGCAGGCCGTCCTCGAGACCGTGGACCTCAAGGCCCGGATGAAGCTCGTGCTCGAGCTGCTCAACCGCAAGCGCGAGATCCTCAAGCTCTCCAACAAGATCGACTCCGCCGTGAAGGGCGAGATGTCGAAGACCCAGCGCGAGTACTACCTGCGCCAGCAGCTCAAGGCGATCAAGGAAGAGCTCGGCGAGATG
>DASQMW010000254.1:0-5112 GCA_035645295.1 Archangium sp.
CAGCCGGCGTCCCCCCGCCAGCTCCACGAAGGAGCGGAAGGGGTTGTCCGCGTCGAGGGAGCCATGCGTGGCGATGTGGACGTAACGTGCCGAGGCCAGGGAGGAGGTGATCGACTCCTCCGTGGCGTCGTCGCCCAGCACCGCCCGCGTGTGGAGCGCGCGGGCCACGGCCTGGGCCTCGTCTTCCGCGAAGAGCAGCTGCTCACCGTTGACCCCGACCACCAGCGTGGAGCCTCCGCGCGCCTTGGTGGGCTTGCGCCCGGGCAGCTCCGTGATGCGCTCGGTGTAGATGATGGGATGGGTCTCGCCGAGGCTCTCGAAGGGGATTCGGCCCAACGCGCCGGGCGCCATCACCACCAACGTGGCGCCCTCGGGCAGCGTTCCCACGGGCGCCAGCAATCGCGCCTTCAGCTCCGCCGCGAGCGGCTCCCAGCCGTCGAGCTGCTGAGAGAGGCGCTGGACCAGCTCGTCGGCCATCCGCACCGTCGGGCGCAAGGGCGCATTCAAGAGCTGGACCTTCAGCCCCTCGCGCTCCGAGCAGGTCCAGAGAACGATGGCATGCCGCAGGGGCCGCAGGCCGATGAAGACGCGCGTCTTGCCCAGCGACTGGAGCCCGCGCCGCAGGGAGGCCAGCGTGGGAGGAGGAAACCCGGGGAGAAAGGGGCCCGTGCGCGCGCGCAGCCGCTCCAGACGTTCCTGCTCCACTGACGTCAGGCTGCCCATGACCGCCAGCCGCTCCAGGGCCAGCCGCTCCGCGAAGGCGCGGGTCTCCTCGCTGCCGTTCCCATTTCGCAGCGACTGGAGGCCCGCCTGCTCCACCAGGAAGGACTCGTGGAGCAGGAGGCTCCGCTCGGCTTCGCCCTGCGCCGCGAGGACCTCGATGAGCAATTCGGTGGCCTGGACTCTCAGCCCGGGCTCGAGCCCCCGCGTGGGAGCCAACAGCCGCTCCAGGAGGGCCCGGGCTTCCGGTAGCCGGCCCTCGCGCTGGAACAAGAGCGACTCCAGATAGGAGACCACGTTCTCGAGCTCGGGCACCACCCCAGGCTCGCGCACCAGCGGGCGCAGCTCCTCGGCCCAGGAGGCGAGCAGTTCCTCCGCGCCGGCCCGCTCCGCGAGGTCCAGGTGCCGATCGAGCACGGCGATGGCTCGTGCGACGTCCAGGGCGTCCTGCATGGTGGGCGGCTGGTGCATCCCCCGGAGCGCGTCCGACACCCGCGCGACCGGCGCGGCCGCTCGCAAGCCCTCACGGGCACGTGCCTGTGTCTCGGGCACGTCATCCCCTTCGATGGCATCCACCTGGATGAGGGCGAGGGGGTCTCCCAGGCCGCGAGCGAGGCTCCGGGCCCGCTCGAAGCTCGCGGTGCGCTCCTCGGAGCCGCGACTCGCGCCCATCGCCTCGCGGATGGCCAGGGACACCTCGGTGGCTCTGAAGTCGTGCTCCGCCGTGAAGCCCTGCTCCTTCGCGAGCTTCAAGAGGGGCTCCAGCTCCGTCCTCGCCTCCTTGAAGAGCCGGAGCCATCGGGGATTTCCCTCGTCGACGGCCATCCGCCCATACGTCAGCATGAGCTGCGCCTGGGCATCGAAGACGGAGAATCGCTCGGAGTTCATCGTTTGCGCGAAGCTCTTCGGGAGCGCGTCGGAGCCAGCGAGCCGCGAGGCCGCTTCCTGGACGCCCTGGAGGTGCTCCGAACGCAGCGCCACGATCTTCCGCAGCAGGGAGACGGCCACATCCGAGCGTCCGAGCTCCAGGAGAATCTCTCCCTCGAGCTGGAACATGTCGGCGGCCGTCTGTTTCAGTCCGATCTCCTCGGCGGCCTTGCCCATGGCATCCACCAATTGGAGGGCCCCCTGCCAATCCCGCTGGATCAACCAGCGCTCCCCCGCGCGGACCCGCACCAGATGGGCCGCGGCGAAGACGAGCCCCGGATCCCCGTTCCGGGCGGCGAGGGCGATGGTCTTCGAGAGCCGCCCCCCGTCACCGTCGAGCACCGACGCGGCGACCCGGGCGAGCGCGGCCTCACGCTCCAGGCCCTCCCGCTCGGCGAGCTCGGCGGCTCGCAGGTATTTCTGGAGGGCGCCAGGCTCCCGGCCCCGCCAGGCCAGATAGGCCCCCCGGAGCGCGAGCAGTCCCTCGGTACGAGGGCATCGGCCCCGGTTGAAATGGCCCCGGGCCCGGCCGTAATCCCCTTGCGCCGAGACGAGCAGTTCGGCGGGCAGCGCCTGAAGATGCGGCGGAAGGAAGTGCATGCGCAGGAGGCCCATCGTGAAGCCACTGCTGTACGGGTCCAGGCCTTGCGTCTCCACCGGTCCGAAGGGAGCCGCCCGCACATCGCCCTGGAGCATGGCCAGCTCCCCGGCCGCGCAGAGCGCACCGGAGGAAAGCGCGAGCTGCTCTCCCGCCAACAGGGTGCGCAGGGCGTCTGGAATCGCTCCCTGTGCCCAGAACAGCTCCCCTTCGAGACGCGCCCGGAGCAGGGCATCCCAGCCATCCAGGCCCGGCGACGCCGGCGCTGGGGCCATCCCCAGGATGTCGACCCGCAGCCGGTTCGAGCTGGAGAACGGAAGGTCCGAGAAGATGCGCTGGGCCCGCATGATCGAACGCATGTTGAGGAGCCGGGTGAACGCGCGTTCGAATTTGAGATCCGGCGATGCGCGCCCGCGTGAGGCTTCGGGGAGCTGCGCGAACCGAGCGGAGATGCTCGTGTCGAAGGAGGGCTCCAGGAGGAAGAGCACCTCCGGCTGCAACGTCAGCACGTCCCCCGTGAGCCAGATGCCAGCACCGGGAAAGGAGAGCTGCCGCGACACCAGGAGCCGCACGGAGAGGAGATGGCGGAGGTGTTCGGGGGACGCTTGCGGTGGAGCCGCCGCGGAGAGGCGCTGGAGGGCCTCCGCGAACCGGCCCCGCCGCATCAACTCCGTGGCGTCCGGACTCCCCTCCGCGGCGGCCGGATGCCAGGAGGTCTGGGGCAGCCAGGTGGAAGCCCAGGTCGCGGGAGTGCCCTGCTCCGCCCGGCTCTCGAATGAGAGCAGGGCCATCAACGAGACGACCACGAAACCCAAGCGCATGTCTTCCCCCCGGATGAAGCCCGCGCTCAGTCGGCCGGCCGCGCCACGTAGACGGCGCCCTCGCCGGACCAGGCCGGATCGAAGCGATCCCAGGTGCCACTGTCGGGCACGGACCGGGACTCACAGAGCAGCGCCTTCGCCTGTCCCCGGTTCTTCTCGACCCGCACCTCTCGGGGACCGCACCGGCCCCGGCCTTTCTCGACGGTGCTCAGCA
The DNA here is from genome assembly GCA_035645295.1 of Archangium sp. Lineage (GTDB taxonomy): Bacteria > Myxococcota > Myxococcia > Myxococcales > Myxococcaceae > Archangium. Next base: position 3,281 of record DASQMW010000254.1, read on the forward strand.
GCCGCGTGTCCTGGAGGGCGGCGGGCTGGACGTTGCGCAACCCGTTCCCCTCCTCCCGGGTCGCGGGCTGCAGGGGCGCCTCGGAGAACGTGCCCTTCGTCACCTCGACGCGCCCGAGGAGGGGAATGCCCCCCTCCGGGCGCTCGCGCAGGACCGTGAGCGTCCCCCCTCCTTCCGCCGAGAACCCGAGCAGGGAGATGAAGCCCTGACCCTCCACGAGCGGGCGGGCCTTGTCCGGAGCCTCCACCAGCCAGAGTCCATCCGCGCGGAGGACGGCGACCCCCGCGTCACCGGCCTGGACGGGAGACCAGCACCCGTCACAACGCCAGAGCACGGACTCGGTCCGGGCGGCGCAGTCCTGCTTCAACAGGACCGTGCCCTCCCGGGGCCGGGAACAGGAGGCCGCATCGGCGCCGCGAGGCTTGGACACCCGGGCCACCGAAGTCTTGTCCAGCCCGAGCAGCTTTCCGAGCCGTTCGAAGAGGCTCGGACCCTCCGCCAGGGCGTGGAGGGAGAACAGCACGGTTCCCACACAGAGACCGGCTCGCAGCACGTCGCGTTTCATGGACCACCCGCTGGGGAAGAGATGACCGCGGAGGGTTGTACGCTCGGAGCCGTGGAGGGCGTGGCGGTGGGCGCCGCCGAGGGGCTGACGGGGACCTTCGCGGCCCGGGCCGCCTCCTCGCGCGCCACGGCCAGGACATCGACACTCGGCTTGATGCGGATGGACAGCACCGCGTCGCGAGGAATGGACGTGAGGCTGCCGGTCCCCTGCTGGGCGTTCCAGAGGATCAAGGACTCCGCGGACTCGACGATGAGGGCCCCCGAGGCGAGCCCGATTCCGGACGCCTCCTCCGGCTCCTTCGCGTGGCGCACCTCGACGAAGGGATAGGTGCTCTCATGGACCGTCACCCCGTAGTGCCAGAAGAGCGTGACCGCTCCCAGCAGCAGCACCCCGCGGCATCCGAACCAGGCCAGCCCGGCGAGGCCGCCGCGCTTCCCCGATGGAGCCAGCACGGAGATGGCCCCCATGCAGAGCAACCACACCAGCATCGCCACACCGTAGATCAACCGCGCCTCCACCATCCCCGGAGCCTCGAGGCTCTTGACGCTCAAGGGCCCCATCACGACCCCGAAGGGCAACTCGGGGGGCATGAAGAGGTTTTCCAGGAGGACGATGAGGCCCAGCATCAGGGCCAACGGCAGCACGAGCTCGAGGTGCTGCGGTTTCCAGCGGCGAAGCCAGACGGGCGTCTGCGGCAATCGCTTGCGGCTCGCGAGGAACGCGACGGCCGCCGAGCCCAACAGCAGCAGCACGAGCGGTACCAGTGCGATCCGGATCAGCACCTCCAGACTGTCGCTCACCACGTAGGCGGCTTCGGCCAGGTAGCGCTCGAAGCTCAGGGGCGTGCCGAGGGGAACGCCCAGCCTGTTGAGGTGCGCGCGGTGCGAGAGGTAGCCCCCCACGGCGATGACGAGGGCCACCTGGGCCGCGAGCTCCAGTCGCTCCTTCCACCTGCTCTCCGACGAATTCTCCGCCACACGCGCAGTCTGGCAGGAGCGCGGTGGAAAAGAAAAAGACGGAATCCCCGTGCGCCACCCCACCCCCGGGCAGGTGCCGCTCCCGGAGCAACACGCTACCCCCACCTTTGCCCACACGGCGCTGCGGCAGTGGGCCTCGGCCTCCCGCACTTTTTTTCTACGCCGGTAAATAAGGCCTGACCTCCGAGGTGTTGTCCGAGTAGGGACATAGGAGGTAGTGCCATGGCCCGTACCACGAGCCACCCGCCAGCAAGCAAGCAGGTGGGATTGGAGAACCGGCGCCGGAAGTG
>DASQMW010000255.1:0-30872 GCA_035645295.1 Archangium sp.
GTGCAGCTCCGACAGCAGGTGCGTCTCGAACCGCTCGCTGAACTCGTGCACGTACTGGCCCACGAAGACGGTGCGCTGGCGGCGGGTCTCGCCCTCGCCATCCCCGTCCAGGTCCACGTTGTACAGCGCGTTGTTTTCCGAGGTACGCAGCAGGACGGCCACGTCCAGCTTGCGGTACTGCAACCCCACGCCCTGCCCGGTGAGGTTGTTGAAGTAGTAGAAGTCGGAGATGTGCACGTCGGTGCCGCGGTAGAAGCGGGCACCCGCCCAGACCTTCAGGTCCGGCAACCAGATGTTGCCGGCCTCCACGTAGGCCTGGAACAGCTCGATGCGCAGCGTCCGGGCGAAGTCGGAGCCGAAGGCGCTCAGGATGAGGCCGTTGTTGGAGAGCAGGGCCGGCGTCACCACCAGGCGGACGAAGGCATCATCCAGATCCTCCGGCGGCGGGATGAGGTGGAGCGCGACGGTGGGCTCCAGGTAGTCCCCCTCCTCCAACCGGCCGCCGAGGGGGCCCCCCGTCACGTTGAACCTCCGCCCCTGGATGAAGTCGCCCTGGGGTGTCCAGGCCAGCCCCATGCGGCCGTACATGGACAGCCGCAGCCGATCCGCCAGCAGGTCCGCCCGGGCCGGCAGCGCGGCCAGCACCAGGAGAACGGCGAGCCATCCCACGCTTCGGAGCACCGGCAATGAGGCCTCCTGCGTGCGGCGTCCGGCCGACGCTCCGGCCCGGGACCACCGCACCCGTCGTTTCCGGCATCCTGGCTTCAGACGGAGACGACATCACCCCCGCGTAGGGGGCTCTGTGCGGCCTTCAACGTCCGAGGAGCATGGGAGCGGCGCCGGGGCCCGCCTGTGTTGGCGGCCTCACGGCGGAGGACGGCGGGAGCGGCTCAGTGCACCTCGCCCTGGTGGGCGTAGGTCTCGCTCTCGATCTGGATGGTGGTGTGATCGATGCCGAACCGCTCGAAGAGCGCGTGCTTGGCCGCGGTGAGGATGTCGTCGTTGTTGCAGACCATCGGATCCCGCACCACCAGGTGCGCCGACAACGCATACATCCCGCTGGCGATGGTCCACACGTGCAGGTCATGCACGTCGCTCACACTCTCCACCTTCAGCAGCAGCTCCTTCACCACCGCCAGGTCCACGTGTGAGGGCACCGCCTCCAGCAGCACGTCCACCGCGTCGCGCACCAGCCGGAGCGCGCCCACGACAATCACCACCGAGATGAGCACCGAGATGAGCGGGTCCACCATGTACCAGCCCGTCAGGTACATCACCCCGGCGCCAATCAGCACGCCCACGCTGGAGAGCGCGTCGCCCAGCACATGCAGGAAGGCCCCGCGCACGTTCATCGAGTGGGAGCGGTGCAGGAAGCCGAGCGCTCCCAGGTTCGCCACCAGGCCCACCGTCGCCACCACCGCCATGGGCCCCAGCTTCACCTCGGCCGGGGCGCGCAACCGCTCCCACGCCTCCATCAGGATGATGCCGGTGATTCCCAGCAGCAGCACGCCGTTGAGCAGCGCGCTGAGGATCTCCATGCGGTAGTAGCCGTACGTCTTCTTCAAGTCCGCCGGCTTGCCCGAGAACCACAGCGCCAGCAGGCTCAGCCCCAGCGCGCTCACGTCCGTGAGCATGTGGCCCGCGTCGGACATCAACGCCAGCGAGTTGGTGAGATAGCCTCCCACCGCCTCCGCCACGGCGATCGTCCCCGTCAGCACCAGCGCGAAGATCAGCCGCGTCCGGTCCTTCCGCCGCTCCTCCTTCAAGGAGGGATGCAGCCGCTTCGCCGGTTTCCCGTGGCCGTGCCCCTCACACGCCTCGCCGTGGGCGTGATCATGGTCATGGGCTGACCCACCATGGGTGTGGGGAGAGGTAGTCACGAGCGGATGATGTGCGAACGCTGATCCACGGAGAAGCGGCAAAAGGTTAGAGTCTGAAAACATCGCAGGTTCAAGGTTTTTCCCCTGTTGAACATCCCCAAGGCACGGCAGATGGACTTCGAGAGGCTCCAGAACCTGCACACCATCATCATGCTGCGGGAAATCATCCGCAAGTGGTGGAGAGCGGAGCTCCACTACGCGGACCGCAACGGGCTGGTGATGGATTGGCAGAAGGGCGGAGATATTCCCCCGACGCCCAACGGGTGCTGCCGCCTGTCACTCAGCTCGCGAGAGGGCCTGCGGCGCTGCACCCAGTCCGTGCGCCAGCTGCACGAGCAGTTCCGGGCCAACCGCCGCCTGCGCCGCGGCACCGTGCAGCCATGCCACCTCCAGTTCAGCCTGGTGGGCGCGCCCATCTACGTGCAGGACGAGTACGAGGGCTTCCTCTTCGTGGAGGGCTCCCTGCGCGAGCCGCCCTCGGCCCGGGAACTGGAGGTGCTCAAGACGCGCCTGCGCGAGCTGGGGCAAGGGGCCTCGGAGGTGGAGCGCGCGGTGGAGCGCCTGCCGGTGCTCGGCGACGAGGGGCTGGAGAAGCTGGCGGATCTGCTCGAGTACGGCGTGAGCGAGATCGCCGCCTTCCAGGCCGAGAAGGCCCGCAAGGAGGAGCGGGGTCCTCCGGGGCTCGTGCAGGGCAACGGCGAGCACTACCGCTTCGAGGACATCATCGGCCGCTCCGGGCCCATGCAGGAGATCTTCAAGCTGCTGCAGAAGGTGTCCAACTCGGAGGCCACCATCCTCATCAACGGGGAGTCGGGCACGGGCAAGGAGCTGGTGGCGCGCGCCATCCACTCCAACGGCCCGCGGCGGCACGGCCCCTTCGTGGTGCAGAACTGCTCGGCCTTCAACGACAACCTGCTGGAGAGCGCCCTCTTCGGCCACATGCGGGGCTCCTTCACTGGCGCCATGCGCGACAAGAAGGGCCTCTTCGAGGTGGCCGACACCGGCACCTTCTTCCTGGACGAGGTGGGAGACATGTCCCCCGCCCTGCAGGTGAAGCTGCTGCGCGTGCTCCAGGAGGGCACCTTCCTGCCCGTGGGAGGCACCGAGCCACGCGAGGTGGACGTGCGCGTCATCGCCGCCACCCACAAGGACCTGGGCGAGATGGTCAAGCGCGGCGAGTTCCGCGAGGACCTCTTCTACCGCATCAACGTCATCCGGGTGCACCTGCCCCCGCTGCGCGAGCGGCGGGATGACCTGCCGCTGCTGGTGGACCACTTCCTGCGCAAGCACCACCGCGAGGGCCAGCGCACCCGCGGCCTGTCCCCCGAGGCCATGACCCTGCTGGCCTCCTACGCCTGGCCGGGCAATGTGCGCGAGCTGGAGAACGAGATAGAGCGGCTGCTGGTGCTCGGCGGAGACCTGGATCTGCTGCCCGCCGAGCTCATCTCCAGCCGCATCCGGGATGCGGTGACGCCCGGCAGCCTCTCCATGCTCACCGCCCGGGCCGCCGGCAAGCTGCACGAGGCCGTGGAGACGTTGGAACGCGACATGATCCACCAGGGACTGTTGCGCACTGGGAACAACAAGAGCCGGCTGGCGAGGGAGCTTGGCATCAGCCGCTCCAACCTTATTTTGAAGATCGCCAAGTACGGCCTGGACAAGGGTCTCCCTCCCGATGCCGAGGCCGACGCGTGAACGCATGAGCCACTATTTCCGGCAGGACTACCTCACCGTCCCCGATGGGGCATCGCTGTACTACCAGGTACAGGGCGAGGGCGAGCCGGGAATGGTGCTGTGCGACGGCCTCGGCTGCGACGGCTTCGTCTGGAAGTACCTCACGCCCTACCTGGAGCAGCGCCACCGGGTACTGCGCTGGCACTACCGGGGCCACGGCCGCTCGGGGCTGCCCCGGGAGCGCGAGCGCATCGGCATGCTCTACACCTGCGACGACCTCAACCGGGTCATGGACGCCGCGGGCATCGATCAGGCCGTCCTCTTCGCCCACTCCATGGGGGTGCAGGTCGCGCTCGAGTTCCACCGCCGCTACGCCCACCGGGTGAAGGGGCTCGTCCTCATCTGCGGCAGCTACGGCACCCCGCTGGACACCTTCCACGACGGCGACTGGCTCAAGCGGCTCTTCCCCTTCATCCGCTTCACCGTGGAGCGCTTCCCCGAGCCCGCCGCCCGCCTCACCCGCACCCTGCTGAGCACCGAGCTGGCCATGCAGGTGGCCCTCTCCGTGGAGCTCAACCGCTCGCTGCTGGCCAAGAACGATCTCGTCCCCTACTTCACCCACCTGGCCAACATGGATCCGGTGGTCTTCGTGCGGACCCTGGAGTCCGCCGCCCACCACAGCGCGTGGGATCATCTGCCCCACGTGGACGTGCCCACCCTCATCATCGCGGGCGAGCACGACAAATTCACCCCGGCGTGGCTCTCGCGGCGGATGGCCGCCCACATCCCCGACGCCGAGTTCATGATGGTGCCCCAGGGCACCCACGCCGCCCCCCTGGAGCACCGCGACCTGGTGGAACTCCGGGTGGAGCGCTTCCTGCGCGAGCACCTGACCGGCTCGGCCCCGGCTCCCCTCTCGGCTCACCAGAAGAACGAGCTGGATGCCCTGGGTGTGGCCGCCTCGCCCCCCTGACGGGCGGGCGATACGGGGGTCTCCCCCTCTGAAACGGCAGGATGAACCGCGGGCAGGCCCCAGGGGGTGCTGGCTGGCCGCCCGCTCATCTTTCTTGCAGCCACGTTGCACAGTGGACACCCCCGGCATATAAGCGCCCGCCCTCAGCGTTCCTGTGAAGTTCACACAGGGTCCCCACTCAGGGCCTGGGCGCCTTGCCCTTCCACGATTTTCTCAGCCGGGGGACTCAGCTCCGGCTCACCTCGACATGATTGCCCGAGAGAACATCCGTAACGTCGCCATCGTCGCCCACGTCGACCATGGCAAGACCACCCTCGTCGACCACATGCTCCGCCAGGCGGGCATCTTCCGCAGCAACGAAGCCGTGACCGAGCGGGTCATGGACTCGAACGACCTCGAGCGCGAGAAGGGCATCACCATTCTCGCGAAGAACACGGCCGTCACCTACAAGGGCAAGCAGATCAACATCATCGACACCCCGGGCCACGCGGACTTCGGCGGTGAGGTGGAGCGCGGCCTGCGCCTGGTGGATGGTGTGATCCTCCTGGTGGACGCGGCCGAAGGCCCCCTGCCCCAGACGCGCTTCGTGCTCACCAAGGCGCTGGCCATGGGCCTGAAGACGGTGCTCGTCATCAACAAGATCGACCGCCAGGACGCCCGTCCCAAGGAGATCCTGGATCTGGTCTACTCGCTCTACATCGACCTGGGCGCGGACGACACCCAGCTCGAGTTCCCCGTGCTCTACACGGTCGCCCGCCAAGGGCAGAGCTCGCCCTCGCTGGAGCAGCCGGGCACGAGCCTGGAGCCGCTGTTCGAGGCCATCCTCTCGCACATCTCGCCGCCGCCGGCGCCGCTGCAGGAGCAGCTGCAGCTGCTGGTGGCCAACCTGGACTACGACGACTACGTGGGCCGCCTCGCGGTGGGCCGCGTCCAGTCCGGCCGCCTGGCGGCCAACATGCCCGTGGCCGTCATGCGGGACGGGGGCAAGGTCGAGCAGGGCAAGATCGTGAAGCTCTACGGCTTCCAGGGCCTCAAGCGCACGGAGATTCAGGACGCCGGCCCCGGAGAGATCGTCTCCATCGCGGGCATCGAGGCCATCTCCATCGGCGACACCATCGCCGACGTGGAGAAGCCGGTGGCCCTGCCGCGCATCACCGTGGACGAGCCCACGATGATGATGATCTTCAAGGTCAACGACGGGCCGCTGGCGGGCAAGGAAGGCAAGTACGTCACCAGCCGCAACCTGCGCGAGCGCCTGTACCGTGAGGCCTACCGTAACGTGTCCATCCGCGTGGAGGACACGGAGACGCCGGACGCCTTCCGCGTGGTGGGCCGTGGCGAGCTCCAGCTCGCGGTCATCATCGAGACGATGCGCCGCGAGGGCTACGAGCTGACGGCTTCCAACCCGGAGCCGGTGACGAAGACGATCGACGGCGTGCTGCACGAGCCGATGGAGCTGATGTTCTGCGACGTGCCCGAGACCAGCGTGGGCGCGGTGACGGAGCGCCTGGGGCCTCGCAAGGGCCGCATGTCGGACATGTCGCAGCTGGGCGGCGGGCGGACGCGCCTGGTGTTCCGCATTCCGGCGCGTGGCCTCATCGGCTTCCGCTCGGAGTTCCTCACCATCACGCGCGGTGAGGGCATCATGAGCAGCCAGTTCGACGGGTACGAGCCGTGGTTCGGCTACATCCCGAAGCGGGCCAACGGCGCCATCGTGTCGGACCGCCTGGGCGAGACGGTGCCCTACGCGCTCTTCAGCATCCAGGAGCGTGGCCACCTCTTCGTGGGCGCCGGCGTGACGATCTACGAGGGAATGATCATCGGCGAGCACGTGCACCCGTCCGAGCTGAACGTGAACGCCTGCCGCGAGAAGAAGCTGACGAACATCCGCGCGGCTGGCCGCGACGAGAACGTCATCCTCACCCCGCCGCGCGAGATGGGGCTGGAGAAGGCGCTCGAGTGGATCGCCGACGACGAGCTGGTGGAGGTGACGCCCAAGTCGGTGCGCATGCGCAAGAAGGCGCTGAGCTCGGGCGATCGCTACCGCGCCGAGCGTGATCGCAAGCGCGAGGAGCGCAGCGAGGCGTAATCCGCCCACCTCCCCTCTCCCACCGGGAGAGGGACGGGGTGAGGGTATCGGACCCCATCGGGTTCAAATCCCTTCTGTGTCTCCGCGAGAGGAGCCCCCCGTCGTTCAAAGGGGGGGCAAGCCCCCCGGGGTGAGGGTCTACATGGCCCCCACCCGCGGCCCTCTTCGCATTTGAAGCGGGCCCCACGGGAGCCGGTTACTCATCCAGGTCCGATGTTCAGCCGAGCCCGTCTCCGAGACCGCTTCCCCCTGGTCGTGGCCGCCCTCACCACCCTGATCCAGCTCCCGGCCGTGCTCTGGCTGTGCTGGCTCACCCGGACGCCCCTCCCGGCGCTCGTGGCGGTGGTGGTGTCTCCGCCCTACCTGCGCCAGCTCCAGAGTCCCTGGCAGACCACGGCGGCCTCTCCCACCACGTACCTGGCACTCGGCTGGTGGTCGGCCTGCCTGGTGTTCGACCTGATCATGGTGCCCACCGCGTTGGCCGTCCGGGCGGGAGCCCCCTTCGGGGCGGCCTGGGGCCTGGCCGGGACCCTCGCGCTCTGGATGGGAGCCGACGCGGTGCTCGGCCGCCCGAGGCTGCGGCGGCGGGTGGTGCGCGTGGAGGGCCTGCCCCCGGAGCTGGATGGCTACCGGATCGGCCAGCTCTCCGACGTCCACTGCGGCCCGCACGTGCCCGAGGGGCGCGTGGCCTCGTGGGTCGCGCGCCTCAACGCACTCGAGCTCGATCTGGTGACGGTCACCGGCGACCTGATCACCCACGGCTCGTCGCACGTCGAGGCAGTGGCGCGGGCGCTCGGCGGCCTGCGAGCGAAGGACGGCGCCTTCGCATGCATGGGTAACCACGACTACTTCACCGACGGCGAGCACCTGGTGCGGCAGCTCCGGCGCAACGGCCTCACCGTGCTGCGCAACGAGGGGACGGTCATCCAGCGGAATGGGGCCCGCCTCTACGTCGCGGGCGTGGACGACACCTGGACCTCGCGGGCTGACCTGGAGCGGGCCCTGGAGGCGCGGCCGGAGGGCGCTCCAACGGTGCTGCTCGCGCACGACCCGAACCTCTTCCCGGAGGCCCACTCCCGGGCGGTCGAGCTGACGCTCTCGGGCCACACCCATGGCGGTCAGCTCGGCGTCCCGGGAGTCCCCCGGTTCTCCCTGGCGCGGTTCATCACCGTATGGACGGCGGGACTCTACCGGCGAGGCCGCTCGTGGCTCTACGTGAACCGGGGCGCGGGCACCACGGGGCCGCCCGTGCGCCTGGGGGCCCCGCCAGAGCTGGCGGTCATCACCCTCCGCCGGGCATGAAGGGCGCTCCCAGCCCGGACGGGCACCTGACCGCGGAGTGACAGGGGGGCACCGATAGCCTTGAAGAAGGCCTGGGGGCTCGGCCATTCTCCAGCCCATGGGACGCATCTTCGAAACCCGCAAGACCACGATGTTCGCCCGCTGGAACAAGATGGCGAAGATCTTCACGCGGATCAGCAAGGACATCGCCATCGCGGTCAAGGCCGGAGGTCCGAGCGCGGACAACAACCCGGCCCTCCGCCGGGCGCTGCAGAACGCCCGCGCCGCGAACATGCCCAAGGACAAGGTCGAGGCCGCCATCAAGCGCGCCAGCGGCCAGGACGCCAAGGAGTACGAGGTCGTCCTCTACGAGGGTTACGCGCCGCACGGCATCGCCATGCTGGTGGAGACCGCGACCGACAACGTGGTGCGCACCGTCGCCAACGTCCGCATGCACTTCAAGGACTGGGGCGGCAACATGGGCAACAGCGGCAGCGTGGCCTACATGTTCCAGCGCATGGGCGTCTTCCGGCTCGCCCCCGAGGGGCTGGATCTGGAGGCCCTGGAGTTGGATCTCATCGACCACGGGCTGCAGGAGATGGGCGAGGGCACCGGCGAGAAGGGTGAGAAGCAGATCATCATCCGCTGCGCCTTCAACGACTTCGGGCAGCTCCAGGCCGCCATCGAGGCGCGGGGGCTCCATCCCCTGTCCTCGGAGTCCGAGTACATCGCCCAGAACCACCTCGAGTTGCCGGAGGACAAGGCGAAGGAAGTCCTCGAGCTGGTGGACGCGCTGGAGCAGGACGAGGACGTCCAGCGGGTCTTCCACAACCTCGGGTGACGGCCTCAGGGCGTGAACACCGCCCGGACGCAGCCGTCCTCCTTCTTCTTGAACATCTCGTATCCCCGCGGCGCGTCCTCGAGTGAGAACCGGTGCGTCGCGAGGTACGAGGGATCCAGCTCCCCCCGGCTCACGTGCTCGAGCAGGAGCGGCACGTACTTCTGTCCGTGCTGCTGGGCGGTGCGCACCGTGAGCCCCTTGTTCATGATGGCGCCCATGGGGAACTTGTCCATCACCCCGTAGACACCGAGGATCGACAGCGTTCCGCCCTTGCGGCAGGCGAGAATCGCCTCGCGCAGCGCCTCGCCGCGGTCCGTGTGCAGGTGCAGCGCCTGTTTCGCGCGGTCGTAGGCGTACTCGGGCCCGGTGCCGTGCGCCTCCATCCCCACCGCGTCGATGCACGCGTCGGGGCCGCGCCCGCCGGTCATCTCCCGCAGCGCCTCCACCACGCTGGGGACCTCGGTGTAGTTGATGGTCTCAGCGCCCACCTTCTCTCTGGCCAACATCAACCGCTCGGGGAAGCGGTCGATCGCGATGACCCGCTCGGCGCCCATGAGGAAGGCACTCTCCATCGCCATGAGCCCCACTCCACCGGCTCCCCACACCGCGATGGTGTCCCCCGGGTGGATGTTGCAGAACTCGGCGCCCATGTAGCCCGTCGGTGCCGCGTCGGACAGGAAGAGCACCTGCTCGTCCCGCAGCCCCTTGGGGACGATGAAGCAGTCGTTGTCCGCGTGCGGCACCCGCACGTAGGTCGCGTGTCCCCCCGCATAGCCTCCGAACGCATGGGTGTAGCCGTAGATCCCCGCCGTCGGATACCCGAAGGTCTCCTGCTGGAACTCCGGTTTGGGATTCGTGTTGTCGCAGAGCGACCAGAGATCGTGCTGGCAGTACCAGCAGTTGCCGCAGACGATGAAGGACGGGACGACCACGCGGTCCCCCTTCTTCACCTTCTTCACCTCGGGGCCGACCTCCACGACCTCCCCCATGAACTCGTGGCCGATGACATCCCCCTCGCGCATCAGCGGGATGTACCCGTCGATGAAGTGCAGATCGGAGCCACAGGTCGTGGACATCGTCACGCGCAGGATGACGTCGTGCGGGTTGACGATCTCCGGATCGGGGACGGTCTCCACGCGCAGATCATTGACTCCATTCCAGCAGAGCGCTCGCATGGCGGTTCTCCTCAGTGGGCGTGGGCGCCCTCACGGGCGGATGGATTGTGCGCGGTCGTCGGGATCTCCCCCGTCTCCACGAGGCTCTTGAAGCGCCGCAGCGCCCTGAGCGCGAGCATGTCGGGCACGATGCTCAACCGCTTCATCACCGCCTCGCCGAGCGCGCCGCCCGGTGGATCGAAGCGGATGTGGAGCGTCACCTCCGTGCCCCAATTGCCCGGCGCGGGCCGGAAGCGCAGCGAGCCCTGGTTGGGCAGTTCGGCGCCCTCGAGCGACTCCCAGCGCAGCAACCCGCCCGGGTGCTCCTCCACGATTTGTGTGTCCCACTCCAGGCTCTTCCCGAGTGGCCCGTGCACCCTCCAGTGCACGCGGTCCGGGCCCACGGCGGTGACCTCGGCGAAGTGGCCCATGATGCGCGACAGGTTCTCGGGCTCGCGCCAGAAGCGCTGGAGCTCCTCCGCGGACTTCCCGATGGTGAGGGAGCGCCGCACTTCCGGTGGCTCGGCCCGCGCTCCAGCCTCGTGCTGCTCACGAGCGCTCAGGCCCAGCGCCCGCAGGACGTGGCGGCGCCCGTTGCGGCCGCGATGGAGCAGCTTCCCACTGGCGCGCGCTATCGCCGTCCCCCCCAGGGTGCGGCGCCCGAGGCCAAGCGTCAGGAGGGCTCCCCCCAGCACCGCGGAGGCCATCCGCTCCACCTGACCGACCTCCGCACTGCCCGCCGGGTCTCCGGGTGCGTGCGTGGCCTCGATCCCACGCTTCCGGGTCCTGCTCGCGGCGCGCCGGTCAGACACATCCCCTGCTCCCATGTTGCCTCCTTCACGGCACGCGGACGTCGCGAAATCCGGTGTGGACGCGGGAAATCTTGGGAGAGAAGCGGATCAGGACAACGGAGGGAGCGGCGAGGAGTAGCGGGCGCCTGTCCGCCCGCTTTCCCAGTAGGCTCACGAATCGATGGAACTGACGCTCACCACGCCCGGACTGCTCTTTCCAACGGTGTCGTTGCTCCTGCTGGCCTTCACCAACAGGTTCCTCGCCATCGCCGCGCTGATCCGGAACATGTATGCCCAGTACAAGGCCAACCCCGACCCATTGCTCCTGCCTCAGATCGAGAATCTGAAGGTCCGGGTCCGGCTCATCCGCGACATGCAATTCCTGGGGGTCTCCAGCCTCTTCCTCTGCGTCGTGTGCATGATCCTGCTCTTCGCGGGAATGAGTCGGCCCGCGGAGTTCGTCTTCGCCGGAAGCCTGCTGCTGATGCTCGGCTCCCTCGCCCTTTCCATGTGGGAGATCCAGATCTCCATCCGGGCGCTCCAGATCCAACTGGGAGATCTGGGGCAGAAGAAGTGAGGGCCGCTCAGCGGCTCGCGGCCTTCTTCTGGAGCTCCGAGGCCCAGGTCGCGGCGGTCCATCCGTCACGCTCCATGCGCGCGCGGCGCTCGGTGGGGATGTCCTTCCAGGCGAGGCCCTGCTTCTGCTCGGGCAGTGCTCCGAAGAGCGTACCGGGCGTCATCGAGGCGACATCCTGCGCGCGCTCGCGCCGCGAGCCCTGCATCCCGAAGCCGGCTTCCACCTTCACCTCCCCATCCTTGCCAAGCTTCCGTCCGAAGCTCACTCCGCCGCCATACTTCCCCTGGTCCCGGTTGACCTCCGCGTAGCTCCCAAATCCGCCGCCTGCTGGCAGATCCATTCGGCCGTGTCCCTCCGAATCGCCGCTGAGCCCCACGGTCATCGGATCATCCTTCTTCACCCACTTCGGCTGGTGCTCCACGGAGACCGCCACCTTCGGCGGCCCCGAGTCCGAGGGCTCAACACCCACCTTGACGCCCCCGAGCGCGAGCTCGGCGGACTCCTTCGGCTCCCACTTCGCCTGGCCGTCCTGGGTGACGAGCACCTCCACGCCCAGCTTGCCGCTCACGATTCCGAGCTCGGCCTTCAACTCCGCCGCGGCCTTGAACCAGAACGAGCCGGGCCGCTGCTGGCCACTGAACTCCGCCATGCGCCCGGACACCGCTTCGTAGGCATCATCCCGCGTGTCGTTGCCGGGCACACGGCTCCAGCTCTGCCGGAAACGTTCGTAGTCCGGGTGTGGGTACACCATGCCATCACTGACCTTGAAGGGCGCCACCGGCTCTCCCAGCGAACGGATCTCGCCCAGGCTCTTCGCCTGCATGACCTGCTCGGAGTACCGCTTCACGTAGGCGTCATGCGCGTCGTGATAGGTCCTCTTGGCCATCCGGTTCGACTCATGGAGCAGTTCCCGGACGCTCTCGGGCAGATTCGCGTCGTTCTTGTAGGTGGCCGGGCCGTCGGGCGGCTGGCACGGCGCGGGCTCGGCCTTCTTCCCGGGCTCTTGGGTCACGTAGCCCTTGCTCCCGGCCTGGGCGAGGAACGCCTGACGCGCCTCGGAGCTCATCTGCTTCACGTACTTCCCGAGCAGCCCCCCCTGCTCCATCCGCTCCATCATCTGGCGGTAGCCGCCCGGAGGCAGCTTCTCCAGTTGCTCGTGCACCCGGCGCACGTCCGCGTCCGTGACGGCCCAGTCCTTCCAATCCGTGTGCAGCGTGGCCTGGATGTCCGCGTACGTCGCATTCGCTCGGGCCGCATCCGCCACCTTCGTTCCGCCCATCGCGAGCTGGCCCGCCGTCAGCCCTCCCCCTCCCTCCGTCCCCGCCGGCAGCCCACCCGGAGTCTGGGAGCGCGGCCTCTCCACCGGCCCCCGGTACGTCTCCACCTGGTTGTTCTGGACCGCACCCGCCGGGGCCTCCTGCATCCCCGTGTTCCTGCCTGCCCGCCCCGCCGCGCTCGCTGGCGCCTGGGACGGTGGGCCGTGGGACTCCGTGGCCGGGACCACCAAGTCCGTGGCTGCCGGGGGGTGGGACTCGCGCCGCGATACCGAACTCATGCTTCGCCTCCGAGAGCGATGGGTGCACGCGACCCCACTGCAAGGGTGGCTCCAGCCCCGCTTCCCTCGGAAATCACGCCGACGGCGCCGCGCCGCCCGTCCCCGGCCGGGACGCTCATCTCACGTGGCGGACATCCACGCACAGCGGACCGGGGGCCCATCTATCTCCCGGCACTCCCACTCTGTTAGAAGATGGGGGGTCGGAAGGGGATCCCGTGGACGACAACAGCTGGATCAACTGCCCTCACTGTGGGCTCAAGCACCGGCCGAGGGCCCAGAGCCTCTGTCCCCGCTGTGGCCGGGGCTCGTCGGGCTCCCGCCCGTCCACCACGGCCATCCCGAGTGTCGCCGCCGTGCCCCGGGCTTCCGTGGCCATGCCGAGCGTCTCGGACCGCGCCGTCACGCCCGTGGCGGGCATCCCCGTCGCCCGCCCCGCCCCCGTGGCCACCCCGCCCGCCCGTCAGGCGGAGCACGTGCCCACCATCGAATACATCCCCTCGCTGGGGCCCACTCCCGCCCGGGACAGCGCCCCCACCTCCGAGCCGCGGCCCCAGGCGGAAGCCGCCTCCGAGGTGAACTCCGCGCTCCCCGTCGCCGGCATCATCCTGCTGGCCAACGCGGTCCTCCACCTCTTCGAGTTCCTGTTCCTGCCCTCGGTGTCGACGAATGCCTCGCTCCGGGCCGCCCAGCTCGCGGGGACGCTCGTCGGCGTGGGCCTCGATGCGCTGCTCGGCGTCAGCTTCCTGCGCGGGAAGACCCAGCTGCGCACCCTCGGTTTCGTCCGGCTCGTGGTGGGCATGTTCCTGTTCGGAGGCATGAGCCTCTACCAGGCCCAGTACCTCTTCACGCTCGTCGTGTTCGCCTTCTCCTGTGGCACGCTGGTGCTCGTGTGGGGCAAGCCCTCGTCCTTCCTCGCGGGCGTCGGCCTCACCGCCGTGCTGCTCAGTGTGGGCGTGGAGGTCATCGGGTTCCAACGGCTCTCCGCCGTCCAGCCCCTCGCCGACCGGGCCCGGATCGCCCTGCGGCCGGACCTCGAGGGCCGTCAGCTCAGCGAGGACGAATCCATCGTCGGCGAGCGGCACCCCTACAAGCTGCGCGTGCCCTCGAATGGTTGGTACCGCCGCAAGGGCGAGGTGGCACGGACCCCGGACACCAGCGTCGACGTGTGGCTGTCCCACCCGGAGCACACCGGCAGCCTGATGGTGTCCGTGAGCGGCTGGAACGAGGCGGAGACGGCGAACCTGCGCGAGGCGAGGGATCTCGAGCTGCGCAACCTGCGGGTGAAGTATCCCGACTTCCAGCTCGCCGAGACCTCCGACAACGGCACCCCGCTCGTGGATGCGAGCGTCGCCAGCCTCACCGGAAGCGCCACGCGTGACGGCAAGCCGTTCCTCTTCGAGGTCTCGCTCTACAAGGCGAACGACAAGGTGCTGCTCGTGACGGCCTTCGCGCCCACGGCGTCCTTCGCGCTGCTGCAGCTGCAAGGGGCGACCACGGGGTTGCGGCCGGACTGAGCGTCCGGACCTGGAGGGTGTCGAGGCCCTACCCCGCCGCCGCCGTCCGCGAGGCGCGGAGCCTGGCGGCCAGGGCCTGGCAGAACGAGACCAGCGCCTGCTCGGGTATCGCGCCGGCGATGCCCCCCTCCACGCCCTGCACTCCGCGAACGTCCACCTTCACCTGCGTACCCGCGTAATAATGCTCGATGACTTCCTCGAGCGTCGCGGCCGAACCATCGTGGAAGTAGGGCGCGGTGCGCGTGACATCGCGCAGGCTCGGGGTCTTGAAGAGTGCTCGCGGCGTGGCACCCGCCTCGAGCCGGCCCGGATCGTCCCCAGCGACACCAATGTTGTGGAACCCGTTGTCGGTGAGCAGAGGACCGCCGTGGCAGGTGGTGCACTCGCCCTTCCCCGCGAACACGCCCATCCCGCGCACCTCTTCTTCGGTCAGCGCGGACCTGTCGCCCTCGAGGTAACGGTCGTACCGGGAGCCCGCGCTGACGAGGGTCCGTTCGAACGCGGCGAGCGCGCTCGCGAGGGTGTCGCGGGTGACGCCGAGGGGGCCAAAGGCACCGCCCGGCCGTCCGAGAACCGCTTCCGTGGGTCGTGACAGCTCGCGCAGCTCAGGCTTCCATCGCCCGACAACCGGGTATCGAAGAAGAGCCTTCGCCCGAGCGCGACCCGCGGATCGCTGCTCGCCAGCGTCTCCACCGGACGCAAGGGTCGAAGCGCCCGCGGGTCCGCTGGAGCCTCCAGGACGTCCTGGGCGCCGCCCTGGGCGGGCGCGGGCTTCGTGCAGGAAGCCGCCTATTCCCCCGGTGGCCCCGAGGAGCGGTTGATCCAGGTCATCCTCGACCGCCTGCCCCGGCTGAAGGTCTCCCCCCTGCATCTGCCCTCTCCGCGAGATCCGCGGCTGAAGGGCATCGCCGACGCGCTGACCACGAATCCCGCCGACGCGCGGACCCTGGGAGAGCTCGCGGCCACGGCGGGTACCACCGAGCGCACCGTGGCGCGCCTGTTCCTCAAGGAGACCGGGCTGACCTTCGGACAGTGGCGGCGGCAACTGCGCCTGCTCGCCGCGCTCGAACGGCTGGGGGCGGGCGAGAGCGTCAGCAACGTCGCGCTCGACATCGGCTACGAAGACGTCTCGTCCTTCATCGCCGTCTTCAAATCCGCCCTGGGTGACACGCCCGCGCGCTACTTCCGCTGAGACCCCTCGCGGCCCCGCACGCCTCAGTCCTGGGACTCGCCCTCGATGGGCTGGATCGCCACCTGGGACAGCCCCGCCTGCAGCTTGTCCAGCAGGCGCTTCAGCTCGACCATCTCCGCTTCCGTCAGATACCGGCTCGCATCCTCATCCAGGGACTGCGTCGCCTCTTCCAACACCCCCAGCTCCGCCCGGCCCGCGTCGGTCGCCTGAAGCTTCACGCACCGGCGATCCTCCCCGGCACAGCGCTTCATCAGCCCTTCCTCTTCCAGGCGATCCACCAGCCGGCTCACCGCCGGCGCATCCACCAGCAACCGCTCGGCGAGCTCCGCCTGGGTGCGCACACCGCGCTCGGCGACGAACTTCACAGCCAGTAACTGGGTGAGGGGCCGGCGCGTCTTCCCGCTCAGCCGACGGGTAAGCAGCCGGTACAGGGTGCGCCGCAAAGCTCCTACTTGCTCGGCGAGGGTCATTTTCCTTAAACAATGGTTGCGGTATACAACCGTTGTCAATATCACAGAACACGCTGGCCGTTCCGGGGGGCAACCGGACAGCATACACGACACCCGCTTCCCCCGGTCCCCTCCTGGCATGACATCCCGTCTCACCCTCCTCTTCCTGGTGCTCGCCGCGAGCCCGGTCCTGGCCGACCAGGATCCGCTCCTGCCCGCCCCGCCTCCCTTCCAGCCGCAGGTGGACGATCCGATGCTCGTCCCCGCGCCCGCCGCCGCCAGACAGGTGGGCACCTGGGACGAGGCGCTCGGGCTGGTGCGCGAGCGCTCCACGGATCTCCGCATCGCGGAGGCCAACGTGCAGCGCGCCGAAGGCCGGTGGCGGCAGGCCCTGGCGACGCTCCTGCCCAACGGCCGCGTGTCCGCGGGCGTGGCCACGGATCTGCTCAACCCGGGCATCCCCGTGGGCCTCACGGGCGCTCCGCTGTTCGGGCAGACCGACGCCGAGCGCCGGCCCACCGTGCCGCTCGCGAGTGGCTCGGTGTCCCTGACGCAGTCGGTGGTGGACTTCGGCGCCTGGCGAGGGCTGTCGTCCGCCTCGGCGGCCGAGGACGGCGCCCAGGCCAATCTCCAGGACGTGCAGCGCCGCCTCACCCTGGGGCTGGCCCGCACGCTGGTGGCCACCGTGGCCGCCGAGCGCGCCGCGGAGATCAACCGCGTGGGTCTGCGCCGGGCCCTCGAGCGTGCCGCGCTCGCCCAGCGCTCCTTCGAGTTGGGCGCGGGCACCCAGTTGGACGTGGTGCGCGTGCGCCAGGACGTCGAGGTGGCCCGGCAGTCGCTCATCTCCGGTGACGAGCAACTCCACCGCGCCCGCGAGGCGCTCGGCTTGTCCCTGGGCCTGCCCCAGGAGGTGGGCGTGAGCACGTCCTTCCAGCTCCAGGGGCTGGTGGAGCAGACCCAGGCCACCTGCACCCCGCTCAAGGCCCTGGCCGAGCGTCCGGATCTCTCGGCGGCGCGCGCCCAGGTGGACTCGGCCCGCGAGAGCACGCGTCAGGCGTCCGCCGGCTACCTGCCCACGCTCGGCATCAACAGCAACCTGAATGCCTTCACCACGGAGCCCGGCCCCGGGCGGCTGGCCACCTGGAGCATCGCCGCCGTCCTGTCGGTGCCCATCTGGGAGGGAGGCGGGCGGGCAGGCATCGTCCGCGAACGCGCGGGCGCCGAGCAGCAGGCGGCCGAGACGCTCGAGCGCACCCGGCGTGACGTGGAGGTGGAGGTGGCCCGTGCCCGGCGGAACGTGCAGGTAGCCGAGTCCCTGGTGAAGACGGCGTCCGAGTCGCGCGAGTTGTCCGCGAGGACCGACCAGCTGACCAGGCGAGCCTTCGAGGTGGGAAGGGGCAGCAGCCTGGAACTGGTACAGAGCGGGGCGGCGCTGCGTCAGGCGGAGCTGGCGTTGGCCCTGCGTGAATTCGAGCTTGTCCAGGCGCGCCTGGACGCATTCTTGACGGAGGCCCGGTGCGACTGGTGAGAAGGGTACGCCCCCTGAAGGCGCTGGTGGTGGGATTGTGGGGTGCCGCGCTCGCGGTGGGAGTGTCGGGTTGCGGTGGCAAGCCCGCGGCCAAGGCGGCTCCCCCACCCCGTGAGATCGAGGTGGTGCAGCTGGCCCCCAGCGAGGTGCGCGATACGGGCGAGTACCTTGGGAGCCTGATGTCGCGGCAGAGCGTCAACGTGCTGCCCCAGGTGGCCGGCTACGTGCGCCGCATCCACGTGCGCCCGGGCCAGAAGGTGGAGGCCGGCGCCCCCCTCATCGACGTGGACGCGCGCGAGGAGACGGCGGCGCTCGAGACCGCCCGGGCCCAGCGCACCTCCTCCGAGGTGAACCTCGAGCAGGCCCGCCGCACGCGTGCCCGCCTCGAGTCCCTCTACAAGGAGGGGTTGGCGAGCGCCCAGGAGCTGGAGCAGTCCCGGGCCCAGGTGGAGGCGCTGGAGGCCAACACGCGCGCCGCCGCCGCCACCGAGTCCCAGCGCGAGGTGCAGCTGGGATTCAACACCGTGCGCGCCCCCTTCGCCGGGACCGTGGGCGACGTGCTGGTGCGCATGGGCGACTTCGTGAGCGCCACCACTCCGCTGACCAGCGTGGCCCAGGCGGATGTGCTCGAGGTGAGCGTGGCCGTGCCCTCCGAGCGCGCCCGCTCCCTGCGGCCCGAGACGCCGCTGGAGGTGCTCGACTCGCAGGGCAAGGTGGTGATCTCCAGCCCCATCTTCTTCGTGGCTCCCCAGGCGGATCCGCGCACCCAGCTCGTCGAGGTCAAGGCCGCCTTCCGCAACACCGTGGGCCTGCGCCCCAGCGAGCTGGTGCGCGCGCGCCTCGTCTACTCCACCCGCCAGGCCTTGCAGCTCCCCGCGCTCGCGGTGGTGCGCCAGAGCGGCCAGCCCTTCGCCCTCGTGGTGGCGGAGAAGGAAGGCAAGACGGTGGTGGAGCGACGCCCGGTGCAGCTCGGGGCGCTCGGAGAGATGGCCTACGTGGTCGAGGGAGGGCTGAAGGAAGGCGAGCAGGTGGCCGTCACCTCGCTGCAGGCGCTGCGTCACGGCGCGCCGGTGAAGGTGAAGCCCGCGCCCGCCCGGGCCGCGCAGGGCACCGATGGTGGTGGCGGTGGTGGAGCCGCCGGCGGCAGCCGCTGAGCCATTGAGCAGGACCGGGCGCCCTGGGGAGGGGAACGGGGCCCGGCCACAGCAGAAACACATGAGGGCTTGAACGCCGTGTTCGTCGATTTCTTCATCCGCAGGCCCGTCTTCGCCGCCGTCTGCTCCATCCTGCTGACGTTGGTGGGGGCGATTGCCATTCCCACCCTCCCCATCGCGCAGTACCCGGATCTCGCGCCGCCCCAGGTGACCGTCACCAGCTCCTACGTGGGCGCGAGCGCCGAGGTGGTGGAGAGCGCCGTCACCATTCCGATCGAGCAGGAGCTCAACGGCGTGGAGGGCATGCGCTACATCACCTCCACCAGCAGCAACGACGGCACCAGCCAGATCACCGTCACCTTCGAGCCCACGCGCGACATCGAGGTGGCGGCCGTGGACGTGCAGAACCGCGTGAGCCGCGCCGCCTCGCGCCTGCCCGCCCAGGTGAACCAGACGGGTATCGTCGTCAACAAGGCCTCCAGCCAGATGCTGCTGACGATCGGCCTGTCCAGCCCGGACAACCGCTACGACGCCAAGTTCCTCAGCAACTACGCCGACGTGAATCTCAAGGACGCCATCAAGCGCGTGCGCGGCGTGGGCGAGGTGCGCATCTTCGGCGAGCGCAAGTTCTCCATGCGCCTGTGGTTGGACCCCACCGAGCTGGCGCGCCGCAACCTCACCCCCCAGGACGTGGTGCGCGCGCTGCAGGAGCAGAACCTCCAGGTGGCCGCGGGCCAGGTGGGCCAGCCTCCCTCCACCAGCGAGCAGCCCTACCAGATCGCCGTGCGGGCGCGCGGCCGGCTCGTCGAGCCCGAGGAGTTCGGGGACATCGTCCTTCAGCGCAACACCAATGACGGGAAGCTCGTGCGCGTGAAGGACGTGGCCCGCGTGGAGCTCGGCGCGGAGAGCTACGGCACGCTGCTGCGTTTCAACGGGCGGACCGGCGTGGGCCTCGCCATCTTCCAGCTCCCCACCGCCAACGCGCTCGACGTGCGTGACGGCGTCATCAAGGAGATGGACCGGCTCGCCCAGCAGTTCCCCCCGGGGCTCGAGTACAGGCCGGGCAACGACACCACGCGCGCGGTGCGCGCCTCCGTCAACGAGGTGGTGCGGACGCTCGCGGAGGCCATCGCGCTCGTCATCCTCGTCATCTTCCTGTTCCTGCACGGCTGGCGCAGCGTGCTCATCACCGCCATCACCCTGCCCGTCTCGCTGGTGGGCACCTTCGCCTTCGTCTACCTGATGGGCTTCTCCATCAACACGCTCACCCTGTTCGGCCTGACACTGGCCACGGGCCTCGTGGTGGACGACGCCATCGTGGTCATCGAGAACATCGAGCGGTTGATGGCCGAGAAGGGCCTGTCCGCCCTGGAGGCGGCGCGGGAGGGCATGAAGGAGGTGGCCGGCGCGGTGGTGGCCATCTCCATCGTGCTGGTGGCGGTGTTCATCCCCGTGGCGCTCTTCCCCGGCACCACCGGCGCCATCTACCGCCAGTTTGCCCTCACCATCGCCGCGTCGGTGGCCCTGTCCACCTTCTGCGCCCTCACCCTGACGCCCGCCCTGAGCGCGCGGCTGCTCAAGCACCACCACGGAGAGAAGTGGATCTTCTTCCGCTGGATGGACAAGGCGCTCGACTGGACGAAGGCCACCTACGGCCGGTGGCTGCGCGTGCTGCTCGCGCGCCCCCTCGTCATCCTCGTGGCCTTCCTGGTGTGCATCGCGGGCACGGTGCTGCTCTTCCGCGCGGCGCCCACCGGCTTCATCCCCGACGAGGACCAGGGCTACCTCATC
Source organism: Archangium sp. (assembly GCA_035645295.1). Classification (GTDB taxonomy): domain Bacteria; phylum Myxococcota; class Myxococcia; order Myxococcales; family Myxococcaceae; genus Archangium. Next base: position 20,444 of record DASQMW010000255.1, read on the forward strand.
ATCTCCGTGCAGGGGCCCGAGGGCATGTCGCTCGCGCAGACGGAGAAGGTGCTGGCCGAGGCGGAGCAGGTGCTCAAGGCCCAGCAAGAGGTGGTCACCATCTTCGCCATCGGCGGCTTCTCCTTCCAGGGCACCGGGCCCAACTACGCCACCATCTTCGTCCCCCTCCAGCCGTGGGATAAGCGGCCCAACCCGAATCAGTCCGTGGCCGCGCTGGTGGAGCGGCTGCGCGGGCCGCTCAGCGGCATCGGCGGAGCCCGGGTGATGCCCCTGCAGCCCCCCGCCATCCGCGGCGTGGGCAGCGTGGGCGGCTTCCAGTTCATCATCGAGGACGTGGGCGGCGCCATCTCCCTGGACCAGCTGGCCTCGACCGCCCAGGAGCTGGTGGCGAGCGGCAACCAGGAGGGCCGCCTGCGCGGCGTCTTCACCTCCTTCAACGCCGACACGCCGCTGCTGGACGTCGAGGTGGATCGCCAGAAGGCCAAGGCGCTCGGCGTGCCCATCGAGCAGGTGTTCGGCACGATGCAGCTCTACATGGGCAGCCAGTACGTCAACGACTTCAACTACGCCAACCGCACCTACCGCGTCTACGTCCAGGCCGAGCAGCAGTTCCGCGACAACCCCTCGGACATCGGGGCCTTCTACACGCGCACCGACACCGGCGCGATGATTCCCCTGGAGTCGCTGGTGAAGGTGACGCCCACCGCCTCCGCCCAGGTCATCCGGCACTACAACCTCTTCCGGGCCGTGGAGATCAACGGGCAGAGCGCTCCGGGCGTCTCCTCCGGCCAGGCGCTGGAGGCCATGGAGCAGCTGGCCGCGCAGCAGCTGCCCCAGGGCATGAGCTCGGAGTGGACGGGCATCAGCCTCGAGCAGAAGGAGAGCGGCGGACAGACGATGATCATCTTCGGCCTGGGCCTGCTGTTCGTCTTCCTGGTGCTCGCGGCCCAGTACGAGAGCTTCACCCTGCCCTTCGTCATCATCCTCTCGGTGCCGCTGGCCATCATGGGCGCGCTGGGGCTGCAGCTCGCGCGTGGCTTCGCCAATGACGTCTTCTGCCAGATCGGACTGGTGATGCTGGTGGGCCTGGCCAGCAAGAACGCCATCCTCATCGTGGAGTTCGCCGAGCAGCTGCGCGAGAGCGGCAAGAGCAGCGTGGACGCGGTGGTGGAGGCCGCCGAGGTGCGCCTGCGGCCCATCCTCATGACGTCCATCGCCTTCCTCCTGGGCGTGGTGCCGCTGATGATGGCCAAGGGCGCCGGCGCCGCCGCGCGCAACTCGCTGGGCACGGCCGTCTTCGGCGGAATGCTCGTGTCCACCGTGGTCAACTTCGTCTTCATCCCCGGCCTGTACGTGCTGATGCAGCAGCTGCGCGGGGTGGCGAAGCGGACCCACGTGGAGCCGGAGAGCATCGCCCCGGCCCCCGCGCCGTGACGTGAGCCCGGGCCCCGGGCCTTCCTCCCCGGGGCCCAGGCCGGGTTCTCCACCATCCACATCCTCTCCATGTGCCCTTCTCGGGGTAGCCAGGGCCAGGAGGAAGTGCCATGAAGCTGTGCTGCACGGTCGTGTTGATGGTGCTCCTCGTCGGGTGTGGTACTGCCTCTCGGGTCGTGCGCCTGGACACGGACCAGACCGACACCATCGTCTTCACCCCTCGTTCTGGCGCCGAGCCGGTGGCACTGGGCAACGGCGAGTTCCAGGAGGCCGTGTCGGCTCTGGCTCGGGATGTGCGGCCCCCCGCTCGGCCCCAGGAAGCCGCCCGGCGGCTGTTCGAGGTAGCGGCGCGGAGCGGTTCGTACACGTACGAGACACACAGCCGCCGCATCACCCCGCACGAGCCGGGCGCCCACCTGGAGGGAGAATCAACAGAGGAGGCGGCGGAGGTGGAGTTGACGCGCGCCTACCTGCGCTGGTGCGAGCGCACTGGCAGGCCCGGCGACTGTCTGCGCCTGCTGACGGAAAGCCCCACCGTCAACGGGGATGGCCGGTTCGCACTGGCCATGGCCCTGGCCAAGGGCGCCGTGCTGGACGAGATGCTGGAGGCGTTCAAGGACATGGCCGACCCACACGCCATGGTAGCGGCCGTGCTCTGGACCTGGACCCCGACGTGACGATCTCGAAGGGCCTCGCGGCCGTGATGACCGCCACAATCATTTCCTACGTGGGCGTCGATACCTTCTGGGGCCTCGTCATCGGCTTCAAACGGCTGATGGAGGAGGCGGACCGGGCCACCACGTTCAACGAGCTGCGCGAGGCGGGCGAGCGGTACGGCAAGCTCATGGGCCGCAACGCGGCACGAGCGTTCGCCATGTTGGCCATGGCGGCCATCGGCAATACGGCGCCGGGGCTGGCCGCGAAGGTGCCGAAGCTGCCCGGCTCGATGCAGGCGGCTGTGCAGGCGGAGACTCAGGTGGGAATCCGTTTCGCGGCAGTGGGGCACGTGGAGACGGTCGCCGTGAGCGCCGAGTCCGTCACCATCGCCCTTGCTCCTGATGCTGTCGCCATGACGGCTCGGGCCATGAGCGGCGCCACTGCCAAGGCTCCTCCCAACGGCTTCAGGGCGTGGGGCTCGTACAAGAGCTTCAAGCGGGCCATGGGCTCGGCGGGCCCAGGGAAGGAGTGGCACCACATTGTCGAGCAGACGCCGGGCAACGTGAAACGGTTCGGGGCGCAGGCCGTTCAAAACACCGAGAACATCGTCCCGTTGGACAAGGGCATCCACACCCGCCTCAGTTCGCTCTACTCGTCCATTCAGCGGGATATCACCGGCTCGTCCACCCTGACCGTCCGGCAGTGGTTGAGCACGCAGTCGTACGAGGCCCAACGCGAGTTCGGGCTGCTCGCCATCGAAAAAGTCACGAAGGGGTTTTGGTGATGAAGCTGGAGGAACTTGTCGAACAGTTCGCGCAGAACGTGGCCGCGCAGACCGACGCCATCTGGAGGGGAGATGCCAAAACCGGGAACAAGCACGCCAAGAAGTATGGAGCCGCGTTCGACAAACTCCGGGCCCACGGTGATGCCGGACGCGACGCACTGGCCGTGCTGTTCAAGCACCCACGCCCGGACGTACGAGTCATGGTCGCCGCGCACCTGCTCCGCTATCGGACGGCCGAGGCCAAAGCAGTCTTGGAGGAGGTCGCTAAGGGCGAGGGGCTGGTCTCATTCAAGGCAGGGCAGGCACTGAAGCGGTGGGAGGAAGGCACCTGGGCCCTTGACCCGGGGTAGCCACCACAGGTCCGGAGCGAGAAGCCCTCCCCTCCTGCGCCCGGGGAACATGGGACAGGAGCACACCCGAGGGGAGCCACCCCCCCCACGAGCACCCCGCCGATCCGGGCGGCGGGGCTACAAAACCAGGTGGGCGCCGTCGTCTTTTGCCATCTGCCTTGTGAGCCTGTCGTAGTGGGCAGACGCCATGGCGCCCGTCTGGACTCCTGATCGAGCGAATCACGGTGAAACTTTCCGCCGCCTTCCGCACGCAGGTCTGCCCCTCGGAGCCTTCGCGTGAGGGGGGTCGCCGTTCGTGGCAATCCAGCGCTCTCGGTACTGACGCGAGTGCCTCCTGGCTTTCGGCCCCCCCATCCGCCGTGGCACGCTGGAGGCGTTCAGACCCAAGAGTAGTAGCGGCCTCTTTCGAAGGAACTCTTACGACATGTTCACGGAGTTTGAATTTCCGCCGGAGTTCGCCACGCCAGAGGGGCTCGCGCCCCAAAGGCTGCGCAATCTCAAGCAACTCGTGGTGCTGGCTGGTCCCAATGGAGCTGGAAAGTCTCGCTATCTGAAACTCGTCGGAACAATTGCCACCAAGGCACATGAAGCCTTGAGGGCACAACAAGACTCCAGGGAGGTGGTGCGTCTGGCCACTTCCGGAAGCCAGAACGCTGAACCCTCCGAAAATAATGCCGCTGCGGGTGGTCTCCTGTTCGGCGCGATGCTTGGAATGATTCCCGAGGTTCGGAAGGAAATCATCAAGATGGAGCACCATGCTCGACTCGTGAAAATACGTGCCGGACTATCACAGTCGTTCAAGGTCGTTCCTCTCTCCTACGAAGTGCCGACCTACGCATCCATGGTGGATCCGACGGACAAGCGCAAACGCGCTGAGGATGCAGTGAATGCCAACACGAGCGGGGGCTTTAGCAATGCATGGTCGAGCGTCCATGCCTACTTCCATGAGGTCGCTCAGGCCATGCATGACTCGGAGCACCCACGCACCAAGAACCATGCGGCCGTCGTCCAGGGGTTGGAAGATGCGAAGGCGTTCAACCAAGTCCTACGGGCTCTTCTTTCGGCGGAGATCGAGCCAGATTTGAATGAGAAACGGCGGGTCATTCCTCGTTTTCGGGGGCGCCCATTCGCTCCGTCCGAACTCTCTGCGGGAGAACTCATCCTCGCTGTATGGGCCGTCATGCTGCACAGGCAGAGGGAATGGCTTCGGGACGCATGTGTTCTGATCGATGAGCCAGAGAATCATCTGCATCCGGATGTCTGCATCCGCGCACTCTCGGCACTGCAGAACGAGATACTCGGTCCGGAAGGACAGATCTGGCTGGCAACCCATTCGGTCCCGTTGATTGCCCATGTGGGCATGGATTCGGTTTACTTCGTGGATAACAACTCCATCGAGTATGCCGGCAATCAGATCGAGAAGGTCATCAGCCGTTTGTTGGGTGGGGATGAAGGTCGTTCGAAACTCCGAACGCTCATGGCTGACGCCGACGACCTCGCATTTGAAGTGTTTGCCGCTCAATCCCTGCTCCCCCCAACCGTGGCGAGCGCTCGTGACAACGATCCCCAGCAGAAGCAGATGGTGGACGTTACGTCGGTCCTCGGGGCAGAGAAGGAAAACGTTCGCATCCTGGATTTCGCTGCTGGTCGTGGTCGGCTCGCGGCTTCATTGCGGCAGGCCGGACTCGCGGCCAACCGCAAGTTTACCTACTACGCATTCAACGACCTACGATTCTCCTCGGAGGAGGACCGACGCGAATGCCTGGAGCACATCCGCCAACTCGATCAACCCGGCGAACCAGCGCAATACGTCGTGGACGCCCTCTACAAACTGACGGGTCCAGGGATGTGCTCCATGGATCTTGTCGTCCTTTGTAACGTGCTTCACGAGATACCGGTGGAAGATTGGCAGCGATGCTTCACTGGGCTCTTCGAACTCATGGCTAGTGATGGAAAACTAATCCTCCTTGAGGATCAGCTTCCCCAAATCGGGGAACTCCCACATGAAAAAGGTTATGTCATCCTTGATGAACTTGCGGTGAAGGAACTCTTCAATTCGAGCAATGCAGTGACTGTCCTTCCCTCAGGCCTGGACGGGCGGCTGACCGCTTTCGCCATCGACAAGGCTGTGCTCAAGCAAGTCACTTCCCTGACCATCGGCAAGGCGCTCGATAAGGTAATGCGACGAGCCCGAGAGCAGATCCGGTGGATACGGGAAACGGGGAAAAATGGAAGCACCTACAAGCTTGGACGCAAGCATGCGCACTTCACCCTCCTTTATGCCAATGCGCAGCTCGCCCTGGAGCAATACCCTGTGGGCGGATAAGCAGGGTTCACGTGTAACAACCTGCCGTGTCGGGCTTCCACGAGCGGGCCTGCCCCGGCGTCAGTGAGGCGCCGCCACGTCGGTGGAGGGGCTGGCCAGGCCCTCGCCGCGCTTCACCTTCGGGAAGAAGAGCCCGGCGACGAAGGCGCCGACGGTGGCGGCACAGATGATCCAGAAGTTGATCGTCAGGCCCGTGCCGAGCGCTCCGCTCAGCGTCTGGAACAAGGCCGGAGGCAGGCCGCGGCCGTGCTCGGGGCCGAGCAGCTCGTTGGCCGCGGACAGGGGGACACTCGGGTCCTTCAGGAGCTGGGACACCACCACGCCGCCCATCAAGCCCACCCCGAGCGCCCCGCCAATGGTGCGGAAGAACATGTGACTCGCCGTCGCCACCCCGCGCAGCTCCCAGCCCACGCTCGTCTGCACCGCGATGAGCAGCGAGGTGGACGCGAAGCCCAGGCCAATGCCGAACAGCGCCATCGCCAGCTCCGGAATCAGCAGGGACGAGCGCGGCTCGAGCAGCAGCGCCATCGCCCCCGTGCCAATCACCGACAGCCCGAACCCTCCGACGATGAGCGGACGGAAGCCCGTCTTGAGCAACATCCGCCCCGCGAACACGCTCGCCACCGGCCAGGCGACGATCATCGGGGTGATCATCCCTCCCGCCAGCGTGGCCGAGCCCCCCAGCACCCCCTGCACGTACAGCGGCACGTAGGTGGTGGCGCCGAACATCGCCGCGGAGAAGAGCGCGCCCGCCACCGAGGCGATCACGATCGCGGGATTCTGGAAGAGGGACATGGGGATGACGGGCTCGGCCACCTTGCGCTCCACCCACACGAAGGCGGCGAGCAGCACGGCCCCCACCGGCAGCGCCAGCAGGTTGCGGCCAATTCCCTGCACGCCAAAGAGCAGCGCCACCACTCCAGCCGAGAGCAACGCCGCGCCCGCGTAGTCCAGCTTCTGCGGCTTGCGCTGCACCTGCTCGTGGAAGAAGACCACCAGCAGCGCGAGGGCACCCAGCCCCACCGGGACGTTGATGAAGAAGACCCAGTGCCAGGTGAGGTACTTCACGATGAGGCCACCGGTGAGCGGGCCCACCAGCCCCGCGATGCCCCACACCGCGCTGAAGACGCCCTGCACCTTCGCGCGCTGCTCCAGCGTGTAGAGATCTCCCACGATGGTGAGCGCCACGGGCTGCATCGCTCCCGCCCCCAGCCCCTGCAACGTGCGGAAGGCGATCAGCATGTTCATCGACGTGGACAGCCCACTGAGGATGGAGCCGGCGAGGAACAGGCCGATGCCGAAGAGCAGCACGGGCTTGCGCCCATAGAGGTCCGCCAGCTTCCCATAGATGGGCACCGTCACGGTGGAGGCCAGCATGTACGCGGTGAAGACCCAGGCGTAGCTGTGCAGCCCCCCCAGCTCGCCGACCACCGTGGGCATGGCGGTGGAGACGACCGTCATCTCCAGCGCCGCCATGAAGAGACTCAAAGCCAGGGCGACGGTGGTCAGAGAACGGTGGGTGGTTCGCATGCTGTCCGGGCGGGGCTGTCGGGGAGGGAAGGCAGCGCCCTGATTAACTCGTCCCACCGCCGCATGCCGCCAGAACGAAAAGAGCCGCCCACCCACCCCGTCCGCCCCCCCTACGCCCCTTTGCACCGAAGGTGGAGACGAATCCGCTCCGAGCAAAGGGCCCTGTTCCGGATGGGTTCCGAGCCGACAATCTCCTATTGAACACCCAAGAGTGGTACACGGAGGCCCTCGTCCACCTGGATCATATATTTACCTACGGGCTTCACTCATGCTGGGTGGAGTTGAACTGTTGCGCCCTCGGGTCACGTGTCTCGTTCATCTGCCCGTACAGGGGGACAGGTGATTCGGAAGAGGACTCAGGTGGGAAGACACAAGCCATGAACGCCTCCACGCCCGCGCCCCGAGTCCTGGTCATCGATGACACGCCTTCGATCCACCAGGACTTCCGCCGCCTCCTCTCCGCTGGCGAGGGCGGCGCGTCGCTCGCGGAGTTGAGGGCCACGCTCTTCGCCACGCATCCGCCCCGGCCCAAGGGATACCACTTCGAGGTGGACTCCGCCTTCCAGGGAGAAGAGGGACTGCGGCGCGTGGGCGCCGCGGTGAAGGAGGGGCGGCCATATGCCCTGGCCTTCGTCGACATCCGCATGCCGCCGGGGATGGACGGCGTGGAGACCACCGAGCGCCTCTGGCGGGAGGACCCGGACCTCCAGGTCGTCCTGTGCTCGGCGCACACGGACTACTCCTGGGAGCAGGTGGTGCAGCGGCTGGGCATCAGCCAACGGTTGCTCATCCTCCACAAGCCCTTCGACAGCATCGAAGTGCGCCAGATGGCCCACGCGCTCGCCGAGAAGTGGGAGCTGCTGAGGCGGGACCGCAAGCGGCTGGCGGAGCTGGAACAGGCCAACGCCCGGCTGCGCCAGGAGACGGAGGAGCGCATGCGGTTGGAGTTCCAACTCGCCCAGGCCCAGAAGCTGGAGGCGCTGGGGCGGCTCGCCGCCGGGCTGGCGCATGAGGTCAACAATCCCCTGAGCTTCATCATGGCCAACCTCCACCATGTCCGGCGGGAGCTGGAGGTGCTGTCCGCCACCCAGCCCAAGGGGAGCGTGGAGGAGCTCCAGGAGTCCTGCCACGATGCGCTCCATGGCTGCGAGCGCATCCAGCGGCTGGTGCAGGACGTGCGGGGTTTCTCCCGCGGCAGGAGCCACCCCGCCGAGCCGGTGGAGGTGGACGAGGTGCTGGAGGGGGCCCTCGCCATGGCGAACCTCGCCCAGGTGCCGGGGCTCCGGGTCGAGCGGGAGTTGTGCCCGGTGCCGCCCATCCTGGGCGAGGAGCATGGCCTGGGGCAGGTCTTCCTCAACCTGATCGTCAACGCCCTCCATGCGGTGGCCGAGGGGCCCGCCGAGCCCCGCCTCCGCGTGGCCACGGGACTTCATGAGGATGGGAGGGTGTGGGTGGAGGTCCAGGACAATGGCTGCGGCATCGCCCCCGAGCACCTGAGCCGCATCTTCGAGCCCTTCTTCACCACCAAGCCGCCAGGCGTGGGCACCGGGCTGGGCCTGTCCATCTGCCACGGCATCATCACCGGGTTTGGCGGCGAGCTTTCCGTGCGGAGCCAGCCGGGCCAGGGCGCGACCTTCCGCGTCGTGCTGCCAGCGGCTCCCGCCCACGTCAGGGCTCAGTCGAGCGCGGTGGCCTGAGCGCCTGCGAAGCAGGTAGGCGGCTGGCTGAGCCGCTGCCTCGCATTCCAGATGGTTCCGTGCGTGGATTCACGCTCCAACCCGTTGAGCGTGCTCCATCATGTCGACTCCTCTCCACCCTCGCACCTCCCTGGCCCGCGCGACGCTCCTCCGGATGGGCATCCGCATCGCGGGGGTCATCGCCCTGGGCACACTCTTCAGCTACCTGCACCTGTTCCGGACCCTGCGCGACCAGTCCCTCGTGCAACTGGAGCAGTCGGTCGTGGAGCGCAGCCATCGTGAGGAGTCCATCTTCGTGTTGGCGGAGGACAACCACGCCTTCCTCAAGAAGGCCCTCCAGGAACGCATCCAGGCCGTGAGTCAGGAGGAGGCGGCCGCCCGCTTCGAGCGCCTGTTCGTGCGGCTGCCCGATGGCTCGGTCCGCAACCGCCCCGAGGGTTTCGACGGCACGCGGATGGTGGGCCTCTTCGTCCCCAGGGGCGTACCCCTCGATGACGAGTTGCGCCGCCGCATCCTGGCCTCCTACGACGTGCTCACCCAGTACGCGCCCGCCTTCAGCACCCGCTTCACGGATACCTTCATTACGCTGCCGGAAGGGCCGATGCTTCTCTACTGGCCGGAGCACCCCACCTGGTGCCGGGACGCCGCGCCCACCGAATCCATTCTCTCCCAGGAGTTCTTCCCCCCGAGCCGCCCCGAGAACAACCCGCGAAGACAGACGACGTGGTCCGGCGTCTACCAGGTGCCGGTCAGCAACAACCAGGTCGTCACGGTCACCACGCCGCTGGACATGGACGGCCGCCATGTCGCGTCGATCAGCCACGACGTCCTCCTGGATGAGTTGATGGCCCGCACCGCCAGCGACCACCAGCCCGGCACGTACAACGTCATCTTTCGCGACGATGGCCAGCTCATCGCCCATCCCGAGCTGAGGCAGGAAGGCACCGCCGCCTACAACATCCTCGGCGCCGGGCCGCCCGAGGCCTCCACGCAGCTCGGCTCCCCGGAGCAGCAGGCCCACTTGCGGCGCATCTTCGAGCGCGTGACGCGCCGCTCGCCCGGCCAGAAGGTGATGAAGCTGCCCGAGGATCGCGAATACCTCGCCACGGCGCGGCTGCGGGGCCCCGGCTGGAACTTCGTCACCGTGCTCCCCGAGAGCGTGATCGCCCCACCCGCCTTCCAGGCGGCACGCTACATCCTGGTGTTCGGCCTGGCGTCCCTGGTGCTGGAGCTGGCCATCATGTTCTGGGTGTTGCGGCAGCAGATTTCCCAACCGCTGCTGGCCTTCACCCATGCCACCGACCGGATCGCCACCGGGGACTTCAAGGTGGAGCTGGACACCCGGCGCCAGGACGAGCTGGGGCAACTGGCCCAGGCCTTCCGCCTCATGGCCGACGAGGTGCAGCGGCGCGAGGAGGCACTGCGACAGGCCAACGAGGGGCTGGAGCAGCGGGTGGACGAGCGGACCCGCGAGCTCAAGGACGTCCACCGGCAACTGGTGCAGGTGGCACGGCAGGCGGGCCGGGCGGAGGTCGCCACCAGCGTGCTGCACAACGTGGGCAACGTGCTCAACAGCGTCCACACCTCGGCCATGCTGGCCAAGGAGCGGCTGATGGGCCTGCAGGTGGAGGACGTCGGCCAGGTGGCCGTC
>DASQMW010000256.1:0-40899 GCA_035645295.1 Archangium sp.
TGGTAGCCCACCCCGAAGTCCACCAGCACCGCCTGTCCCGTGCTCTTCCTCACCAGGATGTTGGCTTCCTTCACGTCCCGGTGGAGGACACCCGCTTCGTGCGACACCGCCAGCGCGCGCGCCACCTCCAGCACCCGATCCACCACCTCGCCCACGGTGCGCCCCAGGGCCCACTCGTCCAGGTGGGAGCCGTCAATCAGCTCGAACTTCAGCCAGAGGAAGCGAGGCTTGTCCGGAGGCCACTGGCCCGCGCCCACCTGGCGCGCGAGGTTGGGGTGGCGCAGGCGCGTGCCCAGCGACAGCTCGCGCCAGGCGCGCGCGGCCCGCTCGGGGCCCTGGTCCAGCGGCAGCAACTTGAGGGCGGACACGTGGCCCTCGGGACTCCTCACCCGGTACACGGTGGCGAAGCCGCCGCTGCCCAGCACCCCCTCCACCACGTCTCCGCCAATGCGCGTGCCTGGTGGTAGCGGAGCGGTGCCGGGCGGATACATGGCGCCCTCGCCGAGAAGGGGGACGGCGTGCTCGGGCCTTCGAGAGTGCTCTGGTGTGGACACGCGGGGCCTACCTCCCAGGACCTCAACCTAGCAGGTCGAGCGCCCCGGCCGAAGTGGCGGTGAATCAGCACTTCTCGAAGCACACGGCACTCAGGCACACAGCTCTTGTTGCGTGGGGATGCGGATCAGCATGCGCAGCCTCCGCCTGCGACTGTACCCCACGGAGTAGAGCTCGTTCCCGATGGCGACCACTGCCGGATGAGGAGGTTCGGGCTGATGCTCGAGCCATGTATCCACATCCGCTCTGCTCTCGAAGGAGTCGAGAGGACGCGAGGTCCGGGCGGAGTGGACGGTCTCCAGGTACGCCTCGAACCCATACTCCTCCCCCACGTCCATCACGAAGTGGAAGGAGATCCTGGCGATTCTGATGGCCTCGAGTTCCTCGGTGGAAGCAATTCGCTTCTCCATTTCATAGAGGTGGAAGAAGGTCCAATTGGCGAGGCCAAAAAGGCTGAACATTGAGCCGTGGCCTGGTTCTTGGGGCTCGGACTCATCCTCGGCTTCTGGCTCAGGGTCTTCCCCGGCATCCCGCATCTGCTTCCACTCTTCCTCGGAGGGGAGGCGAAGCAACTTCCGATGATCGAGTTCTCGTGAGTACGCGACGTGATAGCGCTCAGCCCCTACCCCAATGACGGCTCCATGGGGCGGAGCGGGATGATTCCGCAGCCAGACGTCCGCTTCTTCCTTCGTCGCAAAAGAAAGAACCGGAGGGCTGGAGGCAACACCGAAGCCCTCGAGATAGTCCGCGAACTCCCCCGCCTCACCCCGCCCCATGATGAAATGGAGTGTGAGTCTGGAGTTCTTGAGCGCGTCATGTTGCTTCGAAGTGGAGGCATGCCGCTCCACTGCATGGAGCAGGGTCAAGGTTCTTTTGATGAAATCGGACTTCATGCGGGCACTCCAGCGCGCAGTGGGAAGCGCACTCAACTTGCCACGAGCACGATTGGCGCCAGCACGACGGCCCCTGCGCCAGCGGAGATGGTCACGAATGCCACACCGGCAATGATGACCACGGAGCCAAGAAGGAGTTCCTTGTGATTTCGCTTCAACCAGTCGACTGCGGAATTCACAGCGTTGAATTGCAGAGCATTCAACTCCTGCAACTTCAGACAAACCATATATTCACGCAAACACTCTTCCTGGCAAAAATCATTCTTGCTACCGTTCTCACGCCTGATGTGACTATATTTTGAGGGAAACCTGCGCTTCATGCACGCTCGGACACAGTCGATTTGCTCCTGATCACAATCCCTGGCGCGACGAGATGCGAGCACAATGCTGCCCACTCCGCAGTCATTGCTGGAGCGCTGAGCATACTGCGGAAGCTCGAACTCGGCGGCACGCTGCCACGAATGGCTGACCTGACCATCCGATTGCTCCCTGATGATGAGCACGAAGTCGGCAAGTTCTTCGGCGGATGGAGAAGCGACATGGCGCGTGCTGCCGCAAGAGACCAGTAGCAGGGCGAGGGCTGGCGCGAGCAGGCGACGCCCATTCGTACAGATACGCATGGAGTAGATCATTGATGGAAGGAATGCGGTCATTCGGGCTGAGGAGAAATCACAAGCCTCCCCGGAAGGCGCGGTGTTGCAGGGCGGCGAAGAGCGCATCCATCTCCGCCAGCGAAGCACGGTGCGCCATTTTCAGGCGTTGTACGGCGGCAACATGCTCAAGAAATTCGCGTTGGAGCTGAAGGGGTGGGATCGAGATAGGCGCATCCCTCACATCCGAGACGCTAATTGTGTTGAGACCGGAAGTTGTCCTCCCAGCACGCAACAAGTGGCGCCGACCGCCGCTAGAGTTGAGAAATGCTGACGCGTAATCAGGCAAAACTCTTGATGCGTCGAACCTCACCCGAATGAGATGGTTCTGGTGGACGCAACACGCAATCGAACCATCCCAAAGAGCGCAACGTCCTATCTCATCGGGATTTCCATGCCCCTCGACAATGAGCAGATCACCTTTGACAAGCATTGTCCGAGCAACTTCAGACTCAGTAGCTCGAAATGTCTTAACCTCAGCAAGATCCAAGTAGCCACGATAGACGTTCGCTACCCGGAGGTATTGGACCTCAAGTGGGAGCTTCTGCCGGATGCTGCTGACTTGCAAGCCACTTTGAGCATCAGCGACATCTCCGACACATTCTACAGGCCACCCCTTTGGGTTCGTCACTGGGTCCCCGAAGAGGTCGAGAAAAACTGATTGAGTAAGATTTTCGAGTTGGGAAATGGCAGCGCAGCGCATAGCCCGTAGTACTTCTGCGCGGTCCAGAACCCCCGCAGTCTGCCGCTGCTCCACTAACGGCGGCAAAGGAACCACGAAATCTCTGACAATTCCTTGACTGATGTTTGGTTGCGCTCCTCCTACCCGTCTTGAGAGCAGATGCGAAATCCGAGCACGGAAAGCATGAAACAAGTAGCGGACATCGGAGACCTTAGGGTCTGGAATAATATGACAAACGGCTTGGTTTGTCGTCGCAGGAACTCCGAGTATCCCTACGCGCCCCACCGTGGCTCCGTACATGGCAAGCAGCAACGCCCCCGAGGGCACCAGTTTTATGCTTGTCTCGTCAAGCGCGGCCCTCGTGATGCGTTCTTCGGTGTCCGTGATGACGGCCTCACGAAGTTCGCCAGACTTCACCCATGGAATCGTTCCGCCTTCGTAATACCGCTCTACCTGGTCTCTTGGCGGCGTTCCGCCCGTTCCCGTTGCGCAGAACTCAGCGATGCAGACACGCCTCATCACTTCAGCATCCCCCTCAGTTCCTTCATCCCCCGTAGAATCTCTGCCTCTAATTTTTCAAGGTCGTTGAGGATTTCCTTCGGCGGGCGGTGGTGAACCTCTTCATGCACCACTTCCTTGTAGCGATTGAGACTGAGTTCGTAGCTTTGGGCCGCGATGTCGTCCTTGGACACGCAGAAGCTCTGCGCGGTGCGCGGGCGCTTGCGCTCAGTGGAGTCGCGAGCCTGCCAGCGGCTCAGCACATCGGGTAGATTATTCTTGGCGTGTTCCGCTGTTGAGAGCGTGACCTTGGGCGTGGGCCCAAGCTTCTCCTCAGGAAGTAGCAGCGTCCGCTTGTCGTCGAGACTCCGGCCGTCGGCGGCCACGTGGTAGAACCACACATGGTCGGTGCCACCGGAATTGGTCTTGGTGAAAATCAGAATGGCGGTGGACACACCGGCATAGGGCTTGAAAACTCCGCCGGGCAGTGAAATCACGGCCTCCAGCCTCTGCTCCTCCACAAGTAGCTTGCGCAGTTCCTTGTGCGCCTTGGAGGAGCCAAACAGCACGCCGTCGGGCACGATGACCGCCGCACGACCGCCGGGCTTCAGGAGGCGTAGGAAGAGGGCGAGGAAGAGCAGTTCCGTCTTCTTCGTCTTGACGATCTCCAGCAGGTCCTTGGCGGTGTTCTCATAGTCGAGCGAGCCGGCGAAGGGCGGATTGGCGAGAACGAGGGTGTACTTCTCCTCCTCTCCGGCGTGATCCTGTGCGAGGGAATCGCGGTAGCGGACATCGGGATTCTCCACGCCGTGCAACAGCATGTTCATGCTGCCGATGCGCAGCATGGTGTTGTCGAAGTCGAAGCCGTGGAACATCCGCTGGTGGAAATGATCCTTGAGCTTCGCGTCGCGGAGGACTTCCGGGTGGTGCTCGCGCAGGTATTCGCTGGCGGCCACGAGGAATCCACAGGTGCCGCTTGCGGGATCGCAGATGACATCCCTGGGCGTAGGCGCGGTCATCTCGACCATGAGTTGGATGATGTGGCGCGGGGTGCGGAACTGCCCGTTCTGCCCGGCACTGGCGATCTTGCCGAGCATGTACTCGTAGAGGTCGCCCTTGGTGTCGCGGTCCTCCATCGGCACCTGATCCAGCAGGTCCACCACCTTGGCCAGCAGCGAGGGAGTGGGGATGGTGAAGCGCGCGTCCTTCATGTGGTGGGCATAGGTGGATCCATCTCCCCCCAGCGTGCGCAGGAAGGGGAAGACGTGCTCGCTCACCACGGTGAACATCTCGGCGGGCTGGAAGTTCTTGAAGCGCGACCAGCGCAGCTCATCGTAGGGACGGCGCTTGGGGTCCTTCCCCTCGGGGAACACGCGGCGCTCGATGGGGCGCTTGAGGCGGGTGGCCTTGTTCTCCTCCAGCGTGTGCAGGTCATCCAGCCGACGCAGGAAGAGCAGGTAGGTGATCTGCTCGATCACCTCGAGGGGATTGGAGATGCCGCCCGACCAGAAGGCGTCCCAGATGCGCTCGATTTGGTTGCGAATTTCGCCGGTGAGCATGGTGTGCCTGCCCTCTGCCACACTCCCCCCTCAGCGCCAAGGGGCGCCTTGGTAGAGCGGAACGCCCTCGCCGTCACGCCGCCGCGGCGTGGTCCGCCAGCTCGGCGAAATCCCCGGACCTCGCCGGAACGCCCCTGATGCCTAGAGAAGAACACCCGCCACTTTTCGGGCCTCCGGGCGCCCAGCCGGGGTGGCGGCTTTTCGGGTTCGCGGGGGAACTCGGCCGTCACTCGTAGTCGACTACGAGTGTAGATTTATGAATATGTAAGATAAACAATTCTTCACTCGTAGTCGGCTACGAGTGATGGGCTTGGCGAGCCGTCCAACCACTTCGTCGAGTTCCCGCAACGAAGGCCCCGCCCGCGCGAATCACAGTGAGATCCACGGGTCGAAGAACGGGCCCGGGCACCCTCACCCTGACCCTCTCCCGAGGGGAGAGGGAAGAGCTCGTCACGCCGCCACGGCGTGGTCCAGTGAGCGCCAGGTGCCCAGCGCCCAGTCCTGCTCGTCCGGATCGTCGAAGCTGACGACACACAGGGCCCGGTGCGTGCCGGACTCGCACAGCGCCGTGAGCCGGCAATCCCCCGGCTCCACGTGCAGCGTGGCCCGTCCACTCACCCGCTCGCCCTGGTGCTGGAACTCGTACGGCAGGGACTGCTCGGGACCGGGGGCAATCCCTTCCACGTCATCCTGCAACGGTACGAAGCGCACGCTGCGGCGATGGTCTCGCGCCACCCAGCTCCCATCGGCCAGCCGCTCCTCGGCGAGCGAGCCGGGGATGCGAATCTCCCAGCCCTCGGGCAGCGTCACCTGCACGGCGCCGCGCCGGTAGCCGATGAGCGGACCCGAGGGCGCTTCGACGGCGCGGCGGGAGACCTCCTCCGCCAGCGTGCCGCCCACGCCGAGATAGCCCAGCACCTGCTGCCACTCGCGCCACGGATAGGCCAGCTCCGGCGCCTCCCGCCACGCGGACTCCAGCAGCCGGGCCACCTCGCGGAAGCGGTGGCGCTCCTCCTCGAGCAGCGGCGGGCGCCACACCATCTCCGTCCAGATGAGGCTGAGCGCCCGGCCCAGCTTCGTCGCGGCGCCCTGGCCGGGCTCCCACCACGGAAAGATGTCCTGGCCACTCAGCGGATCCTCGTGCACGGCGTGCAACCACGCCTCGTCACGCGGGCCCATGGGCGTCAGCAGGGCCCCGGGGTGCTCGAAGCCGTGCCCGGGGCGCAGCGAGAGCGTGGCTCCCGAGTGGCCATGCCGCCGGAAGTCCAACACCCGGCCGGCCATGCTCCCCAGCCAGGCGAGCATGCGAGGGGCAATGTCGCTCGCGTCTCCAGTATGGAAATACCCCGTGGGATCTCCCACTCCCGCCACCGTGAGGGCCGGCTCCGCCCAGTCCACATGGAGCGCGTCCCCCATGGCATGGAGCAGATCACACAGGTAGCGGTGGTAGCCCGGCCCCACCATGGAGGTATTGGCCAGGACGACCACCCGCCCCTGCCCGGCGGCGACAATGGCCACGTCCTCGGCCGCCGGGTGCAGGCGCAGAAACAAGATGGGCCCCCGAGGGCCCTCCACCGTGCGCGAGCTCTCCAGCAACTCCTCCGCCGCCCCCCTCACCCACCGCTCCACCCGCCGCAGCCAGGGCCAGGGCGCTTCCGGCGCCGAGAAGAGTTCCTCTCCTCCGTACCAGCCTGCCAGCAGCAGCTTCACACCCATGTCGTCCTCTCCTGTCCCTCGGGGTGGGGCCTCCCTTACCAACGCAACGGGTGGAAGGGAGGGATTATGTCGAGGCGCGGGGGCGTGTGACGGAGGAGCCAGCCAGGCGCCCCCTCCGTGAATCGCCCGCTCCTTCCCGGGGCCCTCACAGCCAGCTGACGTCGTAGTCCACGTCGAGCGGTGACAACTGGCGTCCCCGCACCACCAGTTCCCGGGCCGTCGACTGCTCCATCGCGGCGAAGAGAACGCCTTCGTTGAACTCCAGCGGCAGGAAGTCCCGGCGCGCCATCAGCCGTGCCTGCTTCTCCCCGAGCCGCTCCACGGAACGGTCGCCGTAGCTCAGCGAGGCCCGGTAGCCGCTGGGAAAGCTCGCGAGCAGCCGCTGCGGATCCGTACCGGCCAGCGCCATCATCGTCCTGCCCACGGTGGAGTGGAGGAAGTCCGCCGTGGCCCGGCGCCCAAGCTGCCGCAGCACCATGCTCCGTCCCCCCGGTGCCGGCCCCCCGAGCAGCTCCGCGGCGGTGAAGATGGTCTTGAGGAAGTCCGCCACCGGGTAGCTGAAGAAGTCGACGTACTTCTTCTCCCCGGCGGCCGCGTAGCACTTCACCCGGGCCTCCTCGCCGCCCAGCGAGCGCACCGCCTCGAACGCCCCGTTGAAGAACATCCCGCGGCATGTGTCCAGGGGAGTGGCCAGGGCGAGCAGCTGCTCCAATCCGGGGGCGGGAATGGGGGCGGCGGAGAGGGTCACGATGGGGGGCTCCAGAGGGGGGTGCACCATTAGAGCCCAAAACCCGGCTCCAGGTGTCAGGCCGTGCGGATCGCCGCGGCCGACTGCAGCCCCAGCTCCGCCACCGCCACCTCGCGCATCCTGAATTTCTGGATTTTTCCAGTCACCGTCATCGGGAACTCGTCCACGAACTTCCAGAAGCGGGGAATCTTGAAGGTGGAGATGCGGCCCGTGCAGAAGCGGACCAGTTCCTCCTGGGTGAGAGTAGTGCCGGGCTTGGGCTTCACCCAGGCCATCACCTCCTCGCCATACTTCTCGCTGGGCACGCCGATGACCTGGGCCTCGCTGACGCCAGGGTGCGTGTGGAGGAACTCCTCGATCTCGCGCGGGTACACGTTCTCGCCGCCGCGGATGATCATGTCCTTGATGCGGCCGACGATCTTCACGTAGCCGTCCTCGTCCATGGTGGCGAGGTCTCCGGTGTGCATCCAACCGGCCGCGTCGATGGAGGTGCGGGTGGCCTCGGGGTTGTTCCAGTAGCCGAGCATCACGCTGTAGCCGCGTGTGCACAGCTCGCCGGGCGTGCCCCGGGGCACCACCGCGCCGGTGCTCGCTTCGATGATCTTCACCTCCACGTGCGGGTGCACGCGGCCCACGGTGCCCACGCGCTTGTCCAGGGGATCATCCAGCGCGCTCTGCGTGGACACGGGCGAGGTCTCCGTCATGCCGTAGCAGATGGTGACCTCGCGCATGTTCATGCGCGCCTGCACGTTCTTCATCACCTCGATGGGGCACGGCGAGCCGGCCATGATGCCGGTGCGCAGCGAGGAGAAGTCGAACTCGGCGAAGCGCGGGTGATCCAACTCGCCGATGAACATGGTGGGCACGCCGTAGAGCGCGGTGCAGCGCTCGGCGCCCACGGCCTGCAGCACCGCGAGCGGCTCGAAGGCCTCGCCCGGAATCACCATGGTGGAGCCATGGGAGGCACAGGCCAGGTTGCCCATCACCATGCCGAAGCAGTGGTAGAAGGGCACGGGGATGCAGACGCGGTCCTCTGTCCCGAGCCGCAGCGCCTCGCCCACGAAGAAGCCGTTGTTGAGGACGTTGTGGTGGCTGAGCGTGGCGCCCTTGGGAAAGCCCGTGGTGCCGGACGTGTATTGGATGTTGATGGGGTCGTCGAACTGGAGCGTGGCCTCACGGTCCGTGAGCATGCGCTCGCTCACGCGGGTGCCGTTCTCGAGCAGCAGCTTCCAGTCGTCGTCCAGCACGAGGGAGACGCGCAGCTGGGGGCAGCGCGGGCGCACCTCCTCCAACATCTTGCGGTAGTCCGTCTGGCGGAAGCCGCGCGCGAGCAGCAACACGCTGGTGCCGGACTGGTTGAGCGCGTACTCCAGCTCCGCCGTCTTGTAGGCGGGGTTGAGGTTCACGAGGATGGCGCCAATGCGGGCCGCGGCGAACTGGGACACCACCCACTCGAAACGGTTGGGGGACCAGAGGCCCACGCGGTCGCCCTTCTCCACGCCGAAGGCCAGCAGGCCCAGGGCCACCTTCGTCGTCTCGTCCCAGAACTGACGCCACGTGGCGCGGTAGCCCTGGGAGAGGACCACGAGGGCCTCGCGCTCGCCGTACCGCTCGACGGTCCGGCGCAGGTTCTGGCCAATGGTCTCCCCGAGCAACGGGGTGCTGCTGGTTCCGTGGACGTAGGAAGGAGAGGACATGTCCGATGATGTTCGCGAGTCGGCACCGCTCGCAAGCGTCCGTTCCCTGGTGGATGCGCCGCTCAACTTTTGAGCGCCCGCCCTTGCCTCCGCCACGGAGATCCAGGAGCACGGCACCCGGGACACGCCGCATGCGAAGGGGGCACGGATGGACGCCATCACGACCATGAACGTCCACGCGGAAGTGCTGTGGGCCAGCGGCTATGCGCTCTTCCTGCTGGCCGTGGCGCGCGCACTGGTGGCCATGCGACGGCGGGCCCGTGCGAAGGATGACACGTGGCCGCGCACGGATGCCGCCCGCTTCCACCATGGACTGTCCATGTTCCTGGTGTTGCTGGCTGGACTCCTCGTCGGCGCCTGTGCGGTGCAGCACCCCGAGGGCGTTGAGTTGGGGATGCTCGGGCTGGTGTCGCTGACGGTGGCATGGATGGCCCGGCGCACCTGGATCGAATGGTGGGCGGAGGCCTCGTCCCGCGGGGAGGGATAGCCGGACGGACTGCTCCGGACGCCCCCTTGCCGGAGGTGCGAGCCGGTACGACCCTCTGGGCGATCCATACCCCAAGGAGGCGGCGATGGCGGACAGGCGGCGGTCGGACGTGGAGTGGCAGGGCCGGGGCCAGGACCCGGAGCGCGGCAACCGGCGTGACACCACGGAGCGCGGGCGGGACATGGGCCGCGTGCGCGGTTACAGCGGCGAGGACCGGGGACCGGGCCGTGGCCGTGACGAGGACCGGGGCCGCGGCCGCTCCCACCGTGGTGGCGGAGGCGGAAGCGGCGGAGGGATGCGGGGAAGCGGCTCCGGCGAGCAGGACGTGGGCCGCTACGGCCGGGGCTACGAGTACGGCGGTGACGAGGACCGGGGCCGCTTCGACCAGGAGAGCCGCGAGGAGTACCACCGCGGAGGCCTGATGCGGGGCGCGCCGGGGGTCCGCCGTGCGGGTGGGCCCGGAGAGGAGTTCGGCGAGGGCTTCTGGAGCGAGCTGTCGCACGAGCGGGTGCGGGGAGACTTCGACCGCTACGGCGCGCCCGGCGCCCAGCGCACCCAGCCCTACGACACCGACCGCTGGGACCGGGGCCAGTACGGGCTGGGAGCGAGCGGCAGCCGCGAGGATTACGACCGTTACGGCTGGGGCCAGGGCTGGAGCCAGGACCAGGGCCGAGACCGGGGCTTCGGCACCCGGGGCTTCGGGGATGACGACTACCAGCCGCCGCGCGTGCAGTCCTCGTTCATCGAGCACCCGCCGCGCACCGGCTACTCCACCAGCACCACGCGCGACATGGACCGGGAGATGGGCCACGGCGCGGGCCGGGGCGGAATGCAGGGTGCCTACCCCTACTACGAGCAGTCCCCCGAGCTGCCGCGCCGCCAGGGCCGCGGACCGCGCAACTACCAGCGCTCGGATGACCGCATCCGCGAGGACATCTGCGACCGGCTGATGCAGGGCTGGATGGATGCCGACGACGTCACCGTCCGCGTGGAGAAGGGCGAGGTCACCCTCACCGGCACCGTGAAGAGCCGCGACGAGAAGCGCGCCATCGAGGACCTGACCGAGGAGGTGCTCGGGGTGAAGGAGGTCAACAACGAGCTCCGGGTCGCCCGCGAGCAGCAGCGCGAGAACGACTCGCGGAAGGAGCCGGGAGACCCGCAGGGCCGGACGCTGCACTCGTGAGGGCGGTGCCCCACACATCTGACAGGAGAGGAGTCCACATGGCACAGCGAGACAACGACAGCCAAGGCCAGGAGCAACGCTTCCCCGTGCGCGCGCGGCGGATGGAGCGCCCGGTGCAAGATGATGGGACGCGGCGCGGAGAGGCAGGCCGCCCGGGCTACGGCTCGTTCGGCGCCGAGCGCGGCTACAACCAGGGGGGCTACGGAGGGGTCGGCGCCTACGAGCGCGGCTACGCCCCCCGCAGCTACGACGCGACGCTGGACCGGATGGAGGGCCAGAGGCGGGGCCCGGCGCGTCCGCCGCGCGGCTACCAGCGCGCGGATGACCGCATCCGCGAGGACGTCTGCGAGCGGCTCATGGAGGGCCCCGTGGACGTGGGCGACGTGGAGGTCACCGTCAGCAATGGCGAGGTGACCCTGAGCGGCACGGTGGAGGAGCGCTGGCAGAAGCGCGCCATCGAGGACCTCGCCGGCAACGTGCGCGGCGTGCACGACGTCCACAACCGCGTGCGCGTGCGGCCCATGGGCATGGAGGACAAACCCATGGCCCAGGAGGCGGCGCGGAAGAGCGGCGAGCAGCCGCAGGAGCAGGGGGACGCCCAACCGTACATGGGTGACTGAGCGTCCGTGACACCCCGGAGGGCGTGTGGAGAGCGCGGCCTCAGGCCATGCCCTCCACGCCCTCCTCTCCTTCCAGCTCCTGCTGGTCCCGGGGGATGTCCACCAGCGCGCCCAGCGGGTAGATGATGAGGTGGCGCTGGGGCTCGCTGCCGTGGCTCACCGTCTCCAGGTGGTAGCGCGAGACGAGCCGGTGCTGCAGCTTGCGCAGCCGCGGAGGCCTCGGAGCCAGGGGCACCACCACGCTCTCGCTGAGCACACGCTGGATGGCGTGCTCGGCTTCCATGACCGCCTCGCGCACCTGGTCCTCGTCCACGCCCTCGGCGATGAGGAAGACGTCGCGCAGCACCCGCCGCATCTCCGCCGAGCTGTTGCGCTTGATGGCCAGCACGCGCGCCCCCGTCTTCTCCGAGACCTTGCGCAGCTTCGGATCATTGGCGCGCGAGCGCAGCGTGAGGATGACGTCCGCGTTCTCCAGGCGGCCCACCACCCGCGC
Organism: Archangium sp.; assembly: GCA_035645295.1. Taxonomy (GTDB): domain Bacteria; phylum Myxococcota; class Myxococcia; order Myxococcales; family Myxococcaceae; genus Archangium. The sequence goes on from DASQMW010000256.1 coordinate 11,779, forward strand.
ATCCGGGCCCAGGTCGCGCAGCACCCGCTCGAGCAGGTCGCGGCTGGCCGCGTGGGCGTAGATACGCGTGGTGCCCTGGCGCAGGCCGGGCTGGGCGCCCGCGCTGGCGCCGCCGCGGCGCGGGGCCGCCCGGGAGGAAGGAGGCTCGGAGGTGCGGACCGGCAGCGGCGCCACCGACTGCGGCTCCTCCTTCACCTCCACCTGGCCCTCGACGAGCTGGCGCCGCTCGCCGCCCACGTTCTCCCCCGCCAGCAGCCGGTCCACCGACTGGGCGGTGTCGCGGTGCACCAGCACCTCGTCGCGGCTCACCATCTCCACCACCACGTCGAAGGTGGGCGGCGCGCGGCGCTCGTTGATCGTCTTCTGCGTGCGGCGCCGCCGTGCCTCCTCGTCGCTGAGCGTGACGGTGTGCACGCCGCCCACGAGGTCCGACAGCGTGGGGTTGAGCACCAGGTTCTCCAGCGTGTTGCCGTGGGCCGTGGCCACGAGCTGCACGCCGCGCTCGGCGATGGTGCGGGCCGCGGAGGCCTCGGCCGAGGTGCCTATCTCATCGACGATGATGGCCTCGGGCATGTGGTTCTCCACCGCCTCGATCATCACGTCGTGCTGCTTGTCCGGCCGGGACACCTGCATCCGGCGCGCGCCGCCGATGCCCGGGTGGGGGATGTCGCCATCGCCGCCAATCTCGTTGGAGGTGTCCACCACCATGACGCGCTTGCCCAGGTCATCGGCGAGCACGCGGGCCACCTCGCGCAGCTTCGTCGTCTTGCCCACGCCAGGCCGGCCCAGCAGCAGGATGTTCAGGCCCGAGGCGATGAGATCCTTGAGCATGTCGATGGTGCCGAAGATGGCGCGGCCCACGCGCAGCGTGAGGCCCACCACCTTGCCCTGCCGGTTGCGGATGGCGGAGACGCGGTGGAGGGTGCGCTCGATGCCGGCACGGTTGTCCTCGCTCACCGTGCCCACCTGCGCGAGCACATGCGCCAGGTCCTCGCGGGAGATGGGCTTCTCCGAGAGGCGCGCCACCCGCCCGGTCAGCCGGGCCTCGGGCGAGCGGCCGAGGTCCATCACCACCTCGAGCACTTCGCCGGGAGGCAGCTCCCGGACTGCGGCCTGCAACGGCTCGGGGAGGACACCCATGAGGAGCTGGAAGTCGTCATCAGGAACGGCACTGGCGTCGCGTTGACTCATAACGTGTCTAAAGGTGAATCCTTCCGAGCCGGGTTGCACGTGGTCTGGCGGCCGAGGGGCAGCGGAGCACCCGATGCGAGCGGGCATCCAGGCGCAGCGCCGCTCCCTCGTGACTGGGTGCTTGCCCATGTCCTGCATAGCTCAGCGGAAGGGGGCATGACTCGGGGCTCCCCGCCCCCAGCCCCCCGAGGAGCGACCCCATGGCCCGGTACGACAAGGACTCCGACACGCAGATCATCACCAACCACAGCAAGCCCCCCGACAAGACGAAGGGGCGGATGAGCGTCCGCGACGCGGCCGCGATGGAGATGCCGCAGCAACATCTGGAGACCCACATGCCGGGGACGGTGGTGCACGGCTTCGGAGCCGGCCAGCCGGACACGATGAAGCGGCACACCTCCACCGGAGACACCTGGACACCGGGCACCGGGGACACGGTGACGGCGCTCATCGAGCAGATCTTCCAGCTCCCCTTCCAGGCCCAGCTCGGGGTGATGCGGATGATCGCTCCTCGCATCCTCGGCGCCATGGACGCCCGGGACCAGGAGTCCTTCATGACCCACCTGCGCATGGAGCTCCACAGCCACATGGGTGACGAGGGCATGCGGACGCAGTCCATGGACACCCCGGACATCCAGGGCACGTGATCGACTTCCTCTGGGGACCGCGCCCCCTCATCGCCCTCCAATCGTGGCTCGGGGACGCGCCCGGATGGACGCTCCTGGCACAGGTGCTCTCTCTGCTGGGGGACACCGCGTGCGCGCTCGTCCTCTTCGCGCTGGTGCGCTGGAGGGCGGGGCGCATGGCGGCGCTGTCCGTCGCCGGCCTGTTCATGCTCACGGGCCTGGTGGACCTGGCGCTGTGGGAGCTCGTGGACCTGCCGCGCCCGCGAGAGCCGGGAATCGTGGTGCGCGATGACCCCGCCGTGTCCTCGTTCCCGAGCGGGCACACGGTGACGTCCGTGGCGCTCTTCGGGTGGCTCGCGCTCCGGGGGTGGATTCCCCGGGCGGTTCCCTGGCTGCTGGTGCCCGGGGTGATGCTCGCGCGTCTCTACCTGGGGGCGCACTACCTGGGCGACGTGGTGGCCGGCCTGCTCATCGGGCTCCTGCTGCTGGGCGGCTATGCGCGCCTGTGGCCCGCGCTGTGGCGCTGGGGCAAGCGGCGCTCCTTCCGGTTCTTCGCGTCATTTGGGCTCGGCATGGTGGCCACCATGTCCTCCGGGGTGTTCCTCTTCGGAGGAGACAGGCGGGCCTGGCAGGTGCTCGGCTTCGCCGCGGGCTTCGTCCTGGGCGTGCTGCTGGACTCGAGGCTCCGGGGAGACACGTCCGTCCCCGCGCCCCGTGTCCAGCGCTCCCGGGAGCTGACGCTCGGGTCCGCCGTGCTCCTCGCGTTGCTGGTGCCCGCGCACCTCGGCGCGGCGCCGCCCCTTCAGGGGTTGCTCTACTTCCTGGCGATGCTGTGGGGCGCCCTGCTGTTCCCCCGGGCCCTGCGTTCAAGCGCACCTCGACAGGCGGGGGCCCGCCCGGCGGACTGCCCTCCCTTCCACCGTCAGACCACGCCCCCCAGCTTCTGAACCATGGACGACGTTCGCGCCACCGGCCCCGCCCAGGCCTCCTCGGCACGAATCAGACGCTCGCGCGACAGCATCTGCCAGGACTGGCTGGCGGCCGTCCGGGCCCAGGTGCCCGCCGCGAAGGACAAGCCCGCCAGCCTCATCATCGACTCCCTCCCGGAGTGCCTCCAGCACTATGCCGCGTGGATGGCCGGAGAGACTTCCGCGCAGCAGAAGCTCCGGGAGCTGGGCAAGGAGCATGGCGAGCAGCGCGCGAAGCTCGGCGGGTACTCCCTCGATCAGATCCTCCTCGAGTACAGCTTGCTCCGGGAGGTGATGCTCGGAGTCCTCCAGCGCGAGGAGTCCCTGGCGGGTCCGGAGCTGCGGCGGCTGATGGCCGCGCTCGACGAGAGCGTGAACACCTCGAGCGTCGAGTTCGTCCGTCTCGAGCACGCCCGCCTCCAGGCCGAACTGCCCCCGGTCACCGGGAGCCTGCGCGCGGTGGTGGATGGGTTGCAGGATGGAATCCTCATCGTGGATCGGCAGTGGCGGATCGTCTACGTGAACGCCCCGGCGCTGCGCGTCCTCTACGGTGCCTCCGAGCGGATCCCCCAGATGCTCCAGGGTCAATCGCTCTGGGAGGATCCTCCCACGCTCGGCAGTTCCCGGCTGTTCAAGGGACAGATCGACGCGATGGAGCGCAATCAAGCCGTGGAGTTCGAGGAGCACTTCCCCACGATCGACCTGTGGCTGCGGGTGACCATCGCGCCCAACCCCCGGGGCTTCGTCACGATGTTCCGGGACGTCACCGCCGCACGGAAGGCCCAGGAAGCGCTCCACGAGAGCCAGACGAGCTTCCGGATGATGGTCAATAGCGTGAAGGACTACGCCCTCTTCATGCTCGACGCGCAGGGGCACGTCTCGAGCTGGAACGAGGGCGCCGCGCGCATCAAGGGCTACCAGGCCGAGGAGATCATCGGCCAGCACATCCGGCGGCTCTACATGCCGGAGGACGCGAAGGCCGGCCGCCCCGAGCACAACCTGCAGAAGGCGCGGCTGTGTGGCTCCGCCACGGACGAGTGGTGGCGGTGCAGGAAGAATGGCTCCCCCTTCTGGGCCTCGCTCACCGTCACCGCCATGTACGACGAGGAGGGGAAACTCCAGGGCTACGCGAAGATTCTCCAGGACCTCACCGAGCGCAAACGCATCGAGGAGCAGCAGAAGTTCCTGGCCAACCTGGGAGCGGTGCTCTCGGCCTCGTTGGACGCCGATGACAACCTGCGCAAGCTCGCGCACCTCCTCGTGCCGACGTTCGCCTCGTGGTGTGTCATCCACACCCTGGAGCAGGGGCGGAGCGCGCGGGCCTGCGTGCTGCACCACGAGTCCGAGGAGAAGCAGCGGCTGCTCGAGGAGTTGGAACGGCAGCTCCCCGACTTCCTGGAGCTGGCCGGTGGCCCGCGCAAGGTGATGCGCACCGGCCAGTCGGTCCTCGTGAGCCAGGTGGACACGTCGACGCTGGCGGCGTTCGCCCAGGACGAGCGGCACATGGAGCGGCTGCGGGAGCTCGGCTTCGAGAAGTATGTGTCGGTCCCGCTCGTGGCGCGTGGACACGTGGTGGGAGCCCTGACGCTCGCCTCCTCCAGCGGGCTGCGCGAGTACGACGCGGACTTCGGTGCCTTCGCCGAGGACGTGGGCCGCAGGGTGGCGATCTCCCTCGACAACACCCGGTTGTACCGGGAGACCGAGCGTGCGGTGAGGCTGAGGGACCACATCGTCGCGGTGGTGTCGCACGACCTGCGCAACCCGCTCACGGCGATTGGCGGCGCCGCCGGGCTGCTGAAGAGGACCCAGGATCTCGGGGAGAAGGCCGCGGTCGTCCACCGCAATGCCGACCTCATCGGACGCTCGGTGGAGCGCATGAACCGGCTGATCTCCGACCTGCTGGACGCCGCCCGGATCGAGGCCGAGGGACTCGCGCTCTCACCCGAGGAGACACCGCTGGACGTCCTGCTGGAAGAAGTCGCCGATGCGTTCGAGCCCATCGCGCACGAGCGATCCATCCGCCTCGTGGTGGACCGGACGCCGCGCGACTGCCGGTTGTTCGTGGACCGGGGACGGATCTCCCAGGTGTTCTCCAACCTGGTGGGCAACGCGCTCAAGTTCACCCCCGCCGGGGGCACGGTGAGCGTCTTCGTCGAGGGGTGTGACGAGGAGGCCCGCTTCTGTGTGAAGGACACCGGGCCGGGGGTGAAAGAGGCGGATCTCCCACACATCTTCGACGCGTACTGGCAGGCCGAGCACACCCGGAGCACGGGGACGGGACTGGGGCTGGCGATCGCCAAGGGCGTCGTCGAGGCACACGGCGGGCGCATCTGGGTGGAGAGCACTCCGGGCGAGGGCGCCACGTTCTACTTCACGCTGCCGAGGACGGAGCAGGCCAGGCGCCAGGGCGGCAAGGAAGACACGGGCCCCGCCGGCAAGAACATGCACTGAAGGCGCCGCCGGGCGGGGAGCCTACGCGTCCTCCGGCGCCCGGCCTCCCTCCACCACCGTGGCGCCGAGCTCCTTGGTCAGCCGCACCGGGTCCGTGCGCGAGCGTCTGGCGATGGCCTGGGCGAGGGGCTCCGCGTGTGTCGTCACCCAGACCTGGCTGTGCATGGAGGCGTCCACGATGAGCCGGCCCAGGGGCTCGAGCAGATCCGGGTGCAGGCTCGTCTCCGGCTCGTTGAGCGCGAGGAAGGCGGGAGGCCTCGGGCTCAGCAGCGCCGCCAGCAGGCACAGGTAGCGCAGGGTGCCGTCCGACAGCTCGCGCGCCGCCAGGGGGCGCCGCAGCCCGGGCTGGTGGAGGAAGAGACTGAAGCGGCCCTGCGGCGCCTGGATCTCCACCCGCGAGCCGGGGAAGGCATCCTCGAGGGCCCGCTCCAGCCCTTCGGCGTCCCCGATCTCGATGATGGTCTGGAGCGCGGCGGCCAGGTCCCTGCCGTCATGCGCCAACACGGGCGTGCGCACGCCCACCTGGGGCGAGCGCTGGGGCGCCTCCGGGTCCGTCCGGAAGTGGTGATAGAAGCGCCACATGCGCAGCGCGCGCTGCAGCTCGGCGAGGCGCGGGAAGCGGTGCGGCTCGGCGAGCTGCGCCATCACCGACTCGCCGGCCCACAGCTGCATGGGGAAGGTGGTGCGGTTGCCCTCCGAGTCGCGCAGGAAGGCGGTGCGATCCTTGCGCTCCATCAACACCGCGCGCCGCCGGGCCTCCACCGTCCACAGGTATTCCTCCTTCACCTCGGGGTCCAGGTTGAAGAGGCTCGGGGACTCCCGGTCCTTGCCCGAGGCGGGCGGCACCGGGCCGAGGCTCAGCTCGTAAGCGAGGTCATCCAGGGTGACGCCCACCGTCATGCGCACGGGCTTCTTGTCGCGCGAGCCCGCCCACAGCACGCTGGGCATGCCGCCCTCTTCCGCGAGCGTCTGGGCCAGCCGGCCATCGGCCGCGGCGGCCAGCAGGTAGAGCGAGCGGTAGAGGTTCGTCTTCCCGCTGCCGTTGGGCCCCACGATGACGGTGAGTGGCCCCACGGGGAGCACGAGCTGGCGCACCGATCGGTACCCGGAGACCTCGAGCTGGGTGATGGGCATGGCGGACTCTGCTCTCATGGGGACTTCCTCGCCGTCAACCCAGGAGACAGCGCGACATGCCCACCCGGTTCATTGCCCCACCTCTGTTGAAAGGCCTGGTTACGCTCGTACTGCTGGCGGGATGCGCCGGGGTGAACCCCTACGGACCGGGTTATTACGCGCAGACCGTGGACTCGGCGACGAACGGCTGTCTGCGCAACCCCGCCTGCTACATCACGAGGCCGGGCGAGGAGGCCATCATCCCCTGGGTGTCTCGTGTCGTGGACGCCGCCCACACCGCCACCACCGTGGCGATGATGCTGCAGGAGGCGGAAATCACACTCGTCGAGCAGACGTTGACCCAGTGCGCCCAGCAGGCGAATGAGCAGGTCAACCAGGAGGATAAGAAGCTACAGGGACGGGAGCCCACCCGGGAGCAGTGCCAGGAGGTCGTCCGCCGGGAGGGCAACACGGAGGTGACGCGAGCCATGGAGCTTGGGGCCAGGAAGCACAAGCTGGCGCTCGACTGTGCACGGGCAGCGTTCGCGGAACGCTTCGCGGAGAACATCAGCGTGGAGCCCACCTATCAGAAGGACCCCTCCAAGGGACTGTGGCGCTGGATTGATCCCGCGCAGGTGGCGGAGTGGCTGACACTCGGGCTGAAGAGCCAACTCTGGGGCTCACTGGTGCCCGACCTCGTCCTTCACGCCTCGCGCAATCCGAACCAGGTCCAGCGCGTCTACGACTTCAAATTCCCCTGCCCTTCCGGCAAGAGTCCTTCCTGGGGTCGATACTCCAAGGGACACCCCCACCATCCGAAGAACCAAAAAGAGATGTACGAAGAGGTGCTCCTCGGAGACACGAGCAAAGCCAATTCCGTCACTCCCAAGGGAATCCAGTGATGAGCGAGCACTACCCGCGTGTACGAATCGACAAGAGCGGTGGGGAGAAACGGCTCCTCTGCATCCGGGAAAGCGTGAGCATCACCTTCTACATGAAGCGCTCCCACCAGGAGGTGGTGCAACAGGTGCTGAACGCCCTGGACGTGTACCGCCGTGCGGTGGGCCCCCAAGCCCTCACCAGCTACGCCCATCCCTACGACGAGGACTGGTATGAGCTCGATGACAAGGGCTGGGCCTACATCCGGCAGCACATGCTCGAGGAGCCCGCCGCCTACCCCTGGTTGTGCCAGTCAGACAGCGAAACCCTCGGCTACGAGTTCAACTACGACGGACTCCTGCTCGAACTCTACGAGAAGGACCCCGCGAGCCAGGTATCCTTCTTCCTCCCCACGGAATACCTGGAGGAGCACGGACCGGGGCGCGTGCGGGAACTGGCGCTGGAGCTGGCGGCGGAACTGCCCTTCAACTCCGGCCACGCGGGGCTCTGTTTCCACTTCCCGGACACCGTCCTTGGCGTTACCCGCCCCATCCGTGACTTGTCCTTCCGCTACCCCGGCATGGACATTCCGGAAGCACGCTTCATCACCAGAACCATCGGCACGCGGGTGGACGGGGTGCACTGGCTGAACTTCCTGGCCCCCCCCGTGCTGAGGGAACTGGGGGGCGCCGCCGGTCTACGCGCGCGCCTGCACTCGCCCGGCACCACCGTGCAGGAGTTCGACGGAGAGCGGGTGGTGGTGACACTGGGGAAATGGCCGGAGGCCGGCGACACGGAGCAGGGCCATACGCTGCCCGCCTGGCGCGAGTTGGCGCGTGTGCTGGAGCCCTGGTTGTACATGAACCGACCTAAAGAGGATGGCTTCAGCGAGGAGGACATGCTCCGCTGGCAGCGCCGCTTCCTCGACTGACAGCGCGCTGCACACCGCCGCCCCCCGGCCTGTGCGCGCCGTTGCACAGCCGTTACACACCGCGCCCTGCCCTTCCCTCTGCATGACACACGGCGCCACGGTTGGCTCGCGCGGTGCAATGGACCCTCGTCCGGAGGGTCCGAATCCATGAGTGCAACGATGTCGACGAAGTGGGATGTGCGGGTGCTGGCCGTGGCGGGCGCGGGGATGATGGCGCTGGCGGGCGTCTTCCTCTGGAGGGACTTGCAGGTGCCGCACGAGCTGCTGCTCGCGGTGGCCGCAGTGCTGGCCTCCGCGGTGGCCCTCGCCGAGGTGCCCCGCCATCGCCCGCTCGTGGGCCCCATCGCCTTGCTCCTCACCGGCCTCATGGGCGGCCTCTGGTACGCGGCGACGAAGTCCGGACTGCTGCTCCCCGGCCTGGGCCTCACCGTCCTCGCCTCGGCCGTCACCGTGGCGCGCACCTGGCGCCGCACCGAGGCGCGCGAGGACAAGGTGCAGGCTTTCCTCCTCTGGTACGGGCTGACGGCGGCGGTGCTCGCCGCCTCGTGGGCGTTCTACTTCCACTTCTTCACCCTGGGCTTCGCCGCCGATGACCTCGGCCGCCGGCTGGTGCTCACCCTCGGCTGGCTCACCGCGGGCGTGGGCCTCGTGGTGTACGGCCGCCTGCGCGGCGAGAGCGTCATCCGCGACGTGGGCTTCGCCTTCATCGCCGTGGCCCTGGGCAAGGCGCTCGCCTACGACACCACGCACCTGAGCGGCACGTTGCGCGTCGCCTGCTTCGCCGGCGCGGGCGCGCTCATGCTCGGCGGCGCGTGGCTGTCCTCCCCCCGCACGCCCCGGAGCGCGTGACATGCACCCCCTCGCCGCACTCGTGATGATGCTCGCCGCGGGCACGCCCGAGGGCCGCTGCTTCGTCCCCTCGGACCAGACGGCGGGGTGGAAGCGCGTGGTGCTGCCCGAGGAGGCCCCGGCCCTGGCCGCCCCGGCGGACGTGGACTGGTTTCGCTCCGGCGAGCCCGCGCTCCTCTTCGAGCAGGACGCCTCCGCTTACACCGGCGCGGACTCGGAGCGCCCGGGCCGCATGGCCTACTCCTTCCGGGTGCCCCGCGACGGCCGCCGGCTGGAGCTCGGCTTCCTCGGAGACCTGCGCGGCGCGAAGGTGGACGCCGTGGCGTACTCAGGCGGCCGCTCCTTCCCACTGCTCGACGAGAAGCGGCTCGCGGGGACGCAGCTCGTGTTGGAGTGGACGATGGAGGGGGTGGACCAGGTGGTGGTGTCCGTGCACCACCACTTGCGCGAAAAGCCGGTGGTGCGCACGTGGCGCGTGGGCCGCCTGCTGAAGCCCACGGAGGACGCGGCCATGCCCGAGTCCTTCCGCGCGCCGCGCTCGCTCTACTTCCTCCACCCGGGGGGCCGGCGGCTGGAGCTGTGCGACGCGCCGGGGCGCACGCCGCGGCTCACCCGCTGGCCCGAGAGCGCCAACGCCTCCGAGGTGACACTGCGCCGTCCGTAATCCCTCATGCGCGGTGAGAAGCACCACTCCCGGATTTTGAGAGCGGGCGAGCCACCCGGACGCGTTGTCGGGTAGCTCGCCCGCCTGCTCCCTGGTGTGCATGTATGCCGTGCACGAGACAACGCAGGCGAGCAAGGCGCCGTGCTCCTACACTCCCGGTCCCAGCAAGCCATTCCTATTTCCTGGTCCTCACGCGCGGTGCGTGCCTCGAACAAGGGGAATGGGTGTGGGACTGGAAAACGCGGCGCTCCGAGGCCTCCTGCGGTACACGAACCGGCTGCTGAGCTGGCCGCTCGTGGCGGCCCTCTGGGTGGCGCCCGCCGCCCGGGCCGAGGCCCAGCAGCAGACACAACAGCAGCAGCCTCCGGCTGGAGACATCTCCAACCTCGCCGAGAGCGCTTCCTCCAAGCAGCAGCTTCCCTCCTCGATGGACAGCGAGAACGAGGAGGCCGAGCCCGAGTTCACCATCGGGCCCACCGAGCCCGTGGCGCCCGGTGAGCGCCGCTGGGTGCGCAAGTTCGAGCTTGTCGACCTCAAGTCCTACTTCGCCGAGGGCGTGCTGGCGAAGGCGAAGGACGCGTATGACGGGGGCCGCTACCGCACCGCGCTCCAGCTCCTCGAGGGCCAGGAGGCCACGCCGCCGGTGCGCTACCTCCGGGCGATGAGCGCGCTGCGCATGGGCCAGTGGGCCACGGGCGCCGAGGAGCTCGCGGCCCTAGCGGAGAGCCACCCGCCCCTGCGCGACTACTGTCACTTCGAGGCCGCGAAGGCCTATGAGCGGATGCGCAAGTGGACGGAAGCCATCCACCACTACGGGGCCGTATCCCCCGGCGCGCGGCGCTATGAGGATGCGCGCTTCGGCATGGCCACCCTCCTCGAGAAGAAGAAGCAGGACTACGCCGGGGCCGTGGCGGCGCTCACGCCCATCGTCCAGTCGGACTCGCCCAAGCCGAACAACCCCCGGCAGGCCGAGGCGTGGCTGACCATCGCCCGGCTGGCGCGCTACCAGGCCGACTACAACGGCGAGCACCGGGCGCACCTGGCCGTCTGGGCGCTCCACCCCTTCTCCAAGCAGGTGCCCGCAGCCATCAAGGGCCTGCGAGACTTGCCCTACGTGCCCAAGTGGAAGGTGGCGCGCGCGGAGACGCTGCTCTCCCTGCACCACAACCACGAGGCGCTGGACATGCTGGAGCGGATGCTCCCGAAGATGGAGCTGCCGGATCCGCTCGCCTGCCGCGCGCACTTCGCCTACGGCACGGCCATGCGCAAGGAGCGCAAGCACTCGCTGGCCATCCGCGCGCTGCGGCCCGTCGTCGAGCAATGCCAGGACGAGGCGCTGCGCCCGCGCGCCCTCTACGTGCTGGGCTACTCGGAGTCGGTGGTGGAGCCGGACAGCTCCATCTCCACCTACCTGAAGCTCGCTCAGGACTACCCGAAGCACCCGTACGCGGATGATGCGCTCTTCTACGCGGCGCACAAGGCGCTGGACCGGGGCAACAAGGCGGCGGCCATGGCCGCGTTGGATCAGCTCATCTCCCACCACCCGGATGGCAACTTCGCGGCCGAGGCCCTCTTCCAGCGCTTCTGGGTGTACCGCGCCGAGGGCCAGCAGGACGCGGCGCTCGAGGCCCTCTCCCGGATTGAAGAGCTCAAGGGCAAGGGCTCCACGCACGAGTCGGTGCAGCGCGCCCGCTACTGGCGCTCGCGCACGCTGCTGACGCAGGGCCGCGCCGAGGAGGCGCACGCGCTGATGGAGCGGGTGGCGGCCGAGGGGGCGGCCACGTGGTACGGGCTGATGGCGCGCTCGCGCCTGGCGGCCGAGGCTCCGGAGCGGGCCCGCGCCGTCAACGAGCGGCTGCGCAGCCCCAGCGACGCCATGTCCGTCTGGCCCCTGGACGCGGGCAACATCGCGGAGGATCCGCACTTCGTCACCGGCATCGAGCTGCTGAAGCTGGAGCACCGCGAGGCGGCCTCGGAGCTGCTGGCGGTGGACCGCAAAGGCCGCAGCGAGGAGTCCATCCGGCTGCTCTTCCACATCCTCCACGCCTCCGGCTACAAGGGCCATGCGCGCTCCATCGCCTGGGCCCTGCGCCGTGAGGGCCTGGCCGCGCCCACCGAGGCCGAGACGCGCCTCATCTACGCCGCGGCCTATCCGCACGCCTTCCGCAACCTGGTGGTGCAGCACAGCCGGGCGGCGCGGGTGAATCCGGACCTGATGCAGGCCCTCATCCGCGAGGAGAGCGCCTTCAACCCCAACGCGCGCTCGCCCACCGGAGCGCTGGGCCTGGCCCAGCTCATGCCGGCCACGGCCTTCGCGGTGGCGCGCCAGCTCAACGTGCCGCTGGCCACGCCCTCCGCGCTGCTCGAGCCCCGGGAGAACATCCGCCTGGGCTCGGCGTACCTGGGCAGCCTGCAGCGGCGCTTCTCGGGCAACCCGGCCTACGCGGTGGCCAGCTACAACGCCGGCCCCGGCGCGGTGGACCGCTGGCTGTCGCGCTTCCCCGGCGCCGAGCTGGACGAGTGGGTGGAACAGATTCCCGTGGAGGAGACGCGCCACTACGTCAAGCGCGTGCTGGGCAGCGCCTCGGCCTACCAGCTGATCTACGCCTCGGACAAGATGACCACGCTGGCCTTCGGGGAGCGCGGCTCCAATAATGCGGGCTCTCGCTGAGCCCGGCATGTCCCACGACGAGATCCACGAATCCAACACCCAGCTGCACGGTTCCTGGCGCTTCTTCGCCAGGAACAGCGTTGCCGGAGAAGTGCTCGACCTGCCCGAAGTGAGCATCGCGTCGAGCAACGTCTCGTGGTCGATGATGAACGCGGCCTTCCTCCCCACCCGGGTGGAGACGGAGGAGGCCCTGGAACGGGCGGCCGCCACCGCCGCCCGCCACCTGGCCCCCAAGGGGCGGGGATGGATGCTCGCCCTCTGTGAGGACCAGGTGCCCCCCCGGCTCCGGGAGCGGGCCGGGGAGTTGTTCGCCCCGCATGGGTTGAAGCTGTCGATGGTGGCCACCGGCATGGTGGCCGAGCGCCTCGCCCCCGCCATGCGGCCGCAGCCGGTGCTGGAGGTGCGCCAGACGACGGACGCCCGGGGGCGCCGCGACCTCGCCGACGTGAACTCGCGCTGCTACGACGTGCCGATCGCCACGGGCCGTGAGGCCTTCGACGTGCCGGGCCTCTTCACGGGGGACAGCAAGGGCTTCGTCGGCTACCGCCACGGAGAGGCCGCCACCAGCGCGGCCGTCATCCGGGTGGACGACGTGGCCTATGTCTCGATGGTGGCCACCCTGCCCCCACACCGTCAGCTTGGCTACGCCGAGGCCGTCATGCGCCATGCGCTCGGCGAGGCGGAGCGGGAGTGGGGCATCCAACGCACGGTGCTGCACGCCACGCCAGTGGGCCTGCCCGTGTACCGCCGCATGGGCTACCGGCCCGTGACGCGCTTCCACTTCTACATGGCGGCGGCGCCCCAGGACCGGTGAGCCGGCGTCAGCGGCTGGCGCGGGGCAGCGCGAGCGCGCCCTGCAACTCGCGCAGCTTGGCCTGGATGGCGCGGGCGTTGGCTGGCCCCATGCGCAGCAGGTGCTTCTGCGCGGCGCTGAGCTGCTCCAGCTCCGGGGCCGCGTAGGCGTAGTTCACCCCCGGCGTGTCCACCACCTCGAGCTCGGCCTCGGGCACCGGCGTGTCCAGCATCCGCTGGATGGCGTTGGCGAGCGTCTGCTCGAAGCGCTGTCCGGGGCGGCTGATCTCCTTGTAGGCGCCGTCGATGAGCGGCTTGAGCGTCTGGTACGCGCGCACGCTGGCCTGCGTGTCCAGCGAGGTGAAGACGCGCGACACCGGGTCGTAGCGGGCGAAGCTCTCGGGGGCGATGAAGGTACGGCCCTCGCGCTCGACGACCTGGAAGGTGCCCTGGGGCGCCATGAAGGAGAGCGCGGCGCGTGGGCTCTCCCCCTCGGAGACGTTGCCCGCGGCCGTGGTGAAGCGCCGCACGAGGTCCTCGGTGGAGGCGAGCCACTTCGCCAGTTCGGGAATGGGGGACAGGGGGCCCACGAGCTCGCGCACGCGGACATCACTCTGGCCCAGCGGAGGCAGGGGCACGGCGGGCGCGCCCGGGGCCGCCGGCTCCGCGCCGGGCGTGGGGGCCGCGGCCACGGGCGTGGAAGGCGTGGCGGCGGGAGCTGGCAGCTCGGGCTTGCCGCGCAGCACGAGCCAGAGGAGGACCAGGCCCACCACGGCGAGGGCGGCCATGCCCGCCACCAGGGGCTTGCGCGAGGGAGCGGGCTTCGGTGCGCCGGCGGGTGCCCCCTGGGGCTGCTGCTGCGGGTCGCTCATGATTCCTCCACGGAAGGGTGTGGCATTGCCACGTACTGCTCCATCCGGGTGATGCCCAGCTTCTTCATCCGGCTCTGCAGCGTGGAGGGTTTGAGACCCAACAACGCCCCCGCGCCACCCGGGCCGTAGATGCGGCCCTGCGTCAGCGTCAGCACCCGCAGGATGTGCTGGCGCTGCACCTCCTCCAGCGTGGGCACCGCGCCCGCCACCAGCGGTGGCGGCTCCACGGCGGCCTTCGCCCCCGGCATGCGGAGGGGCAGGTCGAACGCCTCGGCGCCCAGCTCCGGCTTGCGCGACAGGATGGTGGCGCGTTCCAGCGCGTTGGCCAGCTCGCGGATGTTGCCCGGCCAGTCGTACGCCGAGAGGCGGGCAATCCCCTCCCCCGTCACCTTCATCCCCCGCCGCCCGGTGCGCCGGGCCTGCTCCTCCAGGAGGAAGGCGCACAGCTGGGGCAGATCCTCCAGCCGCTCGCGCAGCGGAGGCAGCCGCAGCGGGAAGACGCTCAACCGGTAGTAGAGGTCCTCCCGGAAGCGCCGCTGGGCAATGGCCTGCTGCAGGTCCACGTGGGTGGCCGCGAGAATCCGCACGTCCGCGCGCACCGTCCGGTCGCTCCCCACCGGCTCGAAGGTCTTCTCCTGCAGGGCGCGTAGCAGCTTGGCTTGCAGCTCCACGGGCAGCTCGCCCACCTCGTCCAGGAAGAGCGTGCCCCCGTGCGCCATCTGGAAGCGCCCCGCCCTGTCCCGCGTGGCGCCGGTGAAGGCGCCCTTCACGTGGCCGAACAGCTCGCTCTCCAGCAGGCCCGCGGGGATGGCCGCGCAGTTGAGCGTCACGAAGGGCGCCTCGGCCCGCGAGCTCCACCGGTGTACCGCCCGCGCCAGCCGCTCCTTGCCCGTGCCCGTCTCGCCCAGCAGCAGCACCGGCGTCTCCGTCTCCGCCACCTGCCGCGCCCGCCGCGCCAGCTCGCGCACCGCGGGGGCCCGCGACGTCTCCAGCACCCCCACCTCGTCCCCGCCCAGCTGCGCCTCCAACAGCCGCGCGTGCTCGTGCTCCCGCCGGTGCAGCCGCTCGAAGGTGCTCTTCTGCTGCGTCTCCTGCAGCGTGGTGGCGAGCATCTGCCCGTACACCTCCACCAGCTCCACCAGCTCCCGCGGGTACGTCTCGCACTCCGTCCTGTCCAGCGTCAGCAGGCCGTAGCAGCTCTCCCCCGCGCACAGCGGCACCACCATGCACGAATGCCCGGGCGGCAGGTCCAACACCCCGTCGAACGGGTCTCCGTCCCCGTGCGCGTGGTCCTCGTGGGTGAAGGCGCGGGCCCGGCGTGTCTCCAGCGCCTGGCGCAGCGTGGGGAAGTCCGTCAGCTTCAGCTCGTGGTGCCGCACCTGGTCCGAGGCCAGGGGCCCTCGCGCCGCCACCGCCACCAGCTTTCCTTCTCGCAGCAAGAAGAGCGTGGCCAGGTCGAAGCGCACCACCCGGGTGAGCCAATCCAGCCCGCGGCGCAGCAGCTCCGCTACGGTCTCGTCCGAGACCGCCAGCTCGGCCAGTTCCCGGGCCTGTTCACGAAATCCGCTCCGCGTCACAGAAACGATGTCATCGGCCATGCGTCTTTGTAGATAACCGGAGCGCCACCGAAATGTCAGTGGCGCGGGCCACCGATATTTCGGTATGCACCGATACTGCGGCCCCGTCTGGGGAGTGGGTAGGAGTCAACCCACTGGAATCACAGGTGAAGTTTCCCTGGCACGGACGCTGCTCCCAGTAGTACGCGACGAAACCCTGTCCGGTCTGCCAGCAGGCAGGCCTCAACCCCCAAGGAGTCGAATCACATGCTGACCGTTGGCGACAAGATCCCCGCGTTCAACCTCACGGCCGTCGTGAGCCTGGAGAAGGGCAAGGAGTTCAAGGAGCTCAACCAGGATAGCTACAAGGGCAAGTGGCTGGTGCTCTTCTCCTGGCCCAAGGACTTCACCTTCATCTGCCCGACCGAGATCGCCGAGTTCGGCAAGCGCGACAAGGACTTCCAGGACCGCAACGCGCAGGTGCTGGGCCTGAGCACCGACAGCGAGTACGTGCACCACGCGTGGCGCACGCACCACCCGGACCTGAAGGGCCTGCCCTTCCCGATGCTGGCGGACATCAAGCGCGAGCTGAGCGCGGGCCTGGGCATCCTGCACAAGGACGCGGGCGTGGCACTGCGCGCGACCTTCATCGTGGACCCCCAGGGCATCATCCGGCACGTGTCGGTGAACGACCTGTCGGTGGGCCGTAACGTGAGCGAGACGCTGCGCACGCTGGACGCGTTCCAGACGGACGAGCTGTGCCCCTGCAACTGGCAGAAGGGCGAGGAGACGCTCACCAAGAAGCTGGCGAAGGCGGGGTAATACGTCATGGCGTCGCTCGAAGTCGTTCGCGGTGAGTTGACGGATGCCCACCGGGATACCCGGCTGAACCTCCAGTCGGTGCTGGAGAACAACAGCCTCACCCCCGAGCAGCGTTGGGGGGTGGCGGTGGGCAGTGCCTTCTCGGCCCGGAATGAGCGGCTGAAGGAGGCCCTGCTGCACGAGGCCCGTCAGGCGCTGGGCGAGAAGGCCGATCCCATCATTGATGACGCGCGCGCCGCGGCCTCGCTGATGGCGATGAACAACGTCTACTACCGGTTCCGCCACATGGTGGGGAAGGAGTCCTACTCCACCAAGCGGGCCGGCCTGCGGATGAACCGGCTGGTGCAGGTGAGCACCAACAAGGTGGACTTCGAGCTCGTCTGCCTGGCGGTGAGCGCCATCAACGGCTGTGAGACGTGCGTCCAGGCCCACGAGAAGGTCGTCATCGAAGGCGGCCTTTCCGAGGACCAGGTGCACGACGCCGTCCGCATCGCCTCGGTCGTCCACGCGGCGGCGGTGGGCCTCGAGTCGTAGGCGTTCCGCTACACGCTGACATCAGACGCGCCCCCCGGTGGCAACACCGGGGGGCGCGTCACTTTGCGGGCCCGCGCATCTCATTCTCAAACACAAACGAAAGGAATGAACGCATGTACCGCAGCCCCAGCCCCCTCTCCGAGCAGACCCGCACCGCCGTCTCCGCCACGCTCAATGAGCGTCTGGCCGATGGCTTGGATCTGCACAGTCAAATCAAGGTCGCCCACTGGAACATCAAGGGCCCGCAGTTCGCGGCGCTCCACCCGCTCTTCGAGACCTTCGCGGTGAGCCTGGCGGCGCACAACGACTCGGTGGCCGAGCGCGCGGTGACGCTGGGTGGCAAGGCGTACGGCACCAGCCGGCACGTGGCGAAGACGAGCCGCCTGCCGGACTACCCGCAGGAGACGTCGAAGGACCTGGAGCACGTGCGGCTGCTGGCCGACCGCATCGAGTCCTACCTGACCGGTGTGCGCGAGAGCCGCAAGGTGGCCGAGCAACACCAGGACACGGACACGGTGGACCTGCTCACCGGCATCATCACCGAGTTCGAGAAGCACGCCTGGTTCCTGCGCGCCTCGCTGGAGTCCTGAGCGCGAGGTGACCGCGGCGGTGGAGGAGCTGCGCAAACCCGCCTGACGCTCCCCCACGCGCTCCGGAGTCACTCCTGGGGCGCCTCGTCCGTCGGGCCCTCGTCGATGATTTCGACGTCCTCCTTCACGTCGCCGGAGCCACCGGTGGCCTCGTCACCCTCCTGGGTGGCCGGCGTCCTCGGCTCGCTCTCGCCGGGCTCCTCCCGGACGTCCCACGTCTTCCCATCTGGCGTTCTCACCGTGGAGTGCCGGCCGCTGTCGCCAGAGGGCTCCCCCTCATAGACGGTGGGCGCGCCTTCACGGTCCTTGCGGGCCTGGGTGCCGTAGTCCGTCGCCTCATCGAGGGGCGGCTCATCGGCATCGCGCGCCTTCGAGGTGTTGGCACAACCCACGAGGCTGAGGGCGAGGGTGGCGGCGGCCAGGATGGAAAGCTTCTTCAAGTGGCATCTCCTTGTCGAAATCGTTTCCGGACAAGGTGGAGGCCCTTCGGTGTGAGGCAAGGAAGCGGGCAGGCACCCGGGAATGCGCCTGGATGGCTGCCCGCTTCGCTACAACGCCAGGGGCTTAGCGCGCCTGGTCAGCCGCGACGGGCTGACCGCCGCCCAGACCCATCTGGTGCAGCGTGAAGGCCCACAGGTCCGTGTACTCCTCGATGATCTTCCCGGTGGGCTTGCCCGCGCCGTGACCCGCCTTGGTCTCGATGCGGATGAGCACGGGGGCCTCACCGGCCTGCGCCGCCTGGGCGGCCGCGGTGAACTTGAAGCTGTGGCCCGGCACCACGCGGTCATCGTGGTCCGCGGTGTGGACGAGCATCGCGGGGTAGCGCGTGCCCGGCTTCAGGTTGTGCAGCGGCGAGTATGCGTAGAGCGCCTTGAACTCCTCCGCGTTCTCCGCGGAGCCGTAGTCGCTCGTCCACGCCCAGCCGATGGTGAACTTGTGGAAGCGCAGCATGTCCATCACGCCCACGCCCGGCAGGGCCACGCCGAACAGCTCCGGACGCTGCGTCACCGCCGCGCCCACCAGCAGGCCTCCGTTGGAGCGGCCGCTGATGGCCAGGCGCTGGGACGAGGTGTACTTGTTGGCGATCAGCCACTCGGCCGCGGAGATGAAGTCGTCGAAGACGTTCTGCTTCTTCAGCTTCGTGCCGGCCTCGTGCCACTCGCGGCCGTACTCACCGCCGCCGCGCAGGTTGGCCACGGCGAAGACGCCGCCCTGCTCCATCCACACCAGGTTGGCCACGCTGAAGCCCGGCATCATCGGGGCGTTGAAGCCGCCGTAGCCGTACAGCAGCGTGGGGTTGGTCCCATCCAGCTTCAGCCCCTTCTTGTGGCTGAGGAACATGGGGACGCGGGTGCCGTCCTTGCTCGTGTAGAAGATCTGCGTCGTCTCGTACTGCGACGGGTCGAACTTCACCTTCGGCGCCTTGAACACCTGGCTCTGGCCGGTCTTCAAGTCATAGCGGTAGATGGTGGTCGGCGTGGTGTAGCTGGCGTAGGCGTAGAAGGTCTCCGTGTCCTGGCGCTTGCCGCCGAAGCCGTAGGTGGTGCCCAGGCCGGGCAGGGCCAGCTCGCCCTTGGCCTTGCCGTCACGCGAGTACAGCCGCACCTGCGAGCGGGCATCCTTCATCACGCTGACGACGAACTGGTCGTTGATGAAGCTCACCTGCGACAGCGTCTCCTCGCCCTGGGGGAGGAGCTCCTTCCAGTTCTTGCGCTCCGGCTTGCGCAGGTCGATGGCGACGAGGCGGCCGCGCGGCGCCTCCAGGTCCGTCTTGAAGTAGAAGAGCGTGCCGTCGTTGCCGACGTACTCGTAATCCGCCTCCCAGTCCTTGAGCAGCTCGACGACCTGGGCCTTGGGCGCCTTCAGATCCTTGTAGAAGACGAGGTTCTTCGTCTGGGTGCCGTGCGAGACGTTGATGAGCAGGTAGCGCCCGTCATCGCTGACGAAGCCGCTGAAGCCCCACTCCTTCTGGTCCTTGCGCTCGTAGACGAGGACGTCCTCGGCCTGCGGCGTGCCCAGCTTGTGGAAATAGAGCTTCTGGAAATAGTTGGTGCCGCTCATGGCCTCGCTGGCCTTGGGCTCGTCATAGCGGCTGTAGAAGAAGCCCTTGCCGTCCTTCGTCCAGGAGGCACCGGAGAACTTCACCCACTTGACGACGTCCGGCAGGTCCTTGCCCGTGCGCACGTCGCGCACGCGCAGCTCCTTCCAGTCGCTGCCGGCGGAGGCCACGCCGTAGGCCATCAGGTTGCCGTCGTCGGTGATGTCGAGGCCCGCGAGGGCCACCGTGCCATCCGCGGACAGCGTGTTCGGGTCGAGCAGCACGCGGGGCTCGGCCTCGAGCGAGTCGGCCGTGTAGAGCACGGACTGGGCCTGCAGGCCGTTGTTGCGGTGGAAGAAGTAGCGGTTGCCCTCGCGCCAGGGCACGCCGTACTTCTCGTAGTCCCACAGCTCGGTCATCCGCTGCTTGAGCTGCGCGCGGGCGGGGATCTTCTCCAGGTAGCCGAAGGCGAGCTGGTTCTGGGCCTCGATCCACTGGCGGGACTCGGGCGAGTCGGGGTTCTCCAACCAGCGGTACGGATCGGCCACCTTCGTGCCGTGGTAGTCGTCGACCACGTCATCCTTGCGCGTGGCCGGATAGCTCGGGCGCGAGGAGACCTGGGAGGGAGCACTCGCCGAGGCGGCGGGTGCGGGGGCGGACTGGGACGCGCTGGGGGCCTGGGCCTCCAGCTGCGTCGGAGCATGGCTGCAGTGCGTGAGCCAGAGGGCGCACGCGGCGGCGGAAAAAGCACGGATTCGCATGGTGGCGCGCGAACCTATCAGCCCGGGGGCCTATTTCCGAAACGGCGCGGGACTCGCATGACTCGCCGCGTCGGAAGTGCCCCCGGGGGCACGCCATCACTGGAAAACTACCAGACCTTCACGCGCTGCTCGGGAGGCAGGTACGCGCCGTCACCCTCCTTCACCCCGAAGGCGGAGTAGAACTCGGGCATGTTGCGCACCACGCCGTTCACCCGGTACTCGCCCGGCGAGTGCGGATCCGTGAGGAGGATCTGCCGCAGGGCATCGTCGCGGTGCAGCGTGCGCCACACCTGGGCCCAGCCGAGGAAGAAGCGCTGGTCACCGGTGAAGCCCTCGATGGCCGGAGCCTCCTGGCCCCCCAGCGACAGCTTGTAGGCCTTGAAGGCCACGGTCAGGCCGCTCAGGTCGCCGATGTTCTCGCCCAGGGTCAGCTTGCCGTTGACGTTCATTCCCTTGAGCGGGCTGAAGGCCGAGTACTGCTCGGCCAGCATGCTGGTGCGCTGCTGGAAGGCGGTCTTGTCCTCCGCGGTCCACCAGTCGCGCAGGTTGCCATCACCATCGGAGCGGCTGCCCTGGTCGTCGAAGCCGTGGCTGATCTCATGGCCGATGACGCCGCCGATGGCGCCGTAGTTCACGGCGTCATCCGCCTCGGGATTGAAGAAGGGAGGCTGGAGGATGGCGGCCGGGAAGACGATCTCGTTCATCGTCGAGCTGTAGTAGGCATTCACCGTCTGCGGCGTCATGCCCCACTCGAGCCGGTCGATGGGCTTGCCGAGCTTGTCGAGGTTGCGGCGGAGCTCGAACGTGGTGGCGCGCTTCACGTTGCCCACCACATCGTCCTTGCTGACGGTGAGCGCGGAGTAGTCGCGCCACTTCTCCGGATAGCCGATCTTCACGTTGAACTTCGCCAGCTTCGCCTTGGCCTGGGTCTTGGTGTCCGGGCTCATCCACTCGAGCTGGTCGATGCCCTTCTCGAAGGTGACGCGCAGGTTCTTCACCAACTCCTGCATGCGGGCCTTGCTCTCGGGGCTGAAGTGGCGATCCACGTAGAGCCTGCCGAGCACCTCGCCCAACGCGAAGTCCACTGCCTCCACCCCGCGCTTCCAGCGGGGGCGGTTCTCCTGGAGACCCTGGAGCGTCTTGCCGCGGAAGACGAACTCGGCCTGCTCGAACGGCGAGCTGAGCAGGGGCGCCATGTCGTCGAGCAGCTTGAAGGTGAGGTACTGCTTGAGCACGGGCAGAGGTGTGTTCGTCAGCGCCGCGGCCATGGCCTGGAAGTAGTCCGGCTGGCGGACGATGACACCGGGCGTCTTCTCCGCACCCAGGGCCTTGAGGTAGCGCGGCCAGGAGAAGCCCGGCGTGAGCTGCTCCAGCTCGGCCACGCTCTTGAGGTTGTAGGTGGCCTCGCGGTCACGGTTGCGCACGCGATCCCAGTGCTTCTCCGCGAGCGACGTCTCGAGTGCCAGGATGGCCTTGGCCGCACCGGCCGGATCCTTCTCACCCGCCAGGCCCAGCAGCGTCTCGATATAGGTGAGGTACGCGGCGCGCGTCTCGGCGAAGCGCGGCTCCTGCTTGAAGTAGTAGTCGCGATCCGGCAGGCCGAGCCCGCTCTGGTTGACGTAGGTGATGTAGCGGGTGGCCTGCTTCGCGTCCTGGCCCACGTACAGGCTGAACGGCGTCT
Source organism: Archangium sp. (assembly GCA_035645295.1). Lineage (GTDB taxonomy): Bacteria > Myxococcota > Myxococcia > Myxococcales > Myxococcaceae > Archangium. The sequence continues at coordinate 33,768 of DASQMW010000256.1, forward strand.
GGACGCCCAGGTGCATCATCGCGGCGAACAGCTCCGGCAGCCCCTGCTTGTCCTGGAGCGCGGCGATGCGCTCGAGGTCCGCGCGCAACGGCTGGAGGCCGAGCGACTCGATGCGCTCGGTGTCCATGAAGCTCTGGTAGAGATCGCCGACCTTCTGAGAGTCGGTGCCGGCCTTCTTGTCCTGGGTGGCGGCGGCCTCCTCGATGAGGGTGCGGAGGGCGGCCTCGCTCTTGTCACGCAGCTCGATGAAGGAGCCGTAGCGGGCCTTGTCCGCGGGGATCTCGGCCGTCTTCAGCCACGTGCCATTGACGTAGCGGAAGAAGTCGTCCTGCGGGCGCACGCTGGGGTCGAAGTACTTCGTGTCGACGCCGAGGGAGCGGGGCTTGGAGGCCTGGACGGCCACTTCCGGCTGGGTATTGCGCGAGCTGGCCGTGCATCCCAGGAGGAGGCAGGCGCCGAGCGTGGGAGCCCAGGAAAGGCGGAGGGGCTTCTTGCTGTTCATGCGTTCTCGCTGTGCTGTGTCGGGTGAGACGAGGGGAGGTAACCCTGGGAACGGGGGGGAATTCCCCAGGATCGTCCGGATTCCCCCCCTCTTCGGGTGGCGCGCATGCTGCCCGAGCCGCTCTCGAGGCGTCCACCCGCCCCCGGTGGACCCTTCGACACGGAGCGTCGTGACGAGAATGAGCCGCGACAGGGCACACAATCCGTGAGAAGAGCGGCCGGAGAGGAGGGAGTGACGATGCGCTTCGAGCGCCTTCTGTCCAGCGAGGCTCCGCCCGCGACGCTGCTCATCCGGGTGATGGTGGGAGCGGTCTTCCTGTCCGAGGGCATCTCCATGCTGCTCGGTTCCCTCTTCCTGCTGCTCGTTGGAGCGGGACCGTGGTCGGTGGACGCGCGGCTGGCGGCGGAAGCGGAGCGGCGGAAGTGAGCGAGGCAGGTGCGCTGCGGGAGCTGGCGCTGCTCTTCCTGCGGTTGGGGACGACGGCCTTCGGAGGCCCAGCCGCCCACATCGCGCTGATGGAGGACGGGGTCGTCCGGCGCCGCAAGTGGCTCACGCACGAGGAGTTAGCGGAACGGGAGGTGCCCGTGGATGTCGCTGTCAGGTGTTCGTCCATGTCCCTCGCCGCGCGGTATGGGGCGGCCCTGTTGCTCGTATCGATGCTCGTCGGCTGCTCCACGGCCCCCGGCGCACGGCCTCGCCCCTGGAATGTGGGAGGGTCACGAACCCTCGCGGCGATGAGCGACAGCCCGAGCGTGGTGGGACAGCCCACTGACCCAGCGCTCAAGGGCTACAACGTCCCCGGACGGAATCCGGACTCGCGAATGCCCTGGGAACTCTTTCTCGGCAACGCCTCCCATCGGCTGATTGCGTACATGTACGGCGTAAAGCACCCGGATCGCCAAGTCTATTACAACATCAAACACATCAAGGTCATCATCGAGGAAACGGGGATCGGAGATGTGTCCCGCCTGCTTCCGGGCGAGCACAGGATGAGCCCCGACATTACTGACATCACCCGCCGTATGCTCTTCGAGATCAAACCCTGGCACGAGCAAGGTCTCCAGGAAGGACGAGAGAAGGCTCGGACCTATCTGGCCGCATTGAACCGGACCATTCTGGCCGGGAAACGCTTCACGGGTGGTACGGATTTCCACGGCGACGTCCTGATTCGCTTCGCACGAGGACAATACATCTGGCGGCTGGAGTGGCGGACCCACGAACCCGGAGTGATCCAGTATCGGTGGACCCGCAGCCAGCAACGCTTCGAGTCCGAGAAAGCGGCGTACGAGGCGGGACAGTGGGAGGAACTCGAGGCGGAGGAGTTGCGGCAGTACGGCGGGTGGGTGGAAAAGGCCGTGGAAGACATGCTCCGCCGACGCGAGAAACTCGCCACCTTCAGTGGAGCCATGGGCCTCGTCATCGACCTCGTTGGCAACGCCGCGAGGGTGGTTCTGTGGAGTGCACTCCTGGGGCAGATGGACTCGGGCCAAGGGGCCCGGCAGCCCCCCGCGCAGGGAGGCGGACAGGTCATCCCCTTCCCAGCACGGCCCCCACCTGCGGCACCCGCGCCCCAGGTGCCCGCCGCCGCGAGCATGCCCCTTCCTCGCTGAGAACCCGGTTTGCTAGGACGCACTCCATGATGCCCGGCCAGACGTCTTCACTGCGACTGCCGTCCTTCCTTCATGGCACCTTCCGCTCGGTCCAGCAGAAGGCAAGAAAGGAGGGGCTGCGGTGCGGCGAGCAGTACCGCACGAACTGCACCTTCCCCGCCCCCCGGCAACTGTTGGAGGTCCCCCCAGGCGAGGTGGTGCTGACGCACGAGGTGGTGGACTTCCAACGCGAACGCCCGGCCTGGCGGCTGTACATGGTGTCGAATCTCATGGGTCATTTGTCCGAAACTCCGTCGGGTGAAGGGCGGAATCCATTTCCCATGAGGAACGATTACGAAACGCTCTTCCGTGAGACAGCCTGGGGCTCGCTGTTTTTCGCGACGACCTACCTGCACCCGATGAGCGCGGAGCGCATGGCGCAGCGCCTCCAGGCCGTGCTGCGCTTCTGGGAGCCGCTCCAGTGCGCACGCTATCTCTTCAAGAGATTGGGGACGGCACATACCCTGGAAGAGCTGATGGTGGCCGCCTGTGGCTGGGCCCTGGACGCGTGGTGTCCCGAGCAAGAAGCCTCAGTGCGCGTGCGCTTGGAGAAAACGGCGGAGCGCATGGCGCGGGCGAGCCGGGAGGACAGCATCACGGCCATCCTCAGACAATTGCCCCGAGCGCTCTCCTCCGAGCGTGACCTGAAGCACCGGCAGGTGTTGGCCGACCCCACCTTTCAGCGGGAGCGCCTCGCCATGCTCGACTCGCCCTCTTTTGAGCGGGTGTCGGGTGCGTGTACGGCGGAGCTGCTCGCGCTGTTGTTCGATTGGGACGACAAGATCGGGGTTCATTAGGAGCCAGTACCAGTACAGGTATCCCGCCTGGCTCCTGCTGGGTGGCGCGGTGGTGGGGCTGCTGGTGGGTTTGAGCCAGTCGTTGGCGACTCGGCGACACTCCCATGCCCCTGGGGGCCAGTTCCCCAAATGAGGAGCAGACCTGACCCTCCCCGGCAGTCCCAAGGGAGGGAATGGTCGATGCGAGACAAGCCAACGCGTCCCACCACGAAGAAGGCGCGGAAGCGCCCCAATACAGCAGCGGCTCGCAAGAACGTGCCGGCTGTCGCGCCTCTCGAGTTCGATCCCTTCACCCCAGGGCGTGACCACCCGGAGTGGGTGAGGAAGAACTTCCCCACCTATGTCGAGCACCAGCACGAGAACCTCGTCCGCAGCGATCGCGTGCTCGAACACCGGGGCAACACCATCACCATCACCACGATGTACGAGGTGCGCGTCGAGGGACGCCTCGTCACGCTGCACATGATGGTGGACGAGGAGGGGCGGCTCTGGTCCCACCTGTGCCCCTACCTGACCTTCGCGACGGCCACGGAGCTCGTGCTCCACCTGCTCGAACGCATGCCGCACCTGTTCGAGGCGACGCAGCCCCCGCCCCCCGGCGACGAGGCCAGAAGCGTCCCCGAGGACCACGGCGGCCATGACCATCACGCGGCGCACGGGCGGGGAGGTAGGCGATGATCCGCCGGAACATCCTTTCCGATGAGGGCCTCCGGCAGCGGTTCATCGACGGCGTGCTGGCCCTCAAGGATCCCGAGCGCTTTCCGTGGCCGGGACAGCAGGGGCTCTCCATCTATGACTTCTTCGTGGCGTGGCACCACCAGTCGATGATGCTCTTCACGCCACCGACGCAGCGAGACCGCAACGCGGCCCACTCGGGTCCGGCCTTCCTGCCGTGGCACCGCTACTACCTGATGCGTTTCGAGGGGTACCTCCGCACCGCCGTCGGTGACCCGGAGTTCCGGTTGCCCTACTGGGACTGGGCCGCGGACGCGGCGCTGTCCAATCCACGCCAGTCGCGCATCTGGGCCGGAACGGCGCTGGGCCGCTTCACCGGCCCTCGTGTCTGGCAGGTGCGTGTCGTCCCGGCGGAACGGGGGCTGACACGCCTGGCACGGCCGCGGCCGCTGCAACGTGCACTCGGAAACCAGGGCGCACTGCCCACACGCGATGCGATCCGCGCGGTGTTGCGTGACCAGCCCCTCTATGACGCCCCGCCCTACTCCAGTGCCTCGAACGGCTTCCGCAACTACCTGGAAGGCTGGGAGGGGCCCTCGAGAATTCACAACAGCGTGCATGTCTGGGTGGGCGGCGACATGACGGACAGCACATCGCCCAACGACCCCACGTTCTTCCTGCACCACTGCAACATCGATCGCATCTGGCATGCGTGGCAGCGCCGGTACCCGGACGCCCCCTACCTCCCCGCGCAGAGCGCGCCCGCCGACCTGGCCTTCCATCGGATCGATGACGCCCTCTACTCGGTCTTCAGGGAGACCACGCCGGTCACACCGCGCAGCGTGCTCAACCCACTGCGCCCCGGAGCCCCCTTCCGCACGGCCGACCGCTACGACTACGACACGCTCACGGACTTGCAGGGCTGAGCGTCACCGGAGTGCGGCCTGTCCAACCAAGGGACTGGAACGGACGAATCTCCTGCTCTTCCGGGTAGCTGGCTCTCCCAGGTTCTCGGGGAGAGCTTCTGGTGGGAGGGAGTCCTTCATGCTTGTTTCTCTCTTGGCATTCGTCCTGGCCCAGGCTCCAGGTCCCTGTCTGGAGCGCTACCAGACCCTTCACCCCACATGTCCTGGGGGCGTTGGCTGTCCTTCGACCGAGCCGGAGGCCTGTTCGCGCCTGGTCAGCACCTTCGCGGTGGATGAATCGCGCCTCGGGCAGTTGCTCCGGGAGGACGAGGCCGTCGAGGTCATCCATCGCGAGGCGGTCCAGCCGGTCCTGGGTGTTGGAGTGGCCGGCACCCCCGGCCAGATCGATGCCACGGTCTCGATCCAACCGGTGGGGCTCGTGGGTGCCTCACTGGGCGTCGTGTCCAGCCATTACGGCCGTGCCCATCTCCTCACCTTCTCGGCCAACCCGCTCGCCATCTCGAGCAAGGACCCGGGCGCCTATGCGCGGCTGTCGCGTCTCTTCGATGTCAGCGTTGTGCTGCCCGTCCCCGTCCAGGATGCGCACCCGTCCGGATTCTTCGGCTTGAGGTCCAACATCGACTTCATCGGCGCCGCGGTGGCCCACCGCGAGTTCGAGACCCTGTCCGCCGCGGCCCTCCTGGCCCAACGCCAGGAGCTCTCCACGGGGGGCGGAATTCGCGAGGACTTGAGGCGCGCGCTCGACACGCTCCCTCCCGAGCAGCGTGCACGGTGTCTCGATGCCCTCTTCGGTCCCGGCGGCACGCTCGAGGAGCTCGCCGCTGCCTGCTCCCCTGAGCTTCCCGCCCGGCTCCGGGCCACGGCGGCCGCAACCTCCCGGTTCCAACAGGCCCTTGACGACTTCGAGGATGCGGTGGACTCCGCGCATGGAGGACTCCAGGTGCAGCTGGACGTCCCGGCGACCCGGTCCAGTCCCGTGCCCTTTCGCGCGGCGCTCCTGGGCGCCGGCACGTACGGCCTCATCAAGGGCGCCCGCTCTCCGTGGCGGGTCGACGCCATGGCCTCGTTCGGCCCGGACTACCTGCTCAGGTCCGGGGAGGGCGCCCTGGGCGCCACCCTGGCTGTCGCGTTGGGCGTGAAGGCACGGCTCCTCCATGGCATGCCGAGGCTGCATTCGAGCCTCGGACTGAGGGGCCATCTCGGCCAGCCCTCGGAGTTGCGGCCTCTCAGCGTCCCGAGCTGGCCTGGGAACTACCTGCAGGCCCAGCTTGGCCTCAGCCTTCCCCTCGGGCGGACGGGAGTGGCCGTGGCCGGCGGCATGAACTGGTCCCTCACGGGCCAGCATTCCGGACAGCCAGCCTTCTCCGCGAATCTCATCTATTCGCTGCCGGGCCGGACGCGATGACTCCGCGGGCTCACTCTGGCTGAGGCCCGGGGGCGTTCAGGAGGAAGGACGGCCACGGGAGCGTTCGCAGCCGGTGTACTGCCCGCGAGCCCGCTTTTCTTTCTCGTAGAGATAGGTTTCGCGCAGGTCCGGAGTCAAACAGTCCTTGTTGTCCTCCCGCAGGCGCCGCTGGAGCTCGGGGATGGAGAGGAGGGGCCAGTTCCTCGCCGTCCCGTCATTGCCCGCGATGACGAGGTGCTGGCCATCCGGGCTGAAGGCAGCGGATTGGACCGGCCCGGTGTGTCCTTGCAGCACGAGGGGCTCGCCCGTCCCATCCGCCCGTCTCACCTGGGCCGTTCCGTCATCTCCCGAGGTGACGAGGCGCTGGCCATCCGGGCTGAAGGCGGCGAACCGGACGGGCCCGGTGTGTCCTTGCAGCACGAGGGGCTCGCCTGACCCATCGGCCCGCCACACCCGCGCCGTCCCGTCATTGCCAACGGTGACGACGGACTGCCCATCCGGGCTGAAGGCGGCGGACGTCACCACACCCGCATGCCCCCGGAGCACCACGGGCTCGCCCGTCCCATCGGCCCGCCACACCCGCGCCGTGCCGTCCCACGAGGCGGTGACGACGCGCCCGCCGTCCGGGCTGAAGGCGGCGGACTGCACCTGCGCCGTGTGTCCCCGGATCACCACGGGCTCGCCCGTCCCATCCGCCCGCCACACCCACGCCGTGCCATCCGAGCTGGCGGTGATGACGGACTGGCCATCCGGGCTGAAGGCGGCGGACATCACCACACCCGCATGCCCCCGGAGCACCCTGGGCTCGCCCGTCCCATCGGCCCGCCACACCCGCGCCGTCCCGTCCCACGAGGCGGTGGCGATGCGCCCACCGTCCGGGCTGAAGACGACGGACGTGACCAGCCCGGCGTGTCCCCGGAGCACCGCGGGCTCCGTCGAGCCCTCGGCCCGCCACACCCGCGCCGTGCCGTCCCACGAGGCGGTGACGATGCGCCGGCCATCCGGGCTGAAGGCCGCTGACATGAGCAACCCCTTGTGCCCCTCCAGCTCCACGGGCTGGCCTAGCCCATCGGCCCGCCACACCCGCGCCGTGCCGTCCCACGAGGCGGTGACGATGGACTGGCCGTCCGGGCTGAAGACGGCGGACTGTACCTACCCCACATATCCCTTCAAAACCC
>DASQMW010000257.1:0-23862 GCA_035645295.1 Archangium sp.
CTCGCACTACGCCCGGGGGGTCGAGGCCCTCAAGGCCAAGGACGCCCCCGCCGCCATCGCCGCCTTCTCCGACTGCACCCGCGCCGCTCCCTCCCGCATCGACTGTCACTGGGAGCTCGGCTGGGCCTACTCCCTCCTCAACCGCTGGTCCGACGCCCTCACCGAGTGGACCTCCGTCCAGAAGCTCGATCCCAACTACCCCGACCTCGAGGACGCGCTCACCCAGGCCCGCGGCCAGTCCTCCCTCCAGCAGAAGCTCGCTTCCGCTGACTCGAAGTCCGCTCCCCGCGCCGCTCCTCCCAAGGACGCCCGCGTCCGCATCCGCGCCGTCGGCGACGTGATGCTCGGCACCGACTTCCCCGAGGGTCTCCTCCCCCCGGATGACGGCGCCTCCAGCCTCTCCTCCGTCTACGGCCTCCTGCGCGACGCGGACCTCACCTTCATCAACCTCGAGGGCCCCCTCTGCGACAACGGCGAGACCAAGAAGTGCCGCAAGGGTGGCAACTGCTACGCCTTCCGCACCCCCACCCGCTACGGCAAATACCTCGCCGAGGCCGGTGTGGACATCGCCTCCACCGCCAACAACCACTCCGGTGACTTCGGCGAGCTGTGCCGCCGCGAGACCGAGGCCACCCTCGACTCCCTCGGCATCCCCTGGAGCGGCCCCGCCGGCTCCATCGCCACCGTCGAGCGCAATGGGCTGCGCATCGGCATGGTCGCCTTCCACACCTCGGCCTCCTGCAACCACCTCAACAACACCGCCACCGCCACCGCCCTGGTGCGCCAGGCCCGGCAGAACCACGACCTCGTCCTCGTCTCCTTCCACGGCGGCGCCGAGGGCGGCAAGGCCCTCAACATCCCCAAGGGCCGGGAGATCTTCTTCGGCGAGGACCGGGGGGATCTGCGTCTCTTCACCCACGCCGTCATCGACGCCGGCGCCGACCTCGTCCTCGGCCACGGGCCCCACGTCGTGCGCGCCATGGAGTTCTACAAGGACCGCCTCATCGTCTACTCCATGGGCAACTTCGCCACCTACGGCTCCTTCAACCTCAAGGGCCCCCAGGGGCTCGGCATGGTCGTCGATGTGGAGCTCGACTCCCAGGGCCGCTTCCGCTCCGGCCGCATCCTCCCCACGAAGCAGGAGGGCAGGGGCATCCCCGTTCCTGACTCCGCGGGCGAGGTCATTCCGCTGGTTCGCCGTCTGACCAGCGAGGACTTCCCCGAGACCGGCGCCGTCATCGGTACCGATGGCTCCATCTCCTCGCGCAAGGGGCCCATCGCCACGGGCGCGCAGTAGGGGCCCGCGCTGGGGGTCCGCCGGGTAGGAGCACCGGCACGGGCACCCTCACCCCCGCCCTCTCCCGAGGGGAGAGGGAGTTCTGGGTTCGTTCGAGCGTCCGGGGTTTGCCCGGGCGCTCTTGTTTTTTCCGGCCGGCCCCGGTGGGTTCCATTTCTTGTTTGTGTTCATAGGACTTCGCCGTCACTGGAGGCTTGCCGGGTGTCTGCCCAGCCAGTTGGCGGGCATGCACTCGGCTCCGTGTGCGCAGGTGCCCACCGGGCACACGTCACCCAGGTGCGTTACAAGGAAAGCGCCGTGACTGCCCTCCACCTGTCGCGCTTCTCCTCGCTCCGTGCTTTCGGGCATCGGAACTTCGTCCACGTCTGGTCTGGCGCGCTCGTTTCCAACATCGGCACGTGGATGGAGATCCTCGCGCTGGGCGTCTTCGTCACCACCGTGACCGGCCGCGCCGAGGCCACCGGCGGGATCGCCGCCCTCACGTATATCCCCGCCCTCGTGCTGTCTCCCGTCGCCGGGGCGCTCGCGGACCGCTTCGATCGGCGCACCTATGTCGCCGTGGGCACCCTGCTGCACGCGCTGCTGGCCGGCATCCTCACCGTGCTCGCCTTCACCGGCCACCTCACCGTGCCCGCCGTCGCCGTCATCTCCTTCCTCAACGGCTGCGTCAGCGCCCTCACCAACCCCGCCTTCACCGCCCTCGTCTCCGAGCTCGTCCCTCCCGAGGACCTGCACAGCGCCGTCAGCCTCAACTCGGCGCAGTTCAACCTGGGCCGCATCACCGGCCCGGCGCTCGCCGCCGTGGTGCTCTCCACCCATGGCATCGCCTGGGCCCTGCTCGTCAACACCCTGTCCTTCATCGCCGTGCTCGTCGCCCTCTCGCGCGTGCGCCCCTCGGCCAAGGCCAGCACCTTGTCCCAGGATGAGCTCTGGCCCGGCATCGTCCGCGGCGCCCGCGTGGCCCGCGAGGACGCCGGCATCTTCCTCGCCATGATGGGCACCCTGACGATGTGCACCCTCGTGGCCCCCTTCATCGGCCTGGTGCCCGTGTACGCCATCCGCGTCTTCCACCAGGGCGCCGCCGCCACCTCCCTGCTCGTCACCGCCCAGGGCGTCGGCGCCGTCATCGCCGCCGTCGTGCTCGGCCCCCTCGTGGCGAGGTTCGGCCGTCAGCGCGTGCTCGAGGGGTGTCTGCTCTTCATCGGCCCCGTGGCCGCCCTCTACTGGCTGGCCCCCACCCTCCACCTCGCCGCGCTCGCCATGGTGGGTCTGGGCTGGCTCTACATGGCCACCCTCACCGGCCTCAACACCCTGTGCCAGCTGCGCGTCCCCCGCGAGTTGCAGGCCCGCATCCACAGCCTCTACAGCATGATGCTCGGGGTCGGGTACGCCGCCGGGGTGTGGGCCCAGGGCGCCCTCGCCGATCGCATCGGCGTGCGCTTCGTCACCGCGAGCTGCGCCGTGCTCTTCCTCGCCCTCGTCCTCACCCTGCGCCTGCTGCGCCCCCGCGCCTTCGACGCCACCGAGGCTCCTTCCAAGCTCGTCCCCGCCGTGAGCCCCAGCGGCTCCGGCGACTTCTAATCCTCTCCGGGGACTTCCGCGCTCCGCCCCCGGTTCGCTCTCCCCCTCACGGGGTAGAACACGGGGGCGGGCACCCTCACCCCGGCCCTCTCCCGAGGGGAGAGGGTGGGACTTGGGCTACGGATTCATCCGCGTCAGCTCGATCTTCCCGAGCTGGAAATCGTCCAGGCTGTTGGTGCCGTTACCGCCGGAGCTGTCGCGGCTGTAGATCTCGATGGTGTTCGTCCCCTGGAGGAACTGGCCGCTCTCGACGAGGAGCGACACGCCCAGCCAGGACGCGGCATCCTGCATCGGCAGCGAGCGCGGACCATGGCCATTGATGATCACCCGGTTGCGGGTGATGTCCACGTCGAACGCCTGGAAGTCCAGCTTCACCATGGGCCCGCGAGGCACCTCGGGCAGGTTGAAGGTCAGCGTCAGCTTGTTGCTGGACGGGGACGGCTGCTCCCAGCCCGCCACGGTGGTGTCTCCCAGGTGCACCACCTGGTCGTGCAGCGTCAGCTTGCTGGACGGAACGTGCACCACCTGCAGCGTGCTCTCTCCTCCCGTGTACCGCACGCTCACCGCGTACCAGACATCCCCCACCAGGCTCGTCTGCGTATCCAGGAAGGCCGTGTCGAGGTCCGTCACGGTCCAGTTCGCCGTGCTGTCGAAACGCAAGCCGTTCGTGCTCCGGCGGATGTTGTAGCCGAGCACGCCCGAGCCCGTCATGCGCGTCCACAACAGCCGCACGCCATTGCCCGTGAGCGTGTACGACAGCCCCGTCACCGGAGGCAGCGAGCCGTTCACCGACGACTGCAACGAGGTCACCGACTCGATGTCCGAGCCCGGCGTGCTGGAGTTGCTCGTCGCCGTGGACAGATCCTCGATGCGCACATACCGCGCCGAGGACAGCCCCGTCCCGGCGATGTCCAGCAGGCTGAACGCCGAGCCGGTACCGACCTCCACGAAGCTGGCCGGATCGGTGCTATCGGAGATGAGCACGCGGTACAGCTCGTCGACTCCTCCCGTCGCGCTGCCCTGCTCGCGGACCTCCAGGTCCGGTCCGCTCCCGTTCACGATGGGCGTATCCCCCATGTCCAGCACGACGTGGGCGCCCGGGCCGCCCATCGCCAGGAACTTGCTGTCCGGCGCCCCCAGCACATCCAACGGGTTCGCGTTGTTGTTGCCCACGTTTCCCGTCAGCACCACGGAATGGATCACCTGCTTGGCATAGGGCTCCGCCGCCTGCGCCTGCCCCGCCACTCCCAGCAACAGCGCCAATCCCGTGGCCGCTCTCATTCCCTTCATCTGTCGTTGCTCCTTCGCGCAAAGCGAGGCCCACCGGTGGGTCATCGTCGATGAACCGGAGGGAAGGGCCTTGATGGGTGTAGGTGATTCGGTGTTCCCCCCGCGGCCCGTGCGCCCTGATGGGGCACGGCGGCCGCTGGGAAACTCCATACCCCCACGCTCTGACACTCGAGGTGGAACACGGGGGCGGGCACCCTCACCCCGACCCTCTCCCGGGGGGAGAGGGAGGGGATTCTGGGTGGTGCTGCTGGGACGGATGGGCGATGCGGACTACTTCGACTCCACCGTGAGGACCATCCACCGGTCCGTCGAGTGGTCGATGCGCACGTTGTTCGCGCCCGAGTCCTGCAACTGGATCAGCACCTTCTCCAGGAACTGCAGCTGCTCCTGCGTCGCGTCCACGAACACGTTCTTCGCGCCCACGCCCTTCGCCTTCGGCTTCTTCGCCGCCGCCGGAGCCCCCGCACCGTTCGTCAGATCCGGCGCCGCCGCCACCACCCGCTGCTTCGTCTCCTCCACCGGCGTCTCCTCGGGCTCGCTCACGTTCTCCTCGGCCTTCTCGTTCTCCGCATCACGCAGCGCCTGCTCGCGCAGCTCGTTGAACGTCTTCGCGTTCAGCGAGGCCCCGAACTTGTCCTTGTAGGCGTCCATCGCCTCGTTGCGGCTGATGTCCGGCTGGTTGCGGAAGAGGTCGAGCAGGAACGCGTGGCGCTCCTGCGCCTGGTCCTGGGAAATGCGTGCCATCGTTGATGTCCTCGGTTTGCTGCGTACTGCGGAACTGCCGAACGCAGGGGCGGCGGAAACTACCTGAGCCCCGCGTGGAGCGGAAGTGGCCCCCAGCGAACCCCCGCCTCCTACGCCCCGTGAGAATTCTCACCGGCGCCATCCCACCGCCGGGACTCCCCCGCATGAAGAAAGGGCCGGCCTCCTTCCTGGAGGACCAGCCCCTCGTTTCCAATCCGTTTTACCGGCTCGCGGGGAACACGGCTGCCATCTGACGCAGCTGGGCGAGCAGCTGCCCGTCCTGGCTCCACAGCTCCGCGAGGTCATCCGCGTAGCCGTGCGCGGCGTGACGGGAGTGGCCGGTGCGCAGGTAGAAGGCGTCCGGCGCGGCCTCGAGCGGCAGCGGCGCGTAGAAGTGCGCCGTGTAGTCCATGGTGGCGCCGTTGCAGAAGCCCTCCATCCGGGCGAAGGCCGCGGGGGGAAAGGAATCCAGCAGCCCCACCACCAGCGGCGCATCGAGCGGCGCGGGGACGCGCGGGCGAATCCATCCACCCACGCGGGCCTCGGCGGCTCCCGAGTAGGGCACGGCGCCCACGCACCAGCGGTAGTCGAACTGCGCGCCGAAGGTGGGCAGCATCGCGTCCGGCACGGGGGACACGTCCTCCGGAGATGGCACCTGCGGCGGGCGCGCGTCCGTGTAGACGAGCGGCGTCTCGCGCGAGGTGGCGAAGGTGGCGCTCGCCAGGCATGTCACCTGCCCCGCCTGCTCCATCCGCGCCGACAGGTGCGTCACCTGGCGCCCCGCGCGCTCCGTCCTCACCACGAGCGAGGCCTCGCCCTCGGTGACGGGCGCGCAGAAGTGCACGGTGAGCGAGCGCGGCGCGCGGGCCGGCTCGTTCAGCTCGCGCATCATCGAGCGCAGCAGCGCCCCTCCGAGCATCCCGCCATAGGCCCCGCGGCCCTGGAACCACTCGGGGCGGATGGGGCCCTGGTAGCGCCCCTCCCCGAGCGCCTTCCAGGTGGTGGCGGTGACGAAGGGAGACTCGGAGCTGTTCGCGGACATGACCTCACCCTAACGAAGGCCCGCGAGCCAGGCCACACGCCTGCCGATGCCCTCTACCGGCCCGCCCTCCCCGGCTTCAGCCCGTGGAGCGTGACCGTGGCTCCCCGCGCCCAGCTGTCGCTCGGCTGGTCCTTGTGAGGGGCCGGGGAGGTTCTGGGTCAAGGGGTGACGGACTCGACGTGGAGGAGGCTCGCGTAGCGCTGGAAGTCCACGGCGTTCCGCGTGGCCACCCGATGGACACCGTGGACCCGCATCACCGCGACGAGATTGCAGTCGTGGACCTGGTTGCCTCGAACCTCAGCGTGGCGAGCTAGCCCCTGGCCGCCAGAGAGCCCGGATGCTGACCGACCGATGCGGCAACCAGCAGGCTCGTGTCGAGGAGGACAGGATCAGCGGCCATCCTCGGCATACAGCTCTTCGCGGCTCAGCGAGCCTCCGGTCCACTCGGTGCCGTCTTCGAGCACGGGAGGCTCGAAGCCCTGCGGCAGCGGGCGGAACTTCCGCTGTTGGCGCTCGACCTCGGCCATGACCTGGGCGCTCTCCTCGGGCGTCAGCTCCGCGAGTTCCCGTGCGAGCCGGGAGAGATCTTCAGGTCTACGGGCCATGGCGAAAATGTACGTCCTCCCCCTGACACCGGCCAGACCCCGGGAGGAACCCAAGCCCCGACAGCGCTCCGCTCCGTCCGTCGTCCAGGTGAACGAATTCCTCCCTGTCTGCCGTGAATCCGACGCGGGCAGTGTCCTTCACTCCTCCCTCTCGCCGTTTGCCGTTACCTCCGGCCCGTGTTGCTTCAGGGTAGGGCAACGCCAGACGGGGGGCTTCCATGCAGTCACTTTCAGCCGCGTGTGCCATCCCTCCCCGGGCGCGTTCCATCGTCCACCCATGAGGCTCATGGACTCTTTCGACACCCTGTCCTTCGACACTCCCGGCGCCTGGGCCATGGCCGGCGAGGGCCGCTTCGTCCCCGTGGGCCCCGGCCTCCTCGAGTCCGAGGGCGGCTCCGGTCTCCTCTGGTACACCCCCTCCGAGTTCTCCGACTTCCGCCTCCAGGTGGACTGGCTCGCCCACTCCATCGAGGACAACTCCGGCGTCTTCTTCCGCTTCCCCACCGCCGAGCTCGCGCGCAAGCAGCCCGATTGGAAGGCCGGTTTCGAGGTGCAGATCGACGACCGCGGCGTGGACCCCGAGCACGACACCCTGGGCAGCTCCTCGCACCTCACCGGCGCCCTCTACACGCTCGCGCCCGCGCTCCAGCTCGCCTCCCGTCCCCTGGGCGAGTGGAACTCCTTCGACATCCTCGCCCGGGGGTTGGAGCTGCGCGTCGTGCTCAATGGCGTCGAGGTGTGCGCCTTCACCGCGCCCACGCACAAGCCCCGCTCCGGACGCCTCGGTCTGCAGACCCACCACGAGGGCTCGCGCGTTCGCTTCCGCGCCCCCCGCATCCAGCGGCTCGCGTAGCCCCGTCCGGCCAGGCCCGCTGCTTCGCCAGGTGCTCCTCCAGCTTGTCCAGGTTCTGCTTCCCACCCGCGACGACTCCGAACTGCTTCACCGCCTCGAGCGCCGCGGCCGTCGGCCACACACTGCTCACCGTGCTCCGCGCGGTGGCTCTACTTCCTGGGGCCCTTCTTCTCCGTGCGCTGCAGCTCCTGGAGGTCGTCGTCCAGGCGGTCCAGGCGCTCCTCCCCCAGGCGGACGTAGTGCTCCGCCCACTCGGTGGCCTCCTGGAGCGGAGCCGTCTCCAACCGGCATGGACGCCGCTGCGCGTCCCTCCCCCGCGAGATGAGCCCCGCGCGCTCGAGCACCTTGAGGTGCTTGGAGATGGCTGGGAGGCTCATCGCGAAGGGCTCGGCCAGCTCCATCACCGAGGCTTCCCCTTCCGCCAGGCGCGCGAGGATGGCCCGCCGGGTCGGATCCGCGAGCGCGGTGAACGTGGCATCGAGGCGATCGGGCGGCAGTGGCATTGAACCTTCTGGTTAAATAACCAAGAGGTTAAATAGGAACCGTGCCGCTCGGTGTCAAGCCGCTCGCGGTCTCCTCGAGTCGGAGGGCGGCTCCGGCCTCCGCTTCCCGTCCGCCGAGCTCGCGGCTCTGTCGAAGCCGTCGAGAATCAGCCCCTGGGCCTTGGCGAGCCCGCGCGGCAGGTGCGGGCCGGTTGCTTGCCGGCGGGTGGCTCGTGGTGCGGGCCATCGCACTACCTTTCGATGTCTCTACTGGCGCCAACACCGCAGAGGTCAGGGTCTTCGTTACCGATGTAACTTTTTTTGCACATTCTTGGTTTCTAAGGAACATAGCCATGCCGCCCAGTCATGTGAGGAAAGCAAAGGCGCATCCTCAATCCCCTGGGCGGGCGTCCAGCACTCCCTTTTCAAGACGCCGGCAAGGTTCGCGGCCACGTGTTCCCAACCGCTCTCCGCGGAACAGGAGGCGTGTCTCCCGAGCCAAGCCAGCCTTGCCGAGGGCTCGCAGCTTCTTTCAAGGAAGAATCGCAATGACTTGCTCGTGGAATTTCCGTCTCCCCCGGAGTCTGCTGGGGAGCCTCCTGCTCCTGCCCGCGCTGTTGATGGGCACCGGTTGCAGCTCGGACAAGACGCCCCCCGCTCCGGCCACCGAGGCCGCCAGCGCCTCCTTCTCCATCGCCATCGAGGAGGCGAGCACCGCTCCCGTCTCCCTCCCGGGGCGTGTCTCCTCCCTGGCCTTCTCCCCCGCGGACATCACCCGCGTGCGCATCGACGTGAAGGAGGCGAGCACCGACACGCTCATCTACGAGAACTTCGAGCTCATCAAGGCGGACAACAAGTGGTCGGGCACCCTGCCCTTCCTGCCCAAGGGCAAGCTCATCACCTTCCTGGCCAAGGCCTTCGACGCCTCCAACACCCAGCTGTTCAGCGGCACCACGGACCAGACGCTCACGGGTGACAACGAAGTCGTCACCATCGCCCTGGCGCCCGCCAACAACGGGCAGGCCATCACCCTGCCGCGCATCAC
The DNA here is from genome assembly GCA_035645295.1 of Archangium sp. Taxonomy (GTDB): domain Bacteria; phylum Myxococcota; class Myxococcia; order Myxococcales; family Myxococcaceae; genus Archangium. The sequence continues at coordinate 8,940 of DASQMW010000257.1, forward strand.
GCGCATCACCATCCCGGAGTTCTTCCCCGAGGACAAACGCGGCAACATCAGCTTCTCCGTCGTGGCCAGCACGGGAGAGAAGCTCAGCTACGTCATCAACGGGGCCGCGGGCGGAGGCAGCTTCCTGCCCCAGCGGGGCACCCTCACGCTGAAGGCCGCCGCGGGTACCTTCGTCAGCCAGTACAACCCGCCGGCCGTCACCGAGGAGGCCGAGTTCACCCACGAGGTCACCGTCACCAACGAGGCGGGCCACTCGGTGAAGACGACGTTCAAGACGCGCGTGGTGCCCGTCACGCACGATGACGCGCTCGAGCCGGTCATCAAGGTGGTGTTCAACCCCGTCATCAACGCCATCGCGGCGCACCGCCCGGTGGACACCAGCGACGTGCTGTGGAAGGCCACCGTGGTGGATGACGGCCCCGTCTCGGAGCTCTCCTACAAGTGGAGCTTCTCCGTCGCCGGCCCGTCCTTCACCGACGAGGGCACCACCAACCCCACCCGGATGGTGGACTACTCGCCCCTGCTGCAGGGCACCCTGAAGCTGGCCGTCACCGATGCCCAGGGCGGGGTGACCACCCTGACGTACGCCCTGACGCCGGACCAGTTCCCGGATGACTTCTATGACGTGGGCGACCTCGGCGGTCTGCAGGGCCTCAGTGCCGGCTTCAATCAAACCTGCGTGCTGCTGGACAATGCCTATGTCCGCTGCTGGGGCACCAACGGTTCCGGCCAGCTCGGTTACGGCAACACCACCTGGATTGGTGACAACGAGCACCCGTACACGGCGGGCAACGTCAACTTGGTGGGCAATGCCATCCAGGTCGTCGCGGGCGGCGACCACACGTGTGCCCTGCTCGACAGCGGCTTCGTGCGCTGCTGGGGCCGCAACGACTACGGCCAGCTCGGCTATGGCACCACGGACAACGTGGGCGATGGAGAGCCGGTGGCGAGCCAGGGCTACGTGAACCTGGGTGGCCGGGCCACCCGGCTCGCGGCGGGGGGCTACCACACCTGTGCGGTGCTCACCACGGGCAAGGTGCGCTGCTGGGGCTACAACGCCAACGGCGAGCTCGGCTACGGTCACCGCAACAACGTGGGTGACACCGAGGCGGTGTGGACGGCGGGCGATGTGAGCGTGGGGGGGCTCGTCAAGGACGTGGCCGCTGGCAGCCACCACACCTGTGCCTTGCTCACCACGGGCAAGGTGCGCTGCTGGGGCTACAACCCCAACGGCCAGCTCGGCCATGGCAACACCCACTACGTGGGGGACAACGAGCACCCCTCCACGGTGGGCGAGGTCGACGTGGGCGGCCCCGTCAAGCAGCTCAGCGCGGGCTCCCTTCACACCTGCGCCCTGCTGGAGACGGGCACGGTGCGCTGCTGGGGCTACAACGGCTACGGCCAGCTCGGCTACGGCCACACCACCCAGATTGGTGATAACGAGACGCCCGCTTCGGCCGGTGATGTGGATGTGGGAGAGAGTGTGCTGCAGATCGTCGCGGGCAAGAACGACCAATTGGGCCAGGACCACACCTGCGCCCTGCTGAGCACCGGTGGCGTCAAGTGCTGGGGCCTCAACAACCACGGCCAGCTCGGCTACGGCCACACCACCTATCTCTACCGGCCGGCCGCCTCCACCGTGGACCTCGCAGGGGCCTCCGCTTACGCCCTCTCGGCCGGCGGCGATCGCACCTGTGCCCTGCTGAACACCGGCAAGGCCCGGTGCTGGGGCTACGGCGGCCAGGGACAGCTCGGCTACGGCCACACCGCCACGATTGGTGACAACGAGCTGCCCTCCTCGGCGGGGGACATCCAGGTCGTCGCTCCGTAAGACGTGCTTCTCAGGGCCGGGGTGGACCCGCTCCGGCCCTGAGACGGTGTTGCACAGGGCCCGTCACCACGGCAGCGGCGACAGTCCCAGGGACAGGCGCCACAGCAGGACGACCGCCCAGAACATCAGGCCAGTCCCTCCGAGCACCACGCCCGCGAGGGCCTGGTTTCTCTTGCCGATGGGAGGCTTCGCCTCGGGCTTCACCCGGTGCAGGCCCAGGAGGCCCAGCACCATCGCCACCGGCGCCGCCACCGGCAGCACCAGCCCGGCCACTCCGCACCCCAGGGCGTCGCGCGCGAGCGGGTTGTTCTCCCGCGCGTCCCACAGCCGCTCCAGGCGCTCGCGGTCTACCTCCAGCTTGAATGAAGAGCCGCACCCGCGTGCTGGCGTACAGCCCTCCGGGTGGTGCGGGCAGGGCGGGGCGTCCGGGAGGGCCGTCGAGGGAGCGGGGGCACTCATGCGCGCAATCCCTCACGCGCCGGGCCTCTCGTGCACCGGCCAGCCGTGCGGGCGTTCGTCCCTCCCCGGGAAGCTTGGAGCGCCCCGCATGCGCCCCACATTGAACCTCGTAGGGTCGCGCAACCCCGCGCGTCCGCATTCCATGAGGAGCCGTCACCATGGCCAACGAGAATGACAAGGGGAGGAAGTACAACCCCGTGCACCCGCGGGAGAACGAGGAAGGCAAGCCTCCCTTCGCCAAGGACCGCGTCGAGCGCGGCCTCGAGGCCGATGACACCCTCCCCCTCTACTCCGCGGATTCCATCCACGGCACCCGCGAGCAGAAGTTCGCCCTCGACAGCGATGCCGAGGTCGGCGGCTACGTCCCCGATATCCGCAGCCCCATCGACGAGGCCGATGAGGAGGTCCGCATCCTCCGCGGCCAGGAAGAGCGGGACAAGGATCAGGACTGAGGCCGCGGGTTGGTGCACGGGGGGAGCCCGGGGGACGGGCACCCTCACCCCGTCCCTCTCCCGGGGGGAGAGGGGTGGTTGACGGGGAGAGAGGGGGTTGACGGGGAGAGAGGGGGTTGACGTCTACCCTTACCCCGGCCCTCTCCCTTGCCTGCTTCTTCCCTGCCTACTTCTTCGCCGGGGGCGCCACCGGCTCCCTCGGCGTCAGCTTGCCGAGCTCCAGCGGGCCCACCTGCTCCTGGATGACCGCCGGGTCTCCCACCAGCACCACCTGCATCGCCGCCGGGCCCAGGTACGCCTCCGCCACCCGCTGCACCTCGGCCGACGTCGCCTTCTCCAGTCCCGCCACCGTCCGCGCGTACTCGTCCATCGGCCGGCGCAGGAAGAAGAGCGTCGCCGCGCTCGAGCCCAGGCCCTCCACCGTTTCGAACTCGCCCGGAATCGCCCGGATGAGGCCCTCGCGCGCCGCCGCCAGCTCCTTCTCCGTGATGGGGCGCTCCTGAATCCCCTTCATCTCCCCGATGAACTCGTTGAGCGCCAGGCCCGTCACGTCCTTGCGCACCGCCGACGAGGCCGTCAGCGGCCCTACGCCCAGCCGCGCGTCCGCGCTCGCCCCCGCCCCGTAGCTGTATCCCTTGTCCTCGCGCAGGTTCATGTTCAGCCGGCTCCCGAAGAAGCCGCCGAACACCGTCGTCGCCAGGTCCAGCGCGTACTCGTCCGGGTGCCCCACCGAGATGCCCGGCCGGCCCACGACGATCATCGTCTGATCCAACCCCGGCTTGGGCACGTACACCACCTGCTGCCGGGGCGTCGCCGCGGGCGTGGGCGGCACCGGCGGCGGCATCGCGCCGCCCTTCCAGTCGCCGAAGTACTTCTTCGCCAGCCCCATCGCCTCGTCCAGGGTGATGTCACCCGTCATCACCAGCGCCGCCGCCTTCGGGCCCACGCTCTTCTCGTAGAAGGAGCGCACGTCCTTCAGCGTCAGCGTGTCCACCGTCGCCGGCAGTCCACTCACCGGGTGCCCATACGGATGCTCCGGGCCGAACACCGCGTCCAGATACGCCTGCTGTGCCAGGAAGCCCGGGCTGCCCATGGCGCGCACCAGCTCGGCCAGCTGCAGCTTCTTGCGCCGGTCGAAGTCCTTCTGCGCCAGGTTCGGCTTGCGCACCACGTCCGAGAGCAGCCCCAGCGCCGTGTCCGAGTGCCTCTTCAGCACCCGAGTCCCGATGAACGCCCCGTCCGGGTTGGTGCTCACCGCGGGCGACACCCCGAGGTCCTGGAAGGCCTGGTCCAACGCCGTCGTGTCCTTCCCGGCCGCGCCCTCCAGCAGCATCTTGTACGTGACGTCCGCCAGGCCCCACTTGCCCTTCGGATCCTGCGAGCCTCCCGCCGCGAAGGCCACCCCCGCGTAGACGAGCGGCAATTCCTTGCGCGTGCTCACCAGCACGGTGAGCCCGTTGTCCAGCTTCGCCTGCTCGAACTTCGGCAGCACCAGCTCGGGCGGCTCGTCCGGCTTCGGCGGCTGGTGGCGGAAGGCGTGGGGATCCTCCGCTGGCGGGGCCGGGGTCTCCGGCGGCTGGGGAGCCTCGGGGACGGGCTCGGGGGCCGTCTTGCAGCCAGCGGCGAGCGCCAGGAGGGACAGGGCGATGAACAAGCGGCGCATCAGTGCATCTCCTTCGCGGCGGAAATGGGGCCCTTGTGCGCGGGCACGGCGTGCAGCACCACGCGGGCGTCGGGCTTGAGGTACTCGCGGGCGAAGTCCCGCACCCGCTCCGCCGTCACCGCGTCGTAGCGCGCCAGATCCTCGTCGAGGTAACCCGGATCTCCCTGGTAGTGGTTGTAGCTCTGCAGCACGTCCGCCTTGCCACCGATGCCGCCCACCGACTGCAGCCCCGCCAGCATCTGCGTCTCGAAGCGCGTGCGCGCCCGGTCCAACTCCTGCTGCGTCATGCCTCCGCGGCGCACCTCCTCCAGCACCGCGTCCATCTCCTTGACCAGCGCGTCGCTGGACACCCCCGGCCGTGCCACCGCCTCGATGCTGAAGACGGACTGCGCCCCGAGGCTCTGCTGGGTGGCGCTCACGCTCTGCGCCAGGCCCTTCTCCAGCACCAGCCGCTTGTAGAGGCGGCTGGACTTGCCCGTGGCCAGCGCGTTGGCCAGCACGTCCGCCGTGGCGTCTCCCTCGCTGAGGTACGGCGGGCTGTGCCAGGACATCGTCACCAGCGGCAGCGTGCCCACCACCTCGTCGTGGCGGATGACCTTCTCACCCGTCAGCTTCACCGGGGCCACCTCGGGCTTCTCCGGCTTGGGGCCGCTGGGCAGCGTGCCGAAGTACTTCTCGATGAGGGCGCGCGTCTCCTTCGGCTCGAAGTCCCCCACCACCGTGAGGGTCGCGTTGGACGGCGCGTACCACTTGCGGAAGAAGCCCTTCACGTCCTCCACCGTGGCCGCGTCCAGGTCCTCCAGCGAGCCGATGACCTTCCCGTGGTACGGGTGCGGCGCGGGGAAGAGCGTCTTCCAGAGCTTCTCCTGGGCGATGCCGTAGGGGCGCGTCTCCACGCCCTGGCGCCGCTCGTTCTTCACCACCTCCTGCTGGGTGCGCATCTTCTTCTCGTCCAGCGCGTCCAGCAGGAAGCCCATCCGGTCGCTCTCCAGCCACAGGGCCGTGGCCAGGTGGTTGGTGGGCACCGTCTCGAAGTAGTTCGTCCGGTCGAAGTTCGTCGTGCCGTTGAGATCGTTCGCGCCCAGCTGCTCGAGCATCGCGATGTGCACGTCGTCCGGCACGTGCTTGGAGCCCTGGAACATCATGTGCTCGAAGAGGTGCGCGAAGCCGGTGCGGCCCGGCTGCTCGTGGTAGGCGCCCACGTGGTACCAGACATTCACGGCCACCACGGGCAGCTTCTTGTCCTGGGCCAGGAGCACTTCCAGGCCATTGGGCAGCGTGTACTTCTCGTAGGGGATGGCCAGCGCCTCACGCCCGGGCCCGAGCGGCTTCGCCTCTTGCTGCTGCTGCTGGGCGAAGGCCGGAAGGCCGAAGGCGAGGACGGCGGCGGTGATGAGCGCTTTCTTCATGCGGAGCGGTTTCCTCCTCGGTGTGCGGAAACCAAACCGCTTAGCACGTGACTTGTTCCCCGTAGAGCGCGAATCCCTCGGGGAATCGGGTTCTGGGCACGGGGGCAACCCGGGGCGTCAGGCACCCTCACCCCGGGGGGCTTGCCCCCCCTTTGAACGACGGGGGGCTCCTCTCCCGGGGGGCGAGGGGTACTCTTCGCCAGGGGCCCTTGGGCCGCGGCGCTTTGTCAGGCGGGCTTGTGCACCGGAAGTTCCAGGCGCAGCCGCGCGCCTCCCTCGGGCCGGTTCTCCGCCTTCAGCGTCCCCCCGAAGCGCTCCACCATCTCCCTCGAAATCGTCAGCCCCAGCCCCGTCCCCTTCTCCGGCCCCTTCGTCGTGAAGAAGGACTCGAAGAGCCTCGGCAGCACCTCCGGCGCGAAGCCCGGGCCGTTGTCCTCCACCAGCAGCGTCACCTTCCCCTCCTCCGCCACCCCCGTCACCCTCACCTCCCCGCCCTGCACCTTCGCCTCCTCCAGCGCGTCCCCCGCGTTCACCAGCAGGTTGAGAATCACCTGCGCCAGCCTCCGCCTCGTCGCGAACACCTCCGGCAGCTCCGCCGGTATCTCCACCTTCAGCCTCGCCACGTGCTTGAGCCGCACCGCCGCCAGCCTCGCCGCGTCCGTCACCACGTCCGCCAGCGCGCACTCGCTCGGCTCCTCCACGTCCATCCGCGAGAAGCCCTTCAGGTCCGTGACGATCTGCCGGATCCGCTCCACCCCCGAGCGCGTCTCGTCCAGCACCTCCTGGAGCTCCCGCCGCGTCTCCTCCGGCAGCCGCTGCGCCAGCACCTCCGTGCGCAGGAACTCCACGTTGGAGCACACGAAGGCCAGTGGGTTGTTGATTTCATGCATCACGCTGGCCGCCAGCCTCCCCACCGTGGCCAGCTTCTCCGACTGCGCTCGGGAGTGCTCGGCCTTCGTCAGCTTCTCCATCGACTCGCGGCGCTCGCGCTCCACCCGCGCCTCCTGCTTCGCCACCTGCGCCTTGCTGAACTGCGTCGAGCCGTACACCCCGAAGAACGTCGTCGCCCCCACCGTGCCCGCCCACGTCAGCGCCTTCAGCACCTCGCCCTCCGTCAGCAGCACCATCCCCAGGGCCCCCAGCGCACTCGTCACCCCGCAGAGGATGGCCAGCTTCGGCTCCTGCGGCTGGATGAGCGCCATCACCAGCGGCATCGAGGGCACCATCGCCATGTACGGGCTGTCGCTCCCCCCCGTGAAGAAGACGAGCCCCAGGAAGCACATGCTCAGCAGGATGCCGTGGACCCCTCGTAGCCGCGGCAGCCACCGCACGTCCAACCGCACCAACAGCCCCGTATAGACGAAGATCTCCCCGACCCACGCCACCCGCACCAGCAGCGTCGCGAGGCTCGGGCCCTTCAGGATGAGCACGTCCAGCACGTAGAGCGCGAGGATGCTCGCGCTGAACACCCGCGCCATCTTCCACTGCCACCGCGCCTCCTCCCGCGAGAGGCGGTGGGGACTCCTGCCCTCATCCGGGGTGAGCTGCGGCTGAGACATGGGGGCGGCGGGACTCCAGCGGGGGGCTCCCTCCATGTTATGACGTTCCAGGTAGGGCTGCACAGCCGGGCTCCCTCACCGCCGCGTGGCGATCACCACACACAACCCGTACCGCGCGTATGGCTCGGGCAGCACATTCCGCCGCACGTCCACGCTGAAGCCTCGCGCCTCCAGCAGCGCCCGCGCGCGCGGCAGCAGGAACGTCAGGTAGTACATGACGAAGGGCGGCTTCCACACCGCGTTGCGCACCCGCATCGCCGCGTTGAAGGCCTTGGCCATCCAGTAGCCCGGCCTCAGCCGCGAGGGCTCCTCTCCCGTCACGAACAGGAAGCGGCCCCCCGGTTTCAGCACCCGGTGGATGGCCTCCACCAGCCGCGGCTCGTCCTCCTCGGGGATGTGGCCGAAGGCGCCGAAGCTCGTCACCAGCTCGAACTCCTCGCGCCACGGCAGCTCCAGCGCATCCCCCTGGACCCACTCCAGCGCCGCCGTCCCCGGTGCGTCCGCCAGCCTCCGGCGCGCCTCGTCCAGCATGCCCTGGCTCAGGTCCACCCCCACCACCCGCTCCCGGCACAGCGGCCTCAGGTGGCGCATCGCCGCCCCCGTGCCGCAGCACACGTCCAGCGCGCTCGCCATGCTCCCCACGGGCCCCGCCTGCCCGAGGCTCGCCTTCAGCACGTCGTCCGGCGTGCGGAAGGGCGTGTAGTCGAACTTCGGCGCGAGCAGGTCATACCCCCGCTCCACCGAGCTCAGGCCCTGCTGGACGAGCTCCACGAAGCGGGGTCCCTTGGGGTGGAACATGCCCCACCCTGTACCCCACCCCCTTCTCAGGTGCGACCCTTCTCTCAGCGGAGACGGAAAAATCGCGTGAATGTGGACAAAAGGAGGTGGGGTGAGGTGGGCTGAGGGACGCTAAGCGCTGGCGTGGAGGGGCTCGACGAGCATGGGCAGGCCGCCCTTGGGCCGCAGGGTGACGAGCGGCTCGGGCTCCACGGCGTGGCCGGGCACGGCGCGCAGGCGGAAGTGCTGCAGCACCTGGGCGGTGATGAGGGTGGCCTCCATGAGGGCGAAGCTGTTGCCGATGCACAGCCGCTGGCCGCCACCGAAGGGCAGGTAGGCCATGCGGGGACGGCCCGCGGACTGCTCGGGCGAGAAGCGCTCCGGGTCGAAGCGCTCGGGGTCCGGCCACAGCCGCGGGTTGCGGTGGAGGGCGTACGCGGGCATGACGACGATGACGCGCGGGCTGGCGGGCAGCTTCACTCCGGCGAGCACGTCCTCCTTCACCGGCTGGCGGGCGATGATCCACGCGGGCGGGTACAGGCGCATGGTCTCCTCGAACACCTGGGTGAGGTAGCGCAGCTGGGGGATGTCCTGCGCGGTGGGGGCTCGGCCGCCGAGCACGCGCTCCACCTCGGCCCGGGCGCGGGCCTCCACCTCGGGGTGTTGGGCGAGCAGGTGCCACATCCAGGAGAGCGCGTTGGCTGTTGTTTCGTGGCCGGCGAGGAAGAGCGTCATGGCCTCGTCGCGCAGCTGGGCGTCCGTCATGCGCTCGCCGGTGTCGGCGTCCTGGGCGGCCATGAGGGTGCCGAGCAGATCCTCCCCCTGCGTCTGTCCGGCGCGGCGGCGGGAGATGATGTCGAAGATGACGGAGTCGAGGGTGTCGAGGGCCTGGCGGAAGACGCGGTTGCGCGCGGTGGGGATGAAGTCGGGGGCGTAGAGGCCGAGCGAGAGGATGCGGTGGTTCGTCTCGGCGAGGGCGACGGTGAGGGCCTGGCCGATGCGGTTGGCGGTGCCGCTGACGTCGGTGGAGAAGAGGGCGCGGCCGACGATGCCCATGGTGAGGTGCATCATCTCGGCGGAGACGTCGAGGGGCGTGGAGGGGGAGGGGCGGGCACGCCACTGGGCGAGCATCTGCCCGGTGGCCTCGACCATGGAGCCGGCGAGCGCGGTGAGGCGCTCGCGGTGGAAGGCGGGCTGCATGAGGCGGCGCTGGCGCTTCCAGAAGTCGCCCGAGCTGGTGAAGAGGCCGTTGCCGAGCACGGGCCACGCGTCGCGCACGAAGCCCGCGGGCTTGCCGTACTTGTCCGCGTGGTCGACGAGGACGTGTTTGATGAGCTCGGGGCTGGTGACGGACAGCAGGCTGATGGTGGGCCCCATGCGCAGCCGGACGAAGTCGCCGTACTCCTGGTGGACGCGCAGGAAGAGCTGGAGCGGGCTCTGGCGCCGCTCCTGGATGCTGCCCCAGAACCAATGACCCCGGGGTCCCGGGGCTTCTCCCAGCGTGCGTGCTTCCGGCATGGCGCTTCCCCTCTCGTGTGAGGTGGGCCGGTCCCCGAGGGGGAACCGGACGGGGGAGACGCTAGCGGGGGAGCCGGGTGGGACCAAGCTCCTCCGCTCGTCCACCTTGCATGGAGGCACTGGCCGCTCCTAGCGTGCCCATCCTTCCGGGGTGATGCAGAAAGGGCCCGAAGTGCGTGTCTTCCTCACCGCGTTCCTCCTCATGGTGCTCGCCGCCGTGGGGCTGGGGTTGCTGGCCATGCACGAGCTGGGCGCCACGGTGCGGCTCTCCGACCAGCTCCTGGAGGATGACATGCGCGACCTGGCCGCCGTCCACGCGCTCGTCATCGACAGCGAGCACGCCGCCCGCAAGGCGCGCACCTTCCTGCTCACCGGCGAGGAGCGCTTCCGGGTCGAATACGATCAGACGCTCGTGCGGCTGCGCCAGGACTTCGCCACGCTCGACCGCGTCATCGATACACCGGAGGGCAGGCGGCTGCTCGCGCTCATCCACCAGGCGCAGGAGGCTGTCCTCCAGGCCATGTCCCGCGCCATGGCCCTGCGCCAGCGGGGGGACATCCAGGGGTCCATCGAGCTGCTGCTGCGAGACGTGCAGCCGGAGCGGGACCGGTTGGACGAGGCGTTCGCGACGCTCGTGGCCTACAAGCAGAGGCGCATCAAGCGCGACCAGGAGACCTTCGGCGCCATCCGCCAGCGGGCCTTCCGCGTCATCTATGGAGGCCTGGGCGTCACGGCGCTGCTGGGGCTGGCGCTCGGTGCCCTGCTGTGGAGGACGGCCCGGGAGCACCGGCGGGCCACCGGGTTCGAGCGCCGGCTGCTGGGCATCGTCGGACATGATCTGCGCAGTCCCCTGGCCGCCGTGTCCATGAGCGCCGAGCAGCTCGAGCGCCTGGGGGGACTGACGCCCGTGCAGGCCAAGGCCGTGGAGCGCATCCGGCGGGGGGTCCACCGCATGGTGAGGCTCATCAACTCCCTGCTCGACTTCCACCGGGCCCGCGAAGGGCGGTTGCAGCTGGTGCCCGAGCCCGTGAGCCTGCATGGAATCGGGGCCCGCCTCATGGAGGAGCTGCGGACCGCCCACCCGGAGCGCACCTTCCAGTGCGACGCCCAGGGCGACACCAGCGGGGAGTGGGACCTGGTCCGGCTGGAGCAACTGACCCTCAACCTGCTGGAGAACGCGGTGAAGTACAGCCCGCCCGACACCCCCATCCGCGCGGTGTTCCGGGACGAGGGGGAGCAGGTGCTCCTGAGCGTGCACAACGAGGGGCCCCCCATCCCCGAGTCGCTGAGGCCCCGGATCTTCGAGCCCTTCGAGCGGGGCGAGGACACGACGACGGTGCGCACCAGCGCCGGGCTGGGCCTCTACATCGTCTGGCACATCGCCCAGGCCCACCGGGGCACCGTGCAGGTGCGCTCCACCCGGGAGGAGGGCACCACCTTCACGGTGCGCCTGCCCCGCAGGCCTCTCGCGTCACCCGACGGGCCGCGGGGGTAGGCGGGGGCCCGGCTCAATGCATCGTGGAGGCCTCGGGCTCCTGGTAGACGCCGCCGGAGACACCGGTGCGGGCCTCGAATTCCTTGCAGCCGCTCATGCCCGTCACCTGCAGCTCGAATTCCCGCAGCTCCGGCTGCACGCACTGGGCGATTTCGGTGTCATCGGGTTGGGCGTTGTGGCTGTTGAAGAAGCGGCAGCCCTTGCAGTTGCCCCAATTGTGGTCCGCCATGGTGTGTCCCTCGTCCCTGCGTAGTGGCCCTCCCCTTCGAGGGTGGGAGTGGGGCGTGACGGCAACAAGCGGCGCCTGCCCCGTCCGCCGGGGAAGGGGCGGGCGGCTTCGTGAGAGAGTGGGGCGCATGGTCTCCTCCGATGGCCCGGGCGCCGCCCTTCCCCGCTGTGCCGAGCACCCGGATGTTCCGGCCGCGGGCATCTGCGCGCGCTGCGGCGGCTTCTTCTGCGAGGGGTGTGCCCGCACGGTGCTCGGCGCCGTGTACTGCCCCGCATGCGCCGCCCTGCCCGAGGTCAACTACCTGGAGACATTCCGGGAGAAGCTGTGGGGCCGGCGGGACACATGGGCCTGGTTCCTCGGCGTGGGAGGGCTGGTGCTGCTGGGCCCGGGCCTCTCGCTGCTGGCCAGCGGGCACCTCGCCGCCGGAGGCTTCCTGCTCGCCTGCTCGGGGGTGGGCGTGGGGAGTTTCCTCGGCCAGCGGTGGGCGCGGCCGGGGCTCATCGTCCTGCCCCTGCTGATGGGCGTGGCCGGGCTGCTCCAGGGCGAGCCCCTGCTCGTCATCCCCTCCCCCTTCTTCCTGGCCATGGGCGTCTCCATCCACCAGGACCCGAGGCACAAGCTCTTCCACCGGCTGCCCCTCCCGGACGCCGTGCTGCTGCGGCTGTGGAACCGGCACGAGAACAATCCCCTGGCGCTGGTGGGGGTGCAGCTCGGGGTGTACGGGGTTTTCTTCCCGCTCTTCGCACCGGTGGCGCTGGGGCTGGGCCTGGCCGCGCTGCGGCGTGTGAATCCCCAGGCCCGTCCCCCCATTGGCCGCAAGGGCCAGGCCCTGGCCGCGATGGCGCTGGGAGTGGGCTCGCTCGTGCTGTGGGTGGGATTCCTCGGGCCGCGCCTGTCGGAGCTGCTGGCAGGAGGGTAGGAAAGGTCACGCGCTTCCGGTGTCCTACTGGACGGGGACCGTCGTTTCCTTAGGTTCCCAGGGAGATTTCCCGTAGCGTCGATGCCGTGAGCACGTTGGACTGGAAGAGATTGGCTCCGCACGAGCCGGTTGCGAGACGCGATGGCGTCTCGATAAGTCAGGTACTTGGGCTTGCGCACTACGTTCCGGGCACCTCGGCCTATGTCGAGCGTCCGTTCGATGGAGGGGACCGGCTGGCCCAACGTGTCAGGGCAGGGCTCAGCCCGCTGGCCGTCGCGGGCGCTTTCGGGTGCGGGAAGAGCACGGAGTTGGCGGTGGCCGCGCGGACGCTCGAGCCAGAATTCGCGGTGGTTCTTGCCCGGTTGGACCGTGTCGCCAACATGCGGGGGGCGCCAGCGGATGCCTCCGAGACGGCACGGATGGTGGATGCCATTGCCCGGCTCCAGGCGGATTCATGGGTGTTCCATGGTGTGGGACTCGCCTTGCTCGAGGTTGCCCAATCCCGTGGCGTCCAGATCGACTCGAACCTCCGGGGAGAACTCTCGCGGGAGCCCTCCATGGGGGGCGTGCCCCTGGCTCCGAGAGATGCGTTCCTCCAGGCGCTGCGGACACTGAAGGCCGGGGCTCCCCAGGGCCGGGTGGCCCTCCTCGTGGATGGATTGGAGAAAGCGGAGGACTCGGCGGCGCTCGCGGCGGTGAGGTTGCTGCTGTCCTTTCGTGATGAAGCCGCGCTCGTCTTCGTCGTCCCTTCTTCCCTGGTGACCGGACCGGGAACGTATTCGCTCAGCAGCGATGGGGTCCGGCTCTTTCCTCTCAGGGCCATTCCCACCTACCGGCGCGAGGGGATGGGCTTCCTGAAAGCCATTGCCATGAAGAGGCTCGGGCTGACGGAGCTCTCACTCCAGCTCGACTTCCTGTTCTCCACCGCGGCGAGGGCGAGTGGGGGATTGCCCAGGATGTTCCTCCAGATACTCCAAGATGCTGCCGGATATGCATCGCTTGAGCAGCGGGAGGTTCCGGAGCGCGAGGATCTGCGTAATGCCGTGATGGACCACATGGAGAGCATCCAGCGGTTGCTGCGGGAGGGGGATCGGGATGTACTCCAAGATGCGGACGGGCATGACGGCTCGGAGGTTCCGCTTGAGCGGCGCCTGCGGCTGGTCAGTCAGGGACTCCTTTTGGAGTACCCCACTTCGGGTGGCCGGATGGAAGTGCATCCACATCCGCTGGTGAGCCAATCCGCTCTCGTGGAGTTGCGACTGGTATGAGAACACTCGCGGCCCGGCTGGCCCGGGTTCTCCAGAGTGGCCGGCCGCTGGTCATCCTCTTCTACGACGAGCCCCTCTCCCGGGAGCGCTTGCTGGCGGAGGCCGAGCTGCTGGCACCCGACTCGGTGCCGGTTCGCCGTTCCTCTTCCATCCAGGACGCATTCTCCGCGGAGCCCGGGCTGCTCCTGCTGACACCTCGGAACGAGCGGGAGGCAGTCGAGTTGCTCGAAGGCGGCCGCGAGATGCTGCGCGGACGTACCCATCCCGTCGTGCTCTTCCTGCTCCGGGGTGGCGAGGCCCAGCAGGCGATGGCGGAGCTCCCAGCATTGGCGAGCTGGGTCAATGGCGTGCAGATCGACTCTGAGCAGGCAGGTGCGGTGGACGTCGAAGCGGAGCGGCTCCGCTTCCAGGAAGAGGTGGGGCGTTCGCCTGAAGAGTGGCTGGCGGATTATCGGGACGGAAGGATTCCCGACACCCTGGATAACTTCCTGCGCTCTCATCGTGCGTTGTTCCTGGAGCGCTCGGCATGACAGTCGCTGGGGTGGGGTGGCGTGGCAAGGCCCAAGCTGTCGAGGACGGACGCCAGAAAGATCGCGCCGATCATGAGCATCGACTGCGAGCTCGTCTGAAATCGTTGGTTCAGGCGAAGGTCTGCCATCCTTCGGCGGTGTTCTGGCTCGGCGCGGAGTCCAATCCGGGAGGTCGCGTGCACGTGTCCTTCAAGAAGGGCGATGTGCAGGCAGGTGCTCACTCCGCTTTGAAGCTCTCGACACTGGAGCATCTGCGGCCAGACTCCATGTTGACCGTGTCCGTGGTGTTGGAGAAGCGCACCAGCCTTCTGCTGAGTTACGCCATCGGGCTGCGAGGGCTGACAGCCGATTCGGGTCGTCCCTGGTATGCCCGCATCGATCTGGACGAGGAACAGAAGGGGCATGGACCCTGTAGCCATCCGAATCTGCATTGCCATGTCGGCAATGACCCGGATGGAGACGACAATCCGACGGCCCGCGTACCGCTGCCGTGGCTCGCGCCGGATGACGCGCTGACGTGGCTGTTGGCGACAGTGGATTCGCGTTTCGAGCCGCGCGACAACTGACGCAATCGCGGCGGTGTGCTCAAGACGCAGACCCCGGGTTGCTCGAAAAATCACGTCCGGGGACATGGAGACCGCACGGCCCCCTCCAGGGTGGAGGCCTGGAGGGGGCGTGGCCCCGAAGCCACGGTGGGAGGCACCCACCGTGTGCGGACCGGCTTGCTGGCGCATCGCTGGGGAGCGCGCGTCAGGGCTGCCAGTTCGGGTGTATTGCTTCAGAGACCCCGGAGGTGGGGCACCGGCCACAACGC